>DATBGU010000245.1:0-37995 GCA_036557825.1 Gemmataceae bacterium
CGACGAGTCCGGCCGCTTCTTCCTTCGAGGGCGGCAGGGCGACGCCGAACTGCTCGGCGAGGCTGCGAAATCGTTCGATCCAGCGGCGAAGGTCGTCATCGCCGGCATGGGCGCCGCTGCTCAACTCCGGGAGGATCTTCAGCAATTCGTGGCAGATGTCCCGCAATTGGCCGGCATCGGCGCTTTCGGCGCGCTCGGCCGGGCGGCGCGGGTTGGGGACGCTCACGCGGGCGGTCTTCCGCATTTTCATGGCCAGTTCTCCGGGACGGGAGCCTACAACCGGCCGCCGCGGCCCGACCGCCCCATTGCAGGACGACCGCGGCAGCCGGGTTGTCGGTACGGCAGACGAAGAATATTCATCCACCTAATCTATCTGGTTACTCCGTGAAGGTTTCGATAATTGCCGCTCGCGCGAGCGGTCCCCAAGGAGAAAAGTCGGCCGGCCGGGAAGGTCCATTTCAGGCCGTCCGTGAGGAAAAGAATGGGCGCGCCGCCGAGGCGGAACAGGCGTGCGGATCCTGCGGCCTGCGCCGCTTCCGTCGCCACTACGGTGATAGCCGCGGTTTAGAAGAACGTCAAGACAAGTCCGCCGCCGCGCGACGAACGGCCGGCGTCAGCCGGCTGGTAAGGTCCGCACTCGTAGCCCGCCACCGTCGATAGGGTCGGTGGGACCGGCGTCCCGCAGATCCTGCTCGCCCGGATCGGCGGGACGCCGGTCCCACCGACCCGCCAAGTCAACTGAGACGATCCACAAGTCGGTTGGCGCCGGCCGGTCGCCCGGCACACCCCACTGCGCGGAATTGCGGAAACATCGCTAAATCGTCACCCTATCTTCAAACTATTTTTTTGCAGTTTATTTTGTTGACGGCGATTCCGGCGACCACTACACTCCTTTTCGTTTGGTGAAAAAACCTGCCAATTCCCTGTGTGGTGCAGTCAGCGTCGTCTGCGATCCATGCCGCTCGCAGTCACTTAATTCGCGTCCCTGAGAACGTGTTATGATAGCAACCTTGCTCGGCACCGTGTTGCCCTGGTTGGTGGTCGCGCTCGGGTGCTGGCTCGTTTATCAACTCCTCCGACAGAACGGCCGAATTCTGTTGCGCCTCGAAGTCCTGGAAGCGCGGATGCACCAGCTGGTGCGCGACGCCGCGCCGGATCCTCGCGGACTCAACGTCGGCTCGGCCGCGCCGGATTTTGAATTGCCGGACCTGTCCGGCGAGCCGGTGAGCCTGAGTCGCTGGCGCGGCCGGCGCGTGCTTCTCATCTTCTTCAACCCCCGTTGCGGTTTCTGCGAGCAAATGGCCGGCGGCCTGGCCGCCTTGAAGGCCGACGGAAGCGACGGCCGGCCCATCCCCGTGCTCATCACCACGGGGGACCGAGACGAGAACCGTCGCTTCCTGGACCAGCACGGCATCCGCTGCCCGGTCCTTCTCCAGCAAAACAACGACGTGTCGTCGCGCTACCAGGCCAGCGGCACACCCATGGGCTACCTCCTCGACGAGGACGGCGCGATCGCCGCTCCGCTGACCGTGGGGGCCGACGCCCTTCTGGCCCTGGCGGCCGTTCAGGTCGCCCCCACGGCCCCTGCGGAGATTGAGGCCTACGGCGAACGATCCAAGGGCAAGGCCAACCGGGGCCTGCACACCAGCCGGCTTCGCCGCGACGGTCTTAAGGCGCGAACGTCCGCCCCTTCTTTTCGGCTGCCACGCCTGGATGGCGGCGAGCTGTCTCTGGAAGAGTTCCGCGGCCGACGGCTGCTTTTGGTCTTTTCCGATCCCGATTGCGGCCCCTGCGCGGCGCTGGCCCCCGCCCTGGAGCAATTTCACCAGGGCGGCGGCACCGTGCTGATGATCAGCCGCCGCGATGCCGAGAGCAACCAACGGAAAGTCGCCGAGCTGGGCCTGACCTTTCCCGTGGTGCTGCAACGGCATTGGGAAATCTCGATGCTCTACGGCAAGTTCGCCACCCCCATCGCCTATCTGATCGACGAACAGGGCGTGTTGACCACGGACGTGGTGGTGGGCGAGCAGCCGATTCGGGATTTGCTGGCGACGGCCGCGAAGCGCGAGCCGATCCGGGCCGAGGAAGTGAACGGCGCCGGCGCGGAACTCAACACCCGTTAAAGCGAACAGACGAAATCGAGCGGAGGCGACGGAGCGAGCAAGCGGCAGCGAATCATTTCCCCCTTCTTCGACGTGCTGCTTTGGAAAGGAGCAACCATGTCCGCGGTGATCGATCGTGTGGCGAAGTGGGCAGCGAGCCGTGGCTCGCGCCGGGATGCCCTGAGATACCTGGCTGGTTTCCTGGGCGGCGGTTTCCTGATGGGATCTCTCAGTGGATGCGGCAAGAACGGCCAGATCAGCCAATTTTGCCTGAACTATTGCGCGGCCTGCAAGGGGGTGAGCGGCGGCGCGTACGGCAACTGCATCCAGAACTGCGAGATCTGCAAATTCACCGGCGGATCGCCGTGCCCCTCCGCCGCCCTCTCCACCTGCACTTCTTCGACCGTTGTGACCTGCTGCTATGGGGACGCCAGCTGCTGCGCCACCAGTTCGGGCACCCCGTATTGCAGCGATCTGAATTTCGATCCGCAGAATTGCAGCGCCTGTGGAAGCATCTGTTCGGGTCAGACGACGCCGGGTTGCTGCAAAGGCACCTGCGTCGATCTGGACTCGGACATCAATCACTGCGGCAAGTGCCGGAAGGCCTGCACGAGTGGCACGACGCCGGCTTGTTGCTCGGGCAAGTGCGTCGATACGGACTCGGACCCGAACAACTGCGGTTCCTGCGGGAATGTGTGCGCCTCGGGCCAAACCTGCAGCGGCGGATCGTGTTCGTAGCTCCCGAAGCGTTGCGTCGTTGCCGGCGATTCCAGGGTGGGCGGGAACGGACCTTTCCGCTCCTGCCCGACCTTATCCGTTTCTCTGCCCACGTCAGGAGGTTCTTATGGCCCATCTCCGGCCGCGAAGGCGCCCGGCCTTCACGCTGATGGAAATGCTGGTGGTCCTGGCCATCCTCGGCGTCTTGGTCGGCCTGCTGCTGCCGGCCGTGATGAAGGTGCGCGAAGCCGCCGCCGCCACGCAGAGCAGCAACAACCTGCACCAGCTCGCCCTGACCATCCAGCAAAGTCAGGACCAGTACGGCGTTTTGCCGCCCGGCTTCGGTTATTTCCCCGGCGGTCCCTGGGATCCGACCTACCGAGGCGGAACCAGCGGCTACGGCAATCTGTTCTTTCACCTGCTTCCCTTGCTGGAGCAGGGCAATCTGTACCAGTCCACCGCCGAGCCGGGCCACGGACCTCCGTCCTCTCCGGGAACGCTCTGCGTCCCCTCCGGACCCATCTACCCCGGCATCGCCGCCACCCCCCTGAAGATCTACCAAGATCCGTTGGATCCGAGCCTGAGTGGTTCGGGACTCATCCCCGGCTCGCAGGCCGGCCTTGTTGGCTTGGCGGCCTGCGGCTATGCCTTCAACGCCCAGGTTTTTTGCCAGGTCGATTACGCCGGCAACTTCGTGGATTGGTGGGCCAACCCCCGGCTGTCCGCCACCTTCGCCGACGGCACGTCCAACACCATCCTTTTCACGGAGAAATACAGCGTTTGCGGCCCCCTGGGAGGGACGCATAGTGGGATCAACGCCTGGGCCGCCGCCCCCGACGAGCACATAACGCCGGTGTTCTCGGTTTCCCGCTTTCCCAGCGCCGGCAAACTCGCCGGAGAGATCGCCTCCACCGGCCCGACAACTCACTTCCAGGTCCGGCCGTCGCCCTACGACAGCGCCAACTGTCAATATTGGGTGCCGCAGGCGCCCCGCAGCGGCGGCATTCTGGTCGCCCTGGCCGACGGCAGTGTACGCAGCGTCTCCTCTGGTGTCAGCCCGGCGACGTGGTGGGCCGCCTGCACGCCGGCCGGCCGAGAAAGTCTCGGCAACGATTGGTGAGGCCCGCTCAAATCGAATGGCGAATGCGCAGCAAGATCGTGCTGCCGCCGTGGACTGTGTCGCCGACCTTCACCAGCGCTTCCTGGACCAAATCCACCGCCACCGAGATTTCCGTGCGCGAGCCGAACTTGATCATGCCCAGTCGATCGCCGGCCCGCACTTCCTCGTCCGGCTTCAGCCAGCAGACAATGCGGCGCGCGATGGCGCCGGCGATCTGCTTGACGCGCACCAGGCCGCCGGTTTGTCCGTCGCGGAGATCGATCCAGAACTGTTCGTTGCGGACCGAGCAATCGGCGGCGCGGGCGTCGAGGAACTCGCCGGGATAGTAGCGCAGGGCGGCGACGCGGCCGCCGCGCGGCAGACGGTTGACGTGGACGTTGAACACCGACAGGAAAATGCTGATGGTGAAGGCGCGGCCGCCGGGGAAGTCGGGATCGGCGGTCTCGCCGACGTGCGTCACCGTGCCGTCGGCGGGACTGAGTAAGGCGTCGGGATCGGCCGGGATCGTTCGCTCCGGATCGCGGAAGAACGACAGCACGAACAGCCATGGAGCGAGCGTCAGAACGAGGAGCAACAAGAACAGCGGATGCAGAAAAACGCCAAGGAGGACGACGGCGAGACTGAGCAGCAAGAACAACCCGCTAAAGACGAGCAGTTCGCAGAGTCCGGCGCGGGCGAGGCGGAGCCGGCCGCGCCAGACGAACGGATCGTCCTCCGGCCGAAACCAGTAACCGCAGACGTTGCGATGGAGTTTCAGATCGCGGGAATCGACGATGTCATGCGGGCAATCGACGCAATGGCCCTGCCGGCGCTCGGCCATGCGGCGGACGTAGCCGGGACGGAAGCGGCGCAACCAGGCGCGCCGCCAACGGCCCCAGGCGCGTTCGAGGTCGAAGCAAAAGCCGCCGCCGGGCTGGATGCTGGGGATGGGAGCGCTGGCGAGAGATTTCGGAATCGAGGGTGCGGTGGTTGCCATGCTCGTCAGCATAGCAATCGACCGCCGTCGCGCCTATTCGTCCAGGGGCGGACGTATCTGCGTGCCGGGATTGCTTGAGCGCAAGCGGAATTTTTCCAACACCGTCGATTTGATGGTTCCCGGATTGCGCGACGGAGGCGCCGGGGTGCCTTTGGAGACGACCTGATCGGTCGCGGCGGGAGTCGCCGGCGCGGGAGCGGTCGGTTGAGTCGTCCGTTCGAGCATCTCCAGGTTGCCGAACAGTTCGTGAAACTCGCTTTCCTTGAGGGGCTGCTGAAAGCCGAGATAGTCAATACGCGCGTAGGGAACGAAGAAGACGCGGCCGGCCTCGGTACTGCCGGCGAGCCGGCCGCGCAGGGCCAGACACTCCGGGTCGATCCGCAAGACGGCCTGGATGGCGATCTCGGTGCCGCCGCTGGTGACCAGCATCAGCTTGGATTGTTCCTCGGCGGGAACGTGACGCAACAGCTTCATCCAGGCGGCACTGTGCATGGCGATTTCATCCACTGAGCGTTCGGCTTGTCGCTTCCTCGCTCTATCCTAGCTTACGAATGGTTCGCCGTGCGCCGGCAGCGTATTTTTCCGGCGCCGGCTCAGGAAGGGGCCGGCGGGCCAATGCCGGGGGCCAGCGCGTTGACCGGCGCGGTGTAGCGCCGCTCGACGGCGGCGCGGATGCGATGGCGGCTCTCGGCGGCGGACAGGTCCGCGTTCTCGACGAAAGCGACCTCCTCGGCCAACGTCGTGTCGCCGATGACCTCGCCGAACCAGCGCGTGTAATCGCCCTGGCGCAGATGGTGCAACCAAGTGCCGTCGTCCACGCCGGCGGCCAGTTCCAGAAACATCCAGAGATTGTGCGCGCGCAGATTGAGTTTCCGATCGGGCCCACGGAAGTAGAAACTCCGCTCCGGAACGAGAACGCCCTCGGCATACTTGCGACTATGGCGGCGGCGTTCGGTGCGGGCCGGTTCCACCGCCACCAGGCACGGCGAGGAATCGTCCGCGGTACGGAACCAGGCGGCCACCTCGCCCTTCTTCGGCGGTTCGGGCACGCGCCGCGGCGGCGCGACGCCCAACGCCGCGGCGAATTCGCCCAACGTGTCCGCGGGACGATCTCCCACGGCGAGCACGGTATTTATGTGCGACAGGACCGCCGGCGACACCATTTTGGGATGCACGGTGATGAGCAAGGCGGAAAGGAGTTGCCCCGGCAGAGCGTCGGGAGCGGATTGCCAGGCGGTCGGAAACAGGTGATGCGCCTCATCGAAGATGAGCCAGTGCGGCCGGCCGGAGTGCGCCCGCAATTCCTGCAAGCGCGGCAGCAGGCTGGCGAAGAACAACGGCCGATCCGCCAACGGAATGTCGAGCAAGTTGACGACCACGTTCTGCCGCGATTGGCGAAGCAGCTGCATCACCTCCTCCACACCGGGCACGCGCCGCGGATCGCCCAGGACGATGGACTCTTCCAGGTTCTGGTAATCACCTTCCGGGTCGATGACACAGAATTGATAACCAGCTTCGGCCAGGCGCTCCATCAGGCCCGTCGTCACCGTCGATTTGCCGCTGCCGGAGGGCCCGGCTACCAGGATGGTGCGGCCGTACGGCGGAACGCGCACCTCGCCGCCGTCGGGCCGCATTCCGAGAAGAATGTGATGGCGACCCAGCCGGTCCTCTCGGCCGCCCAGATCGTCGGCCAGCAGCTCGTCGATCAGTTCGACGACACCCCGGCCGTGGTCGCCGCGGGTGACGATGTCGGCGCGCTCCTTGAGCTTGGGCAGGGCGTTGGCGACGACGGCGGAGCATTCGCACAGGGCGAGAAAAGCGTGATCGTTCTCGGCGTCGCCGATGCCGACGACGCTGTGCTCCGACAGGCCCAGTTCCGCCAGGGCCGCCTTCAGTCCGCTGGCCTTGTTGACGCCGGGAGGCAGCACCATGACCGCGTCCTTGTTGAAGATGACTTGCAGCTCCAGTCCCAGGTCGCGGATCTCTTGCAAGATAGCCGTTTCGTGTGGGCGCCAGCTGGCCACGATGGACCGACCAACCGACACGGGCACCTTGCGCCGGCGCAGGGCGCGCACGAAGTCCTCCGGCGGGGCGGGCGCCAGCAATCGTTGTTCGCGCTTGGCGGGGTTGTACAGCAGAGCGCCGTTCTCGACCACGATGCGGTCAAACGGTTCGAGAGTGGGACAAGTGCTTTGCAGATCGTCCAGCTCGCGTCCGGTGACGAGCAGGAGCTTGCGTCCCGAATCGCGCAGCCGCTTGACGCCGTCCCAGGTTTCGGCCGAAACCTTGCCGTCGGCCGCCAGGGTGCCGTCGTAATCGGTTGCCAGGGCCAGATAGCGCATTCGCCACCTCCGCCGCGGGTCCACGAAAACTCGTCCTCCGCGATACAAGGGTGGCAAGTGCCGTGCCGCTCAGAAGAGGGAGCGCGGCGGCTCATCGAAACATCACGATCGCGGCCGGCACGGCGCGGACCGATCGGCCGCGCCGAAGAGAGTTTCGCCGGTACAGAGGGCTTTCGCAAGGAGGCCGCTTCTAGTTGATTGAGAAGCGAAGGTCGAAGGCGGGAGCGGGGCGAAGCAACGTGCGGGAGGCGCCGGACATGGTGACGGTTTCCGTCTCGCGCAAACGATTGCCGCCCGCCGGAGCGGGTTTCTCATTCAAGGAGTGAGCTTCTCTCGCGGCCGAGGCCAACGCCATCAGGCCCGCCGTAACGACCAAAACGCCGAGCAGACATCGAGACATACGTTCTCCCATTGTGCGACATTGCACACGGCGGCCGAGGCTCCACTGCCTCGGTACCGCAAAAGCCCGCTCGGCATCGACGGATGGTGAACAGCATCCGAGATGGCCGCGACGGGCTTTTTCTACAGGCATCTACGGCCTGAATAAGATAATGTTACGCGAAAACGGCGAATCGTGACAAGAACAGATTTCGATGCGTTCGCCCGTGCGAACGCGCGAGGAGGAAGCGAACCCATGTCCGGGCTGTCCGTGGTTCATCTCGATCACTGCTCCGTGATTATCACCGATGTGCAGCGCAGCCGGCGGTTTTACGGCGGCGTGCTCGGTCTGCGCGAGATCGCCAAGCCGCGCACCTTCGATTTCGTGGTGATCTGGTACGATCTCGGCAATCAGCACCTGCATCTGCTGCTCAAGGAGCAAGCCGATACCGTGAGCGCCCGTCACTTCGCTCTGCGCGTGGCCGACATCCGGGCCGCCCGCGCCCACTTCGCCGCGCACGGCATCGCCATGCAGGAAACGACACCCATTCCCGGCGCCGATCGCTTCTTTATTTTCGATCCGGACGGCAACCGCATCGAGATCATCCAGTGGCTCGAACCGTACGATCCTTTCCTGAGCGGGGCGGCGCAACTGGATCGTGGACCTTAACGGAATGAGCGAACTAAACAACTAGCCCGGAGCGCCAGCGACGGGTTGCGGAATCCCGTCGCTGGCGCTCCGGGCTAGTTGGCAATAAGCTCGTGCCGCCAAGCTCCGCGCTCAGAAATTGCCGGCGCCCGGAGCCTTGCCGGGCGCCGGCGGGGCCGGACGCATCGGCTGCACCGGCTTCTGCATCGGCGTGGGACGGCGGACGGGAGCGGTGTTGATCGGACGATTGTTCTCCTGATACCAGATCAAACCGAACATGCCCGCGCAGCCCAGCGTGAGCAGCCCGTTCAGGATGACGCCGACGATGCCGCAGATCCAGCCGCCCTTCGTCATGCCCTCGCCGTAGGTGTCCATGTCGCCGCGCTTCATCTTGCGCAGGTCGCGCCGGCCCATGATCCACGAGATCAACCCCAGGACCAGGCCGATCGGAGCGCACCAGATCGCCAGCGAGGCCAGGCTGAGGATGCCCAGCACCAGGACGAGGGCGCCGCGGTCCGGCTCGGCGTCGCGGCGCGGACCGCGGTAGCGAATGTCCGGCACGTCCCGATCGCGGCGGCGGCCGTCGAAGCGATGGCCGCAGTTATAACAGCGCGTCGAATCGCGGTGCAGATGCTTGCCGCACTCCGGACATTCTTTCAGGTCGGCCTCGTCGTCGTCGCGGGGCGGCCCGCGCCGCGCGGCCGGCGGTTTGGAGGGAGGCGATTCGGCAGCGCGGGGCGCGGCGGGTTGTCCATCGCTCGGCGACGGATTCAGTTCGACCGCGCCCGTCAGGCCGCGCCGGCCGTTGGAGGGTGCGGCACGCGGCTCGGTGGTTGGCTCATCGAGGGAGAGTTGCAGCGGCAGATCGCGCGGATCGAGTCCATTCTCGGCCGCCGGCGCGGAGGGATGCGGATCGACCAACGGGGCGGTGTCGAAGGTGTGGTTGCACGCCGGGCAGCGCACCATTTCGCCGCGCAGATCCTCGGAGATGCGCAGCTTGCCCGAGCAGGAGGGACACGCAACGATGACTGGCATGAAATCTCGGCCGGCGAACCGCGCCGCTCAACGGAAGTAATCTTTGACTTCCTCGTCGCCCAGGAAAACGAGGATCACAATACCCAGCGCCAGGTTGACGACATCGCAATTGATGATGTTGATAATCATCATGATCGCGATGCCCTGGGGCGGCGATTCCTTGTACGCCTTGTCGCCCATCAGCTGGATGCCTTTGATAAGCCCCATGATGCCCAGAACGATCGCGTAGTAAATGCCCGGCCAGGCAAGCCCGACGCAGGACGCGATGCCGACTCCCAGCAACGACAGGCCATAAAGCAAAGCGAGAATGCCGCCGATGAGCACCATGATGCCGATGGCCTGCACCTTGCTCGGTTTCTCGTCGCGGCGGACACGGCGACTGCGGCGCGACCCCTCGTCGTCGTAATCCTCGTCGCGGTCGTCGTCGCGGGCGCGGCGCTTTGAGGGACGCGGTTCGTCGTCGTAATCGTCCTCCGGCGGCGGAGGCGGTGCGGAGCGGCGCGACGGCCGTTCGGACGCGGCGGCGGCGCGGTTCGGCGCTTCTTCCTCAACGCTCTCCGGGGCCGTGAAGTTGTGCGAGCAGCTCGGACACTTGACCGCCTGACCCAGCAAGCTCTCGGGCACGCGTAAGGTCCGCTGGCAGGCCGGGCACGAAATCGTGGAACTCATGGGAGTGACTCTCGCAAAGGAGACCGTGGACACATCGTCGGAATTATCGCCACACTCGGTTCGTACCGAATACTTCGTTTCCGCGCGGGAGGCATTTAGCCCCGCCCCCTCACAGCCGCCGGCGATACGACGCCACGGCATCGCGGATGTTTCGCAGCACCATCACGTACCACACTTTCATCCCCAGGTAGACCAACCCCAGCATACTGAGAACGACAAGAAAGATAATCAGCCAGGCGCCCATTGAGGCGGCGGCGTTGCTGCCCGACTTCGACTGCAACGCCATGCCCAGGGTGGCCCCGCCGGCGCAAATCATGATTGCCACCATGAAGACGCAGACCACCCAGTAGATGATGAAGCCGATGAACACCGCGATGGGTTTGTTGGCCTGATCGCGCGCGCGGACATTATTGCACACGCTGCGCAGGAAGAACATGAAAACGATAAAGGAGGCGATGCCGCACAGGATACTCAGCACGCTCAGGCCGCCCGCCGCATCCACGCGCGGACGTGAGGTCATGGAAGTGGCGAAGCTGGAAAAGCCGCTCAGCGCCGTGTGCAACAGCCAGAACAGCGCATAGGCGCCCTCCAGCGCGAAGGCGGTGATGGCCAGCGGACGTAGGCCCGTATCGCGCTTGGGCGGCACGGCCATGCACAAACCGTAGCCGACCATACGCAGCACCAAATCGCCGAACGTGCAGAGATAATACAGACCGATCGACAACAGCAACAGAACGCCCGCGAACCCCAGCGAGGCCAACCCGGTTTCGGCCGAACGCGCGGTCAGCGCTCCGCCCAGCAGAACCAGGCCCAGCAGACCGCCCAGCCCACCCAGCACCGCGCCGGCCAGCCAAACCCAGACGCCGATCATCACCAGGTTGATGCCGATGCGCACCTTGTTCCAGCCCGCCTTCTGCGCGGTCGTTGAAGGGGCGCGCTCCTCGTCGTCGTAATCGTCGTCGCGCCGCCGCCGCGGACGATCGTACTCGTCGTCGAAGCGCTTTCGCGCGCGCGGGCTGTCGGAATAGCGCTCGTCGCGATCGTCCGTCCGCCGATGGACCACCGGTTCCTCGTCCGGCTCTTCGATAGGTTCCTCGATGCCGCCGCCGCCGACGGCCACGGCCTTGAACATCACGCTGCAACTCGGACAGCGGACCTTCTTGCCCAGCAGATCGTCGGGCACGCGTAGTTTGCGTTCGCAATCGGGGCAAGTGATGATCCGCGGCATGAGGCTTCCCGTGGCTCCGCCCTACTTCGCCAGCCAAATGAGGGCGAAGAAGGCGGCGAAAATCAATCCGAGGACAATCCCCGCGATACCTCCCGTTCGTCCGGTCTCCGTTTGGGATTGGCCGCGCGGGTCCATTCGGCCGTCGCGCATGCGTTCCAGATCGCGGTTGGCCATCACCCAGGCCAGCGCCCCCAGCGGTATACTGATGAGGGCGCCGAAGCCGAACATGCACAGCGACAGGCCGCCGACGATCATGCTGATGTTGCCCAGGCTGACGATCAAATGTCCGCGGTGCGGTTCGTAATCGCGGCGGAGCAAATCGGCGCTTCGCCGCCAGCGCTGAGCGTAGTCCTCCGGCTCCAGCTCCTCGCCGCAGTGCGGGCAGCAGGCGTCCCCCCAGGTGATGCGTCGTCCGCAGCCCGGACAGAACGGGCGCCGCTCTTCGTTGGCGAGTTCGTCCTCTTCGGCGGCGCGCGGCCCCCCATCCGGGCGGCGAGAGGGCGACGCCTCGCGTCGCGAGTACGGCGGAGAGGGCTGGTCCGTGGTGGCGACAAAGTGCCGGCTGCATCCGAAGCAACGGACGCGCCGCCCCAGGAGAGCGTCGGCCACCTGCACACTACAGCCGCAGGCCGGACATCGGATGATTTCCATGCTCTGCTGCTTCAATGCGGCCACGATCCGAAGACCGTGGAGAACTCCAGGACTGCGTTCACGTTTGAGTTTAGCGGGCGCGGGACCGGCTGTATAGGGAGTACGTCTCATTTTCTCCCGCCGGTAGGTCCGGCCAGCCGAGCCGGACCCTAAATGCCGCTCGGCTCGCGGCACCTACCAGGTACGGCAGAGGTTGGGTCATGACAAGAGGAGCAAATCGTCCCGGTCGGCGCGTGCAGTTGCACCGGGCCTTGTCGAAACTGGGCTGGGGATCGCGCGGTCAGGCCTGGGCCTGGATCCAGGCTGGCGAGGTGTGCGTCGATGGCCGCGTCGTCACCGATCCGCTGACCTGGGTCGATCTCGACCGCCAGCGCGTCACGCGCCGCGGCCAATCCGCTCCGTTGTCGGCCGGACCCTTGACCCTGGCTCTGAACAAGCCGCGCGGCATTATCACGACGCGCCGCGACGAGCGCGGCCGACGAACCGTTTACGATCTGTTGCCGCCGGACCTGCCGTGGATCTTTCCGGCCGGCCGCCTCGACGCCGACTCGGAAGGCCTGCTCATACTGACCACCGACGCCGCCCTCGCCGTGCGCCTGACCGAGCCGGAGCAGCACATTCGCAAGACGTATCACGTCACTGTTTCCGGCCGTCCGGCGCCGGCCGTGCTGGACCGTCTGCGGCGCGGCGTCGATCTGTCCGACGGCAAGACGCGCCCCGCCGGCGTTCGGCTGCTGCAAGCGGGCGACGATCGCAGCGTTCTCGAAATCGTTCTGACGGAGGGCCGCAATCGCCAGATCCGCCGCATGACCGCCGCGGTCGGCCACCGCGTTCGCCGTCTGCGCCGCCTCGCCATCGGCGACTACGTCCTCGGCGACCTGGCTCCGGGCGCGTACCGTCCGCTCGACGACAGGGACCACGAGCGATTGCTGAGCTAAATTAATCTTTTGAAGATCACTTTTGGGCGAGATTGGTGTTGGGAACGGTTCCGTTGGTCGCCGGCGGGACACCGTTGGTTTTGCCGCTGACGGTCGCGGCCGGGGGCGGGGGCGCGGCCGAGCCGCCCATGAGCGCGGCGGGAATGGTGATGGGCAGCGTCAAGGTGTCGCCGATGAGGGAGAAGGGCACGTCCAGGCTAATCAGGCCCACGCCGACGACGGTGCCCACGTCTTGCTGAATATCGGCGGCGCCGGTCCAATTGTCGGCGATGAACTGGTTGGCGGACTTCACGTCGCGGCGCACGCCGCCGTAGATTTGCGATTTCCGCCAGCCCTGGAGGCCGCCGGACAGGTTGGCCGCGGTGCCGCAGCCGATTAGGTACATCGCGGCCAACGCCAGCGCCACGAGCGATGCTCTCCTCATCCGCGTCCCCCCTCGGGTTAGGGTCAGCATCCTACCGAGACCGCGCGAGGGGTCAAGGGCAATCGCTCACCGCGCCGTCGGGACATCTACAGGGCCTTTTTGCCGTTGAATCCTCCCATGCCTTTGCCGGCGAAGCCGCCCATGCCCATCATTCCGCCGCCCATGCCCATCATCATGCCACCCATGCCGCCGAAGCCACCCATTCCCATCATGCCGCCGCGCATGCCCATCATGCCACCCATCATGGACATACCACCCATGCCCATCATGGACATGCCACCCATGCCCATCATCGACATACCACCCATGCCCATCATGCCGCCCATCATCATGCCGCCCATCATGGACATGCCGCCCATTCCCATCATGCCCATCATGCCGCCGCCCATTCCCATCATGCCCATCATGCCGCCACGCATGCCCATCATGCCCATGCCGCCCATGCCCATCATGCCGCCCCGCATACCCATCATGCCCCCGCCCATGCCCATCATGCCGCCGCCCATCATGCCCATGCCGCCCATGCTCGTCATGCGATCGACATCCGTCATCATGTTGTTCACGGGAGGCATCATTGGCGGAGGAGGCATCCCGAGGCTGCGAAAGTGTTGGCCGCGCGACGCATTCGGCCGCAGCAGCAACGACAGAAGAAGGGCCAATCCGGCGACATACCCGACGCGCGTCAGACGGGGGAGAGAAATCATGACATCCTCGCAATAGGGGCGAAGGAAGGCGTTCGCGGGGCGGCGCCTTCGTCGTCCGACGAGCGGCCCGCGGAACGTCTCCAGTCAAGTATGAGGAAGCATGAATTGCTGTCAAGCGCCTGAAGAAGATGTAATTCTACCACCTAACGAATCCGTAATGCGGCCGGCGCCGTTCGGTGACTGCGACGTGTCATCGGCCCGATGATTCGCGGAGGGCGAGGCGGTCCAGCGCCTTCTTCGCTTCGCGCGTCGCGCGCGCTTCCGCCGCCCCACCCGCGAGTTTGCGTAAGATGTGCCGCGCCTCCGGCGTGCCGAAGCGCTCCAGCGCGCGGATTGCTCGCAAGGTGCGCAGCGTCGGAGCGGGCGGCGCGCCGTGCAGAGATGTTTGGATGGCCTGGACGCGATTGCGCACCTCCAGCGACGGCTTGCCGTTCAGCACGCGCCGCAAGGCCGGCTCGATCTGCTCGCCCATGCGAATCAGTTCCTTGGCCGCCGCGTCGCGCACGGCGAACCGCTCGCTGTCGAGATCGCTCAGTAGTTTCTCGACGCGCTTGGCATCGACGGGGGCGGGCGGTCGCAGCCGCTCTGCCAGCATCGGCAGCGCATCGTCCGGCGCCTCCGTCAGCGTGTGCAGCGCGCGATGCGCTTTGCGCGCCTCGCCGGCAAGGTCGGCCCACAACGCATCGAGTTCCTTGCGGTCGAGATGGCGCGCCCTCGTCCGGGACGGCGATTCGGGCGTCAAATCCCACACCAGGAGGGTGCCGTCATTCAGTCCCGTCACCAGGGCTCGACTGTTGGGCAGGAAGGCGAGCGAGTAAATCGGTGTCAGCGTCGGATGGCGTACGAAGTTATCGGGCCAGGTCCGCGACAATAGCCGCTCGCCGGTGGCCACGTCCCACAAGCGCAGCGCTTTCGTGTCGGCCGTGACCAGCAGACGCCCATCCGGCGAGAAGGCGGCGAAGTCGATCCAGCCCTCGACGTGAAAGATTTCCTGTGCCGACGCTATCTCCGCCACCCGGACGCCCAACGGCTCGTAGCCGGCGGGTCCGCCGGGAGGAGCCTCAACCGTCTTGTGAATCCCCACCGCCAGAAGTGCGCCATCGGGGGAGAATGCCACCGGCCGGCCCAGGTCGCCCGGAATCGATCCCCGTTCGCCGCCGGTTCGCGTATCTTCGAGGATCAGGCGTTCGCGGCTGCTCAGCGTCACGCGCTCGCCGTCTTTGGAGAAGCGGCTATCCATTTCGCCGCGGAACGGCCGGCACGCCAGCCGTTCGCCCGTGCGCGCGTCCCATACGGTCAATTGATGGCCGTTCTGACCAAGCCCAACGCTGATCGCTGACAATCGCTTGTCATCGGCGGAAAGATGGGCGACGAGGACTTCGTGATTTTGCCGGCCGCTTTTGTGATCCTTGACGACGAAGCGGCGCAGCTCCGCCCCGTCGGCATCCAGCAAGCGCAGCACGCCGAAGCCACCCGCCACCAAGAGCCGGCCGTCGGAGGCGAAGGCGACGGAGCGAACCCAGGAATTGTGCTTTGGAAACCATTCGCGTGGTTTGCCCGTGGCAGCGTCCCACAGCCGCACGACGGGATCGGTCCCCGCGATGGAGGCCACGGTCTTGCCGTCCAGCGACACAGCCACGGATTGGATGTAGGTATCGTGTCCAGGGCGATCGTGCAGACGTTTGCCCGTGGCCAGGTTCCACAACCGGATCTCGAATCGCCCCGCGCAAGCCAGCGTTTTGCCGTCCGGGGAGAAGCGCACTTCTTTCGCGGTGCGATCGGCCAGCAGGCGCTGTTCCTTCCGCGCGGCCACGTCCCACACAACAAGCGCTTCCAGCCCGCCGACGGCCAGGAGTTTGCCGTCGGCGGAAAAAGCGAGGCGAGGCGTTTCGATAAATCTCCCCGACACGGCCGAAGACGGCTGGAGCGTGGCCACTTTTTTCAAACCGTCCGTCTCCCACAGCGTTACCGTTCCCTTGTAGTTCGCGGCGGCGATTGTCTTGCCGTCCGGTGAAATCGTCCGGTCCTGGCCGCCCACCTCACCCTTGCACACCTCGCGTTTCTCGGTCGTGTCCCACACGTGAAGCCGGTCGTCGGCCGCGTGATAGGCCAGCCATTTCCCGTTCGCCGAGAGCATGAGATTGTTGGCCTGGCTCAGACGGTCCAACGCGAAACGCTCCTTGCCGCTGGACAGATCCCACAGTCGAATGGCGTAGTTGTCCGCGATGCCAATAAGGGTCGCCAACAACTTGCCGTCGGCAGAAAAAACGACCGTTTGGTGTCCCTTGCCCTTGGCCGGTAAGCGGCGCAGCTCTTTCCCCTTGGTCGTATCGAATACGTGCAGTGTCTCATCGCCGAACGCGGCCAGGATCTTCCCATCGGGCGACAATCCCGCAACCGCAACCCCTGACTGGATGCGCGTCTGCCGCGCCTCTCGGCCCGTCGCCATGTCCCAGAATCGAACGCGCCTGTCGGGGTGCGCCGCGGAGATCAACATCTTGCCGTCGGCGGAGAAGGCGACCTGCGCCTGTTCGTGCCGCAGCTGCACCGATCCCATGCGGGCCAGCGCTCCGGCCGGCAACGGATCGCCGTAGTAATCCTTCTTTGTCTTCGTTTCGCCGACGGACTCCGCCGCTTTCGCCGCCGGCGCCGGACGGCTGATCCACAGCCCGCCGACGAAGACGCACAACATCGCAATCATCGCGGCGATGGATTTGCTCTTGGCAACCGGAAGACGGCAAAGGGAACTGAATACGGCGGGGACCATGATGACGATCCTCATCGAGAGCGCGGGGGATTCAAAAGAAATGATACCCGGCGCGGACGAGGATTCGTAGCGGCAATTGCGGCGAGCGGAGCGGCTCATCGCCTCGGTGATTTGGATGCGTCCAGGCGTTGGAGCGACGCTTTCGCTTCGCGCGTTTGCCGAGCGGCCGGCGCTCCCGTCGCCAACTTCTCCAGCACTTGCCGCGCCTCCGCCGTGCCGATGCGCTCCAACACCTGCACGGCCCGCACTTGAGCGATCGCTTCCGGGGACCGCAGCATGTGCGCCGCCGTCAGCAGCGGCTCCAGGCGGCGGCGCGTCTCCAACGACGGACGATCAGCCAGCGCGCGCCGCAGCGCCGGTTCCGCTTCGGCGCCCCGCTGTTCCAATTCGCGCGAAGCCGCTTCGCGGACGGCGAATTTCCCGCTGTCGAGGTCGGAGATCAGGCGATGCAGCTGCTTCTCGTCGATCGCCGCCGCCGGCTTAAGTCGGGACTTCAAGAGCGCGACGGCTTGCTTCGGCGTCGCGGCCAGTCGTGCCATCGCCTCGTAAGCGCGGGCGGCATCCGCGCCGGTCAGGTCCGTCCACAGATGGGACAACTCGTCGTCGGCAACCTCCTTCGTCGGCGAGGTCAGGCGAGTCAGCGCGGAGGCGTCCCAGATCAATACGCTGCTGTTTCGCAGTCCCGAGGCCAAGCGCGAGCCGTCCGGCGCGAAGGCCAGTGACGTGACGTTCGAGCCGTGTCCCTGGAAGTGAAACACTTCGCGGCCCGTCAGCACGTCCCAGACGCGGATTTTGTGCGGTCCCCGGCCGTTGCGAGGATAATGCGTGGCGCCGCTGCCGGACGCCAGAAAGCGCCCGTCCGGCCCGAAGGCGAGCGCGGTCACGGAGCGCTCGTGGCCGCGCAGAGTGCGGATCGGCTTGCCGGTCGCCGTCTCCCAGAGGCGCACCGTTTGATCGAGGCTGCCGGAGGCCAGCGTCCGGCCGTCGGGCGAGAAGGCGACTGCTTCCACGGAATGCTGATGCCCGGCGAACGAGTGGATCAGCTTGCCGGACTCCAGATCCCAAACTTGAAGCGCCTCATTGTGGCCGCCGAGGGCGACGGTCTTGCCGTTGGGAGCCACGGCCAGGCATTCGGGCTGGATTCCCGCGATGTCGAACTCGCGCAGATGCCGGCCCGTCGCCGCGTCCCAGACGTGGAGACGAGACTTTGCTTGGCCGGAGCGCTGGTGATCGACCGTGAACACATTCCGGCCGTCCGAGGAAAACGCCAGGCCGCGAAGAGTGGTTTCCACGTTCGCCGACTTGATGCCTTCGTGCGGCAAGAGCAGAGTTTCTTTCCCCGTGGCCGTGTCCCAAAGTCGGGCCGTGTTGTTGTACGTCCAGATGGAGGCGAGTCGCTTGCCGTCGGGAGCGAAGGCGATGGCGCGGGCGCTGCTCTTGATCCGCCGGATCGGTTTCCCGCCGGCGGCATCCCACAAGCGGATCTGTTGATTGTCGCCGCCGCTGGCCAGCATTTTGCCGTCCGGCGAGAAAGCGACCGCGTTGACCTGCGCATCGTGGCCCTGATGTTCCTCGAACATCTCCTTGCCGCTGGCCACGTCCCACAGGCGGATGGTGTTGTACACGGTCCCCACGGCCACGGTCTTGCCGTCGTGAGACAGGGCCATGTCGCGGATCATCCACATGTGCGCGTCCAGCTCGCGCCGCAACTTTTTCGTCGCCACGTCCCAAACGCGCACCTTGCCGTCTTGATTGCCGGAAAGCAAGGTCTTGCCGTCGGGCGTGAAGGCCAACGACATGGCAAGGTCCATCTTCGCTTCCATTCGGCCGATCTCCTCGCCGGTCTTGACGTCGGTGAACACGATGCGTTTGTCGCCGGCGGAGGCGAGGAGCTTGCCGTCCGGCGAAAAGGCCATGCGGAACGTCTCCGCCTTCAATTTGCGGATCAGCTTGCCCGCGGCCGCGTCCCACAACTGCACGCCGGGTTCGATGCCGACCGTCACCGCCACGGCCTTACCGTCGGGCGAAAAGTTATGGAAGCGCACGCCGTTCTTGAAATCGAGGTGGCAATGTTCTTTGCCGGTGGCCGCGTCAAGAAGCAGCACGCGATGTTTAAACTCCCGCGGCGGGAGCAAGGCCATGAGATCGAAAGCCAGCGCCTTGCCATCGGGAGAAAAGCAGAGAGCTCCCTCCTCCTTTGGGGCACCGTTGTTTATAGCGATGCGCCGCAACTCTTTCCCCGTGGCCACGTCCCAGAGGCAGACGGCATTGTCCGTCTGGCGCGAGGCGAGCACCTTGCCGTCCGGCGAAAAGGCGAGGGCGAAGACGTGCGAGATATACTCTTTCTTCGCCTCCGTCGTGCGGATGCGGCGCAGCTCCTTACCGGTGGCGGCGTCCCACAGGTAGATCAGCCCATCATGGCTCGTCGAGGCCAGGATCTTATCGTCGGGCGAGAAGGCCAGCGACCACGCCTCGCCCTCGTGCCGAAAGCGTAGCGTACCGAGCCGCGCGACGGCCCCGGCCGGCAGCGGATCGCCGTAGGCGTCTTTGCGTACCTGCTTGACCGCCTCCGTCTTCGCCGCCCTCGTTTCCTCGGCGCGGTTGGGCGCCGCCGGCTTTTCCGCCAGCACGCGATGAACGGCCCAGCTCGCGCCGCCCGCCAAGACGCTCAATGCCAGCATCACCGCCAGGGCCATTTTCAACCGGGCCACGGTCATCGTGTGCAATAGCCCCTGGGCCAGCGTGGCGGCCGGCGTGGACACGGCATCGGTGATGGCTTCCCCCAACGCGAACAGCTCGGCCATGCGCCGCACCGCCGCGAGTGACGCCGCCGGCGCGTTCGCTGTTTCCGCCAACGCCGCCGTCAGTGCCGCGGCGGTCAGGGTCAGGCCGCGACGCCCCAGGCGTTGCCGCAGCATCTCCCGCGCTCGCGCCAGTCGTCCGCAGACCGTGCCGTCGCGCCAACCCAGACGCCGGGCCGCCTCGTCGTAGGTCAGCCCCTCCAAATAGCACAATACCAGCGGCGCACGATATTTCTCCGGCAGACGATCCAACTCCTCATCGAGCAAGGCACGCAGATCGCGCTGCTCGACGGCCGCGAGGGGATCGTCGGATCGCGGCGGTTCTGCACGCGTTTCGTACCGCCGCCGGCGGGCCGCCGTCACCCTGGCCTTGCGGGCGACGCGGTAGGCGACGGCGTGCAGAAAACCGGCCAGCGACTGCGGCCGGCGAAGCGAGCCGGCCTTGCGAACGAGCACGAGGAAGGCGGCCTGGAAGGCGTCTTCCGCGTCGTGGTCGTCGCCGAGCAGACGGCGGCACACGCCCCAGACCAACGGTGCATGTCGCCGCAGCAGCGCCGCGAAGGCCGCTTCCTCACCGGCGGCGTAGCGGCGCAGCAGGTCGCCATCCGCCGCCTCGGGGGTGGGCGAATCGTTGAGACGGCACAGGTATCGCAGCAAGGTGCCCAATGCGGCGCGGGCCATGATGCTCGTCCTCCTGAGGCGCGGGCTTCTCTGCCATATAGTGCCCGGCCGGGCGAGGACTCGTACAGGCGATTCCAGGAATGCGGAGCGCGTCAACGGCCCGCTGATCCGTGGAGGGCGAGACGGTCGAGCGCCTTCTTGGCCTCGCGCGTCTCTCGTGCCCCCGCTGCTCCCTCGGCGAGTTTCTCCAGGATCTGCCGCGCCCCCGGCGTGCCGATGTCTTCCAGCGCGCGGATTGCTCGCAGAGAACGCAGCGTCGGGACGGGCGGAACGCCGTGCAGCGAGGTCTGGATCGTTTGGACGCGGTTGCGCACCTCCAGCGATGGCTTGCCATCCAGCACATGCTGGAGCGCCGGTTCGATTTGCTGACCCATGCGGATCAGCTCCTTGGCCGCCGCGTCGCGCACGGCGAACCGCTCGCTGTCGAGATCCGCCAACAGCTTCTCCACCTTTTTCGCATCGACGACGGCGACCGGGCGCAGATGCTCCGCCAGGAAGGGCAACGCTTGCTTCGCGGACGCCGCCAGGGTGTAGATGGCCCGATGCGCCTTGCGGGCGTCGCCGGTCAGGTCGGACCACGCCGCATCGAGTTGCTGCCGGTCGAGATACGGGGCGATGTCCGTCTTCGGCCACGTTTCGGGCGCCAGATCCCATACCAGCACGGTGCCGTCCTCCATGCCGGTCGCCACGCTCCGGCCGCCGGGCAAGAAGACGAGCGCTTTGGCGGGAGCCCAGCCGGGATGACGCACGGCATCGTCGGGCCAGGCGCGGCGAAACAACCGCTGCCCCGTGGCCACGTCCCAGATGCGCAGACCGCCGTCGCCGACCGCGTCGAGGGTCGCCAACAGCCGGCCATCCGGTGAGAACACAACCGGCTCAAGAGGACCGTCGAGGTGCAAGGCTTCCTCTCCCGTCGCCGTCTCCGTCAAGCTGAGGCTCTTCACCTGGTAGCCGCGTTCCATGCCGAAGGAGCGATGGATGCCCGCCGCCAGCAGTTTGCCGTCGGGGGAAAAAGTCAGTGGATGGCCCAATTTCCTTGGGATCGCGAGCAAGCGCTGACCGGTCACCGTGTTTTCGAGCGATAAGGTGCCGGCACTCGACATTTCGTGAGGCGCCCCCGACTCGACCTGCTGAACGATCGCCACTTCGCCGTCCGGCGTGAGAACGGACGCATACGGCAGAGACGATCCCCGGTAGGGCCGGCGCGCAAGGCTCCGGCCCGTCCGCGCGTCCCACACGCTGAGTTGGGGGCCTTTGTCGCCGTGGCTGAGCGCGGTCAAGCGGCAGCCATTGGGCGAGAGAGCCACTTCCCGGACCTCGTGTTTGCGCTTGGCACCGCGGAGATCCTCGACGGCGAAGCGCCGTCCCTCCTTGCCGGTGGCGACGTCCCAGAACTGCACGCCGCCGTCTCCATTGGAGATGAGCCATTTGCCGTCTGGAGAGAAAGCACTAAAAATCATGCGGAATTGGCCGGTCGGCGACCAATCGAGCGGCTTGCCGGTGGCGGCATCCCAAAGACGGAGCGGTTGATGCCAGTCGGCGGAGGCCAGGATCTTGCCGTCGGGAGACACCGAGAGCGACGACACTTCGCCGTCGTGTCCGGGCCGTTGGTGCAGCTGCCGACCCGTGGCCACATCCCACAAGCGAATCTCGACCTCGCCCGCACAGGCCAGGGTCTTGCCGTCCGGCGCGAAGGCGAGAGCGTGCGCCTCTCGGTCGGGCAAGCGCCGCCGCTCCTTCCGCTGGGCCACGTCCCAGAGGACGAGAGCCTCGTATCCGGCCACGGCCAAATACGAACCATCCGGCGAAAAGGCCAATCCCTCGACGATCGGAGAGGTGATCCGGCCATTGATGCCAGGCGACGGTTTCAGCGTAGCCTGCCTGTTCAGGGTCGCCGTCTCCCAGAGAGTTATCCCTGAGTTGTCGCCGGCCGCCAGCAGTTTGCCATCGGGCGAGAAGGCCAGGGTCCGCCCTTCGCCGCGGACGTTCCGCAATTCGACCCCCGTGGAAGTATCCCAGAGATGGAGAACGCCGTTCGTGGACGATGCCAAGAATTTACCGTCCGCCGAGAAGACGAAGTTGCCGACGCGATCCTTATGCTTCAAGGTGCAGCGTTCCTTGCCAAGAGACGTATCCCACAAATGGAGCGGATCTTTCGGGTCTGGATGGAGCAGAGCCAGGAGCTTGCCGTCGGCGGACAAGCAAAAGCGTGTGCCCATGTCGATGTTGGTCGAGACGCGTCCGCGTTCCTCGCCCGTGGCCGTGTTGTGCAGATACACCGTCCGGCCATCGTGTAGGGCCAGTGTCTCGCCGTCGGCGCTCAACGTCGCATCGACAACGTAGAGGAACCCATGCTCCATCAGTGGACGAACGCGCTTGTCCCGCAGCAATCGCCCCGTGGCCACGTCCCAGACACACATGCGCCGATCCGGGCCGGCGGAGATCAAGGTCTTGCCGTCGGCGGCGAAGGCGATGTGAGCGCGCAAGTGCCGCAGCCGTGTCGATCCCATGCGGACCAGCGCTCCGGCCGGCAACGGATCGCCGTAAGAATCCTTGCGGGCCGGCTGCTTCGCCTCCGGCTTCTCAGCCAGCAGCCGTGGAGCGGTCCAACTCGCCCCACCCGCGACAACGCTCATCGCCAGGATCGCCGCGAGAATCCGATTCCGTTCGGCGCCGAAAGGGCGTGGAGGGAGAAGATGGGTGTTGCGAGTGGTGTGGGCCATCGGAGAGATCCTCATCGGGGGCGCGTGTTTTTCCTGCCTCACTTCGCCATCTTGCCACAGCAATTGAAATCTCGCAACTCACGGCCGAACGCCGCCGATAACAGATAATTGCCGGCGGCGGGGCGCGATTGCTTTTCCGTGCGTTTCGGCTATAGTCGCCAGACTGGATCGAGGGACCGGTCCCCCGCGAACACGCGCAAGGAGGCGGTGATGGTCTTGCAGGTCCATCTGCCGAGTCCGACCCCCCCATCGGGTCCGCGTCTCGATTACGCACGGCAGATCGTCCGCGCCGAGGCGGCCGCCCTCCAAGCCGTCGCCGAGCGGCTCGACGATTCCTTTTTGCAAGCCGTCGATTTGCTGCTGCGTCTGACCGACCGCGGCGCGGGGCGCGTGTGCATCACCGGCGCCGGCAAGTCGGCCGACGTCGGCCAGAAGATCGCCGGCACTCTCAGTTCGACCGGGACGCGCGCCTACGTCCTCGACGCCGTCAAGGCGCTGCACGGCGATCTCGGCATGGTCCATCCCGATGATGTCGCGCTGATCCTGTCGCACAGCGGCGAGAGCGAGGAGATCGTGCGGCTGCTGGGTCCACTGCGGCCGCTGGTGCGCGGCCTGGTGGCGCTGACCGGCAACGCGCGCGGCACACTGGCGCGCAAGGCGGACGTGGCCATCGTCTACGGCCCGCTGGAGGAAGTGTGTCCGCTCGGCCTCGCTCCCAGCGCCAGCACCACAGCGATGATCGCCCTGGGCGACGCCCTCGCCTTCGTGCTGAGTCAGGAACGCGCCTTCACCCACGAGGATTTCGCGCGCTTTCATCCGGCCGGCAGTCTGGGGCGGAAACTGCTCAAGGTCGAGGGCGTCATGCGCCAGGGCAGCGAGCTGCGGCTGGCGGCGGCGAGCGAGACGGTGCGAAGCGTCTTCGCGCGATCGCGGCACACGGGGCGGCGCACCGGGGCCGTCATGCTGGTGGACGACGACGGCCGGCTGTGCGGACTATTCACCGACAGCGATTTGGCCCGGCTCATCGAGGCGCGGCGCGACGAGGCGCTGGACCGGCCCATCCGCGAGGTGATGACCGCCGATCCCATCACGGTGCCGCTCGGCGTCCGCGTCGGCGACGCCGTCGAGTTGCTGCGCCGGCACAAAATCAGCGAATTGCCGGTGATCGACGGCGACGGCCGACCGGCCGGCCTGCTCGACATCACCGATCTTATCGATGTTGGTGGGACTGAGGCGGGCGGGACTCCCGCGCTCCGGAGCGCGGGAGTCCCGCCCGCCATCGCGAGGATGGGCGCGTGAAGACGTTGCGCGAGCGCTGCGCCGCCATTGAATTGCTCGTCGTCGATGTCGATGGCGTGCTGACGGCGGGCGGCATCGTGTACGGCACGCCGGATCTGGAGCAAAAGCAGTTCCACGTCCGCGACGGCTCCGGTCTGAAGCTGTGGCATCGAGCGGGCAAGCGGACGGGGATTATCACCGGCCGGCGCTCGCCGGTGGTCGATCGCCGGGCGGCGGAACTGGGCATCGCCTTCGTGGTGCAGGGAGCGGCGGAGAAGCTGCCGGCCTTCCAGCAATTGCTGACCGATGCGGGCGTGGCGGCGGAGGCGGTGTGTTACGTCGGCGACGATCTGCCGGACCTGCCGCCGCTGCGAGCGTGCGGCTTGGCCGTCGCCGTCGCCGATGCCTGCGCCGAAGTGCGGGCCGACGCCCATTACATCACGCGGATGCCGGGCGGATGCGGCGCGGTTCGCGAAACCATCGAACGGATTCTGCGCTGTCAGAACCGCTATCCGCTGTCCGCTGTCCGCTATCCGCCAAAAGAGAGCGGCGGATAGCGGACAGCGGATAGCGAATAGCGGGTAGCGGAGGAATCGACCATGTGGACTCCCAAGCGGATCATGCTGCTGGCGGGCAGCTTCGTGGTAATCACATTGGTCTACCTCGTTTACTCGATGACCTCGCTGGGGCGCATCAACACCCTGCCGCCGCTGCCGGAAAAATTTTGGCCCAATTCCACGGAGGAACTGGCGGAATCCGGGGGAGTCCATAGAGGACTTTCCCCCCTGGAGCGCAAGTTGGAAATGGCGTTCCGCCCTGGATGCGTGGAACTGAAATGGCCGGTTCTGCTCGAGTTGAATTCGCGCAGCATGGTGATGGCCGCCGGCGACTTCAAGCCCGTGGAGGACGGGCGCGTGCTGCTGGAGCCGATGAGCCTCGCGATCTTCGGCAAACAGAAGACGGATGGCAAGCTCATCGAGATCAACACCCTGCGGTGCAAGAGAGCTTACATCACGTTCGATCGGCCCGTCTCCTCGCTCAGTCCCAGCGAACTCAACGGGCGCAAGGTCGTCGCCGCCGAACTGCGCGGCGAGGGGGACACGCCGATCGTCATCGAAAACAACCGCCGCACGACCACCCATGAGGACGATCTGACCGTCACCATCAACACCGGCCCGCTGCACTACAACGAAAAGAAACAGTTCATCTGGACCAGTGACATGGTGCATCTGCGCGACGGTTGGCTGACGCCGCCGCGGGCCGACATCTTCGCCAAGGGCATGGAGATGGAGTTGGCGACGGCCGCGCCGCCGCCCAAGCCGGGCGCGCCCATCGCCGCCAAACCGAAAACCGAAAGCATCTCCGGCGTCAAGCGCATCGTGCTCAAGCAGGACGTGAGCATGGATCTGCTCGTCGCCGGCGGCACCCCCTTCCCCGGCGGCGACAAGGGCCGACCGGCCACCGAGGACAAGAACGCGCCGGCCGCCAAGACGGCCGCCGACACGCCCGCCGAGCCGGCGCACGTCCTCATCCGCACGCCGGGACGGTTCCAGTACGATCTCTTCAAGGACCACGACATGGCGCGCTTCGACGTGCCCGACGAGAACCTCAGCCGCAGCCCGCAGGACGTGACGGTCGAACGCGTCACCAAGGAGCCGGGCAAGGACGAGGACAAGTACTTGTACGATCAGCTGGTGTGCAAGCACCTGGAGCTGCGCGTCAAGCGACACAGCAACGAGGCGCCGACGTCCGGCAAGGCCGCAGCCACGGCACCCTCGACCGAGCAGGGATTGGAGATCGAGACGGCCCACGCTACCGGCCCCTTTGTGACGCTCGCCTCCGACGCCGAGAAACTCGACGCCCACGGCACCGATTTCTTCTACGACGCCGGCAAAAAGCTCACCATCCTCAAGGGCGCGCCGCGCATGGAGGCCACCAAGGAGGAGAGCCTCATTCAAGCCCCGGAGATGCGCATTCAGGACATTCCGCTGCCCGTGCCGCCCGGCAGCCCGCCGAAGACGTATCAGCAAGTTCAGGCCACGGGTCCGGGCGACATCTACCTGGCCAACAAGACCACCGACAAGACCACCGGCAAGAAATCGACGCACGCCTCCTGGAAAGATCGTCTGATCTCGACGCGCGACGGCGAGCTGGATCTGCTGGTGCTGACCGGCGAAGCCTGCTTCGAGGATAAGGAACAGAATCAATCGCTGAAGGCGGAGACGCTCAAAGTGTGGCTGCTGGCCGAGGAGAGCAAATCGGCCGCGACGGCGAAGAAGGCGGAGACGAAGACGGCGGCGACGGCCAAAGCACCCGCTTCGCCGCAGCAATCGCGGCGGCCGCACCACATCGAGGCGCTGCGTAACGTCAAGTCCCGATCGCCCCAGGTGGACATCCCATCCGCCGGCCGGCTCGTCGTTCGCTTCACCGACGTTCCGGCCGACCGAATGCCGCCTCCCTCGGCCGACCAGAAAAACCCCAAAGAGCAAGCACGACCGCAACCGTCCGGCCCCGCGTCGGCGACCCCGGCGAGCGGGGGACGTCAGCCCCCTGTTGGCACCCCGGCGAGCGAAGAGCGTCCGCCCCCTGTTGTCGTCAACAAAGGACCGACGCCCCCCACTCGCCAACAACCCGCGACACCGCCCCCGGAACCGGACCGTCCCATCGAGTTGACCGCGCGCTCGATTGAGGCCGATGTGCTGCGCTGCGGCGAGCGCCTGGCCCTGGATCACCTGCACGCCGACGGCAGCAGTCTCGACAGCAAGGGCGGCGTGCAGGTACGTCAGGCGCCGGCCAAGCCGGGGGAGCGCGGCGTCTACATCAAGGGCAACGATCTGAACATGCAATGCACGCCCGAGGGCAACATTCTCGATGTCACCGGCGACCTGGCCCAGTTGGAGATGGGCAAGATGATCATCATTGGACCGGAGGTGAACATCAACCAGGCGCGCAACCAGGCCGAGGTTCGGGGGCGGGGCGCCATGCAGATGCAGAGCGATCAAACGCTGGACGGCAAGCCGCTGGGCCGCACCGTGCCGCTGACCATCCACTGGAGCCACGATATGTTCTTCGCCGGCGCGTTCGCCGAGTTCCACGGCGACATCGAAGCGGTGCAGGAGCAGACCGATCCGGTGCAGGCCAAACAGGAGAACGCTCGCCTGGCCTGCCAATCCTTGCAGGTCTTCTTCGACCGCCCCATCTCGCTCAAGGAAGGGGTTCGCGGCGATCAGTCGGCCAAAGTCCGCAATCTCGTCGGCGACGCGGACGTGCGCGCCGAGGACGTGACGTATGTCCGTAATCGGCTGGAAAAATATCAGCGGATGGAGGGCATCTCCATCAACATGAACACCGTGCCGCGCGACGACGACGCCCCGCCTTTATCTCCCCCCAAAATGGGGGGGGATAAAGGCGGGGGCAAGAGCAACAATGCCAACGAGGTGGCGCTGTCCGGTCCCGGCAGTGTGCGCCTGATGCAGCGCGGTGGTTCGGACCTCATCGCCGCTCCGGGCCAACCGGCGCCGAACCGGCCCGCTGCGGCCAGCCAAGCGATGCCGAGGCGCCCAACCACGGCGAACAAACCGGCCGACGAACCAGAGATGAAGCTGACCTACATCCGCTTCGAGCGCCTCATGAAGGCCAACACCGGGAAGAACACGGCGAGTTTCTGGGGTTCGGTGCGCGTCCTCAATTTTCCCTGTGAGGACATCCGCCGGCAGATCGACCTCGACGCCATGATCGAGAACCTGCCGGAAGGAGGGATGTACTTGCGCTGCAATCAACTGAAGGCCCGCACGTACAAACGAGGGGACAAGACGTTTCAGGAGATGGATGCGGACGGGCAAGTCCTCGTCCGGGCCAAGGAGTTCTTCGCCCAGGCCGATCACATGACCTTCAACGAGGAGAAAGACCAGGTCATCCTCACCGGCGATCGGGACCGCCCGGCCGTCTTGCAGAAGCGGATCGTCCAGGGCGAGATCCCCAAAACGTTCCGGTACAAGAAACTCATCTACATCCGCAAAACCGGCCAGGTGATCGCCGACCAAGGCGACTCGATCGACGGCTAGTAGTTATTGACGACCAGCCCGGAGCGCCAGCGACGGGTTAAAGAACCCCGTCGCTGGCGCTCCGGGCTGGTCGTTCCCTGCGTTACTCCTTCTTCTCCGCCGGCAGCTCGATGACCTCGATCTTGCGAAAGCGGACTTCGCTGCCGTCGTTGTGCTGCTGCAAGGCGAAATGACCCTTGCGATAGGTGTTGTTCTCGTCCACGAAATCCACCGTCGTTTTGCCGTTTACCTTGATGACGATGTGATTGCCGCGCGCGATTACTTCTTGCGTGAACCACTCATCGGGCTTGGCCAACATGTCCTTGACGATGAGTTTGGCGCGCTCCTCCTTCGACAGCTTGGGGTTGAAGGCCGGGTACAGGCTGCCGGTCTTGATCGGATCGACGTGCGTGCTGTTAATCTGGGCTTCGTATCCTTTTGGGAAGCCGGGGCCGTATTGCGTCCGGAAATACTGGCCGCTGTTGCCCTTGTCGTTGATCTGGGCCTCGACGCGGTAGCGGAAGTTTTCGTAATCGCCGCGCTCGCTGAACAGATGGCCGGCGGGACCCGTGGCGATCAACACGCCGTCCTTAACGGTCCATGTGGCTTTGCCGCTGGGATGCGTCTTCCAGCCGGTCAGATCCTTGCCGTTGAAGAGCGGCGTCCACTTCTCGTCTTGCCGTTCCTTCTTGTCCTCGGCGGCGGCCGGCGCCAGCACCAAAACCAGCGCCGCCAACCCGGCCGGCAGCGCGGCGAAACTCAACCGATGTCGTACCATGTGCGGATGCTCCTTCGTTGAGAAATCGGCGAGCGGGGGGCGTCAGCCCCCTGTTGCTTCGAAACAAGGCGCTGACGCCCCCGCTCGCCGGAGAACGCTATTTCTTGGGTTTGGGCAACTCGCTGGCCTTGGGGGCGACAATGCTCAGATTGGGTTTCACGTCGGCCTCGACGCGGCCCAGCGTCCACGCCAGGGCGCCGGCCAGCAGCGTCTGCATGATCTTGCTCTCCCAGACATCTTCGCGATGGCCCATCGAGGTGTAAAAGACGCGGCCCTTGTCGTGCTTGCGCGCCCAGGTAGCGGGGTATTTCGGCCGTTCGTAATCGAGGTTCTTCATGCCCTCGGTGTCCTGCACGAGAATGACGTGCAGGTCCGGGGCGAAGTTTTTGAGCGAGTACCATTCTTCGAGCTTCTCGAAATCCTTCTGTCCCTTGATGCCGGGGAAGTCGGCATCGGCGACGCGCATCCACGCTTTCTGCTGCTGGCCGTGGCGGATGAACTCGCCGCCGAGCATGGCGAGGTAGGGATCGACCTGGCCGCGCGGCTGGTTCTCCCATTGCCCGCCCTTGCTGTGGAAGGTGTCGCTGGCGCAGTGGCAGCCGACGAAGCCCTTGCCGCCGGAGACGGCGTCGAGCAGCGCCTTCTTGCCGGCGGCCGACATCGGCGGCGAACCATCCAGGCACTTCTCGCTGGTCAGATCACCCTGCGTCTCGAAGAGGAAGCCGTCAAACTTGGGAAACTGCTCGGACTCGAAAACGCGGCCGTCCTTCTCGCAGACGACCTCGATGTTGTGTTCCTTGCCGAGGTCGGTGACGATCTTCTCGGCCAGCGACAGCTTGTCGCCCTTGCGGGCGATAACGGGGTGCTGGAAGCCGACCGAGCGCGTGTACATCAGCAGCCGGCGTCGCTTGGTGTCGTCGTCGGCCGCTGCTCCCGCTTCGGGGAGGCGCGCGGCACCGAGGACCAGCGCGGCGAGGGCGGAGTGTTGCAGCCATTGGCGTCGATTCATGGATGTTCTCCTGCGGGCGGCGAGGGTGTGAGGTTGGAGGGATCGGCGTCAGTGTAGAGACGGCGCGACCGTTCGCCTACTTGCACGCCCTCAAAAACGCCACCAAATCCGCCAGGTCGCGCACCGTCAACTGCTGATCGAGTCCCGCCGGCATCACCGACACCTTGCTCGGCTGAACCTCCTCAATGTCGGCGCGGGCGATGCGTGCCTCCTGATTGGGCCCCGTCGCCAGCACGATCTCATCCGGCGCGTCCACGCGGATCAGGCCGTTGAAAACCTTGCCGCTCTTGGTCGTCACCTGCACCGGCTCGTAGCTGCGCACGAGGCTGGCGCTGGGAAAGACGATCGACTCCAGCAGATCGCGCTCGCTGCGGATCTTGCCGATGTGCGTCAGATCGGGTCCGACCTTGCCGCCGAGATAGCCGATGGCATGGCACGCCGAGCAAGCCGCCTTGGTGCCGTTGAAGACGACCTGGCCACGTCGCACGTCGCCGTCCTTCAGCGACGACACCAGCTGCTCCAACCGCGCTCTCTGCTTGGCGTTGTCCGCGTCCAGGATGGCGTACAGTTCCTCGGCCTGGCGCTGCACGGTGGGACTGTACTTCATCAGACGCGGTTTGAGCGTCTCGACGCGCAGGCTCGATCGCGCCGGCGACGCCTTGAGAGCAGACAAGAGCGCGAGGCCGACCTTGTCGTCGGTCGATTGGGTGAAGGCGTCGAGCAGGCGATCCACCTCCAGCGGACCCGCCGATTTCAGCGCCTCCGCCAATCCCACAAGTTGCGCGGCATCGAGTTTCGCCTTCGCCAGCACCTCGGCGGCAGCGACGCGGACGGCGACCGTTTGCTCCCCATCCAGACGCGCGCGTAAAAAGTCGAACAGCCCCGGCTGCACTTTCGTCAGTCCGCCCGGCACCGCGGCGAGGGCACTGACCCGCAGTTTCTCCACCCCTTTGTCATCACCGCCGACCTGCCGCAAAGCCGAGGCGAGCCGGGCGCGCGAGCGACTGACCTGCTTCGGCGAAATCCGCAGGGCGCGGACCGCGGCGACGGCCTCGGTTTGAAGCTCGGCATCCTCGCCGTTCAGAACGCTGGTCAAGGCGTCCATCCAATCTTCCGGAGCTTCCTTCAAGTTCGATCGGGCCATGACGCGAAGGATGATCTTCCGGACGCTACTTCCGGCGGAGGAATCAATCAGACGCTCGGCGAGCAGGTGCTGAATCTCCTTGCTCCCGGCGAATTTCGCCAGGTGCCGCACCAGCTCATTTTGGTCGGCCGGCGTCAACTTCTCGGCAGCCCCCAGACGTTCGCGCAGAAAGCCGATGACGCCGGGCGCCCACTCCGGATGCCGCCCGGCGATCCACCAGGCCGTCTCTCGCGTCCGCGCCTCGCCGGAAGTGAGTTCGGCGGCGACAACCTCCGGCTTCAGTCCGCCGCCGTCCATCTGATCCAGCGCGATCAGGGCGGTCAGGCGAGTCAAGTCCCTCTCGCCGCGCTTGAGTCCCGCAGCCGTTCCCCTGGCATCGCCGATCTCGATGAGGGCGTATATCAGCGAATGCTCCAGCGCGCGGTCCGACAGCTTGCCGAGCGCGGCGAGCAGGGCCGGCACCGCGGACTTGTCGCCGATGCGCCCGAGCGCCTCCGCCGCGGCGCGGCGATTGTGCAGCGATGGCCCTTTCAGCAACTTCACGAGCGCGGGCACGGCTTCGCCATCGCGGTGCAGACTCACCGAATGAATCGCCGCTTGCCTCGTGATTTCGTCGGCGTCGTCGAGCGCCGGCCGCACGGCGGCGCGCGCGCCGGCCTGGTCGATGCGCGTCGCGGCCCACACGGCGTTTCGCCGCACCTGCGCCGATTTGCCCGAACGAATCGCGTCCGTCAGCACCGGCACCGCCTCCACGCCCTTCTGTCCCAGCACCTCCACGGCGCGCTGCCGCACCGCCGGACGAGCATCGTCGAGCAACTTCGCCAGTTCCGCGATGGACATCTTCTTCCACGCCAATTTACGGCCGCGCGGATCGTCGAGGCGCGGCGCTCCCTTGCGCTTGATGCGATAAATCGCCCCCAGCACATCCGGCTTGTGCAGCTGCGAGGTCGGACAGCACAGCTTGTACCAGCCGCCGGTGTCGATCACCAGCAAGCTGCCGTCGGCGTCTTCGAGTATGTCCGTCGGATGGAAGTCGAGATTGCTGGAGACAAGGAAATCCTCATCGCGCGTCTTGAACGACGCTCCGTTGGGAGTGAGTACGTGCCGCGTGATTTTGTGCATGTTGAACAGGCAGGCGAACAGGTTGTCCTGATAGTCGGCGCCGAAGACGCGCGATTGATAGCGCGTGAACCCACACGGCGCGGCGGCGCCGAGGTGCGTCAGCACGGGCATCAATTCGGGACTGGTCCACTTATGGGCGGGATCGTGAATGACATCGTGGTCCTTGCCGTAGATGCCGCCGTAGACGGCGTGGATGAGTCCGTCGCGCAGACCGCCGCCGGGATGCTGGAAGAACGTCGTCGTGAAAACGCGCTCGCCGCCGGGCGTGAAGACGACATCGACCGGATTATCCATGCCGCCGGTCATCACCGGCTCGATGCCGGAGCCGTCGGGCCGGCAGCGGAAGATGTGCGACGCCCGCGTCACGAAGGGCGGCTTGCCCGGCCGCTCATACGTCTGCTTGGCGAACGCCCCCTTGCACCAATAAATCCACCCATCGGGTCCGAGATACGGCCCGTGCAGGTCGTTGGCGCAGCCGGTCAGCGTCTTGCCCTGGAACCACTCGACGCGCTGGTCCGCCACGCCGTCGCCGTCGGTGTCGGTCAATTTCCAGATGCTCGGCGGCGCCGCCACGTACAGCGATCCCGCATGCCACATGCAGCCTTCGGGAAACATCATCTTGTCGGCGAACACGGTGCGCTTGTCGAACTTGCCGTCGCCGTCGCTGTCTTCCAGGCGGAGAATACGGTGCGGTTTCTTGACGACCTGCACCGCCGTCGGCTCGTTGGAGCCGGACGAATCGGCGACGTAGAGCCGGCCCTGTTCGTCGAAGTCGGCAACGATGGGCCGATCCACCAACGGCGGCCCGGCGATCAGTTCGATATCGAAATCGACCGGCAGCGTGAAGGTGTGGCCGTTCAGCTCGACCTGATGGGTCTTGGGCGGTTCCGGTTTCGCTCCGGGGATGGAGGCGACAAGGAGGGACAGAAGCACGCTCGCCAGTGCCAGACGTCTCATGCGGTATCTCCGGAGGGCGGCTCGATGCGGGAACGTCTCGTTCCTCAGCTGATACACCGCCCGCCGGAGACTGTCAATCCCCTGGCCCGCGCCGGCGTTATCCTCGCATCACGGCGATGGCGGGGCGGCCGACCCTTCCAGCAAGCCCTTCAGGACAGCAGGGAAGACGTTCCACGTCGTCTGATAGGTCGCTTCCAGGGGTGCCGGCACGTAGAACTCCGGTCCCAGAAACAAAGGCACGGCGGGGAGGGCATCACCGACCGCGACCGGCTCGATGTAGGCGACGCGCGGTCGCGCGTCATACGCCGCCAGAATGAGCGGTTTGTCCGGCGGCAGCTCAAAGTCTTCTTCCTGAAATTCGTCCCAGATGGCCTTGTGAATACCCCAAGGATCGCGTGGCCCCGGCGGAAAGAGATCGATCACCAGCACATTCACTTTCTGACGAATCAGTTCCGCCGTCTTCTCCACGAACGCGCGCAGTTCGGCGCGGCTGCCTTTGTTGCCGGGCGAGACGATCTCGATCACGGCCACGACATCGCCGTGCCGGTGTCGAACGGTGATGCGATTGGCCTTATCGGCATAGAGTTCCGTTTCACTTCTTCTTACCATTCGCGTCCGTGGAGGAGCCGTGGCGACCGCCAAGCCGGCGGCGCCGTTGCTCGGCCCTTCCGCTCCCGGCACGAGTTGTAAGGTCAAGACGTCCGGAATTGGGCCGCGGATGTTTTGCTCGGGGAGGGCGAAATAGCTGGACGGCAGTCCGCCCGCATTCAGCGCGTTGCATAGAAAAACGGTCCAGCTTTGATGGAAGGCGTGAAACAAGCCCGCATCGACACGAGTCCAGTCGTGGATCGGCATGACTATTTCCTCCCCATGACGGTGATGAACGGATTGATTACGATTATACTCTCCCGATTGGGATGGTAAAACGGGGCGCGGTTGCTATAGGACAGATCGGCCGGGATGTATCTCCGCAGACTCGTTCCCGGCCAAGCTCTCGCCCGGAGGCATGACATGGCGCGGCTTGCTGCCGTAATCTTCGTTTCTTTTCTCGCCTCTCTCGTCGGAACGCTCCTGGCGGATCAGGGAAAGAGCGCCCAAGCCATATCTTCTCCCAAACGAGTTGAAAATCCATTTCCCGATCTGGATCGAGTCATCGCCAACTGCACTGCGGCGCTGCGCGTGAAGCCTGGCAATCTGATGTTGCTCTGTCTGCGCATGCATGCGTATCAAGAAAAGGAGGATAGCGAGCATGTGTTCGCCGACGCGAGCGAAATCCTTCGCCTCCTGAAACCTCGAAACGCGGAGGATTACTGGCTTCGCGGCGATGTCCATTGGCTGCGGGCGAAAGCACGGGAGATCTGTCTCGTCAGCAATCCGGACAAGTGGATTGAAGAAGTAACCGGCGGAGCGGCCCGTTCGCGTGGTTACGGCAACCTGACACGCCTACCCGATCCCTTTGAGGAAATCTCAGCCGACCGCCAACAAGCGCTGGCCGATTATACCGAAGCGCTGCGCCTCGATCCCGCCAACATCGACATTTATCGCAGCCGCGCCAGGGCGTACTTCGAGCAGGACAATTTCGACAAGGCCATCCGCGATCTCAGCAAGGTCATCCGCTTGGCTCCAAACGATCCTCGAGCCTATTGCGACCGCGCTGAGGCGTATCACGAGCATGGCGATCCGCTCCGCGGAAGTGTATCGACTTTCGACAAACTTCGGCGAGACACGCGGAAAGAGGATTATCCCCTTGCCATCGCCGATTACACCCAGGCCCTCCGTCTCAAACCCGGCGATGCGGAGATTCTTCGCAAGCGTGGACAACTCTACTTGGCGACTCACAATTACGATAAGGCCATCGCCGACTGCACCGAATCGCTGCGGCGGCAACCGAACAATGCAGACGCCTACCAAACGCGGCTCATCGCCTATCGCAACGTGAAGGACTACGATCGCGCCCTCGCCGATTGCACCGCGTTCATCCAACTCGCTCCCTCGGACCCCGATCGGCAAGGATGGTACGGTGAACGTGCCTCGCTGTATGAATCGAAGGGAGACAACGTGCGGGCGCTGGCCGATTACACCAAGGGGATCGAACTCCAACCAGGCAACGCGAGCCGATACACCGCTCGCGCAAAGTTTTTCCTGCGCAGGGGCGAATTCGACCGGGCGCTGGCCGATTACAGCGAAGCCATTCGGATAGACAAGAATCGAGAGAACTCGGAATATTGGCTGGGCGACCTGCACGCTCAGCGAGGCCGCGTGTATCTGCGTAAGGGGGATCTTAACGCGGCCGAGGCGGAGTATACGACCGCGATCAAGTATCGCGCTAAGGAAGGCGATCATTACGCCTGGCGCGCCTGGGTTCGCTTCTGTCGGGGCAAGCGTGAGCAAGCGTTGGAGGATTGCGAGCAAGCCGCCGAACGCTATGAGGCTCAGGACAATCGCCGTCTTGTGCGGGCCGCGCTGCTGCTGGTCCAAGGTGAGTATCGTCAGGCCATCGCCTGCTTCACGCCTCGCAAAGAACAAGGCGAGGGCATGGGGTCCATAAGTGGCATGGGAGGCATGGGAGGGATGCCGGAACCGCCGCACGCTGGGACGCCCCTGCCGCCGACGAAACCCGATTGCCTGCGCGAACTGCCGTTCCCACCGCCGACCCCGCTGCCATCCTCTGGTCTTGGCTCATCGAAACCTTGAGACGCCCACTCGGCGGTGCGCAATCCATCTTCAAAGCACCGCGCTGTTTTCACGCGCCATGATCGTCGATGTCCTTAACTTCCAGCACGTATTTCTGAATAAAATATCGACAGGCCACGCTCACCGAGCTTGCGGACCTCGCGGCACTTTCTCTCAAGTATCCACCGATAGTTCCGTGTAAAGCGGATCTTCACCCGCCAGCCAAATGCTTGCGCGATGTCGCTCTCGAATGATCCACTCCCACTCCTGCAATTGCTCTCGCTCCGCTTGCTGCAATGGACAGCCCTCAAATATCAGAAACCTTCCACACTGGACTGTCTTCGGATCGAGCGCGAGAACGGCCAATTCCTGGCCGATCCACTCGTCGAGGTGGCCGTCACCGTTATGGAAGAGAAACCCGCGCAGAGTGCAATGCACGTCGTAAAACCACTCGCGGACGGACTCCACCTCCGCCGCTTCGCGCAAGGTCGGTGCTTCGAGGAGTTTCTCGGCGTCCGGATGAAGAAAATCGAGGTCGTTGGTGACAGCGACGGGATCGACCTTGCGGTCGTGCGGGGGGAATTCACCGCGGCGCAGCGCCCAGGACAGGATGGCCAATCCCTCGACGAACCATGTTCCTCGGATGCCAATTCGCTCCGGCATCGCGCCGAACGAAGCGCGAAGGATCTCTTCCTCATCCGGTTCCAGATGCGGCCACAACTTCAACTCATCGAGCCATTCGTGGATGTCTTCCGACGTTTGTCGTTTGTATTCTTCGTCGGTATAAGTTTCGATCGAAGCGCGGCATACGACGGCCGATAGGATCAGCGCCCGGCGAGCGACCTCAACCGCGCTCGGTGGTCTGCTGTAAATATCATCCTCATCGGCCGGCTCATCCACGGCTGCGCCTCTACCTTATGCTCCGTGGTAGTCGATGTCCTTGACCTCCAGCGCGTATTTCTGAATGAAATCGCGGCGCGGCTCGACCTTCTCGCCCATCAGAATGCGGAACATCTCATCCGCCTTCAGGGCGTCGTCCAGCTGCACCTTCATCAAAATGCGCTTGTCCGGATCGAGCGTCGTCTCCCACAACTCCTCCGGGTCCATCTCACCCAGCCCCTTGAAGCGCGTGATCGACAGGCCGCGCTCGCCGAGCTTGCGGACCTCGACGATCAGCTCGCGCAGCGTGATCAGATGGCGGCGCTGCTCGCCGTTCTCCAGCACCAAACGCGGCGGCGGTTCGCGGCCGGCGACGCGCGGCGCCGGCACCAGATCGCTCGGCTGCAAGCCGATCTTCGCCAACTCCTGCACGCCACGGTTGACCTCGCGTACCTCGTGCAACTCCTGCACGTACATCACCTCGCCGTGGCCGTTGGTATGGCCGTTGCCGTTGGTATGCGACGGCGTGTCATCGCCCACCACGATCTCACGGCCGAGCCGCTCCTGCTGGGCCTGGCGATAAGCGTCCACTTCATCCTGCGTGTAAAACCATTCCTCGTGATTGCCGAGCAGCACGCGGTAGAACGGCAGGCCGCGCTCATTGTTGCGGGCCAGGAAATCGCGCAGGTTCAGGCCGCGCCGCTCCAGCGTTTGCAGCGCGCCTTCCAAGCGGTTCAGCACCTGCAACAGCGACGACAGTTCGTCGCCTTGCAGCACGCGCGCCGGCGCATTTTCGCCAGGCGGCGGCAGCACGTTCAGGCGCGTGTCCTTCAAGCCGCGGCCAATCAGCTCGCGCTGCATCTCCTCGCCCGTCTGCACGAAGCGGACGTGCTTTTTCTGCGCCACCTTGTACAAGGGCGGCCGGGCCACGTAAATATGACCGTCCGCCACCAAACGGGGCATCTGACGATAGAAAAACGTCAGCAATAGTGTACGGATGTGTTGTCCGTCGACGTCCGCGTCAGTCATAATAATCACCTTATCATATCTCAAATTCTTGATGTTTTCGTCTTCGCTGTTGCCGATGTCGATGCCGATGGCGGAGATGAGGCTGCAAATCTCGTCGTTTTTCAGCAGGTTCTCGATGCGGGCCTTCTCGACGTTGAGCGGCTTGCCGCGCAGCGGCAGGATGGCCTGGAACTTGCGA
>DATBGU010000246.1:0-14004 GCA_036557825.1 Gemmataceae bacterium
GAGGGTTCCGGCGGCGTTGGGTCCGTTACGGACGACGTGCGTGGCGGCACAGCGTGGGCAGGGCGGGATGGGGGTCGGTTCGGTGGTTGTAGTGTTCATTCCGTCAGTATACCATCATGCCGCACGGAGGGCCACTACCGACATATTGATGGGTGATGATGACGTCCTTTGCCTGAGGGCTGGTGACCACAATCTTCTGGTTCTCCCGGTGGGGTTGCTCCTTGTTCTCCAGCGTCTTCACACGTTCGCGCGTCGCGTGAAGCGATTTTCGCAACGCTTCGATTTCCAGGTGCAACGCTTTGATTTCCAGGCGCAACGCTTTCAGGTCGTCGGTCGCAGACTGACCAACCGCGCTACGGGTGGAGTCTGTCTGTTTCGTCTCTTGTGCGACCGCGCGATAAGCCACTCCGCTCTCCCCGACGAAGGCCATGAGTGCCAGCACGGTCACGCATACCGTAATCTTGAGTTTGCTCAATAGCATGGCTTTCATCACTCCTTCTGTTAATGCCAACACCTCGGTCCGCTACGTGCGAGGTGGCGAGAACAGTTGATAAGCCGGTTTGGCATGTCGTTGGCCCCTCACCTATTTTAGAGGGGGTGGCGAGGTCGGCGCGTTGAACCGTTTTTCTAACCGATCTTTCCCAGGTGACTCTCTCCTGGGACTCGGCTACGACGCCAACGAGTGATCCTATCCCCCGACAAGTGGCATTGCAACGGATTTCCCCAATTTACATGCTGCTACACCGAAAAGAGCAAGGCGGAACTCAGGCCAATGCGCGAGAGGATTGTCGGGTCGTTGGCACTCAAGAGGCGAGACCGAGCCGGCCAAACCCGGTGCTGTAGGAATACGGCCAAGCGATTGACGATTCATCATGCATTCAGAGCCAGCGCCGGCGAGTGGATACTGCGGTCAGGCTTCACCCTGTCCGCCGCACCGATTCTGCTGGCCGTATCCGCAACAGCTGCTCGTCTCACTTGCCGGCTCGCCTTCTCCGCGTCAAAACTTCCCCTCCTTCCCGAAGGAAGGAAGGCTTTCGGAACCGTCCGCTCAGCGGGCGGTGCAGACGGCTGTCCAGGTTCCCGTTGCCGCCGCGTTCCCCACGGAAATCCTCCGTGCTGACGACGGTTTTGAGGGCGCGAGAGTCAAGCCACGCGTCGAGGTGCTCGCTCCACGATCTCTCGGCCACCCGGACGGCCCACTTTTCGAAGCACGTACACTTCGGGACTTCCCGCAGGATTGTCCCCTGGGCCAGTAGGGAATCACGCCAACGCTGTCGGACGAAAGCCTGTCCCTCCCAGGTTCCCGTTGAGTGAGGGGTAACAAGCGTGCAGCAAGGGAACGAGGGCTGTGCAATAGCCGGGGCTCGGGATCGCCGCAACTCATGGGGAGACCCGGCCCCGACTGTAAGAAGCGGTCAATGCAGTCCGCGGGGTTCTGCACCCCAGGCGGCCCAGCCTCGGTCGGCACCACGTACCTCCCTCTCAAGGGCGAGTCCTCTGCCAGCCGAGTACTCGCCCATAGCCGTGCAGGCCAGACCGATCTGCTTGAGGTTGTTGGTGCACTGCATTCGGGCGGCAGCCTCGCGGACCTTCTGCACGGCCGGCAAGAGCAGGCCGAGCACGATGGCGATGATGGCGATCACCACCAGCAATTCGATCAACGTGAAACCACGGCGGGTTCTCATGGAATGATCCTCTCGTTGCCGAAGAGTCCTGGGGCAACTGTTCCTTACACCACTGTCAAGCGAAGGTCAGAGGAGCCTCCCTGCCCCCGAGTCGCTTCCTTCCCTTCGTCCAGGTCGCCTACTTCCCCTTGTGGACCTTGTGACACGCCATACACATTTTGGTCAGTTTGGTATGGGCGGTGACTGCCTTGCTTTTCTCCTTCGCCCGGGTGGCGGCGTCGAGTTGTTTGGCCGTGTCCAGGTAGGACTTGGTCAGCTTCTCCCAGGACTCCTTGTCTCCCTTAGGCGGCTCGTTCTTGCCCAGGGACGTGCCGAGCTTGACCAATTCCTTGGTCTTCATTTGCACATCATCCCAGTCCGGGTCGGCGGCCTTCAAGTCCTGGCCGACTGTGGCCAGGAGCGAATTGCCCCCCTTGTGCGCCTTGGTCATGATCGCCTTGATGGACAGCTCCTTGTCGTCCTCGGCGCTGGACGGAGTCCACGACACCACCATCCCCATCAGCACGGCCGCCAGAGCGGCCCCACACCATCGTCGGCTCATCGAAATCTCTCCTTGCGAGGAACACGAAAACCGCGCCGGAACCGCCGGCGTGGAAACACGCTCTTGGGCGAATATCCCTGGCGGAGATCGAATCCGCGGACAGCTGGACGGACAATCTCTTGATCCCGATTGTGCTTGCGGCTGCTACGGGACGGGGGAGGTATGGCTTGGCCGCAATTACCCGCCGGTCAGTCTGTCCGGAAAGATTGCCCATCGTCAAAGCGCCGTCCTCCCGCCCGTTGGGACAGGGACGATTGGCCTCTCCTCGCCTCCTGTCGAACTCTCGATTACTCTCCGCAGCAAGGGCATACTTGCGGCACCAGCACCGTCAGAGTGGCCGAATACTTGGTGGACTTGTACTTCTCCCCGCTCTCCTTCGGCTCCAGATGGTGAGCGACGACGAGATAGTAATTGCCCTCCGTCGGCGTGAAACTGGCCCGACCCTCGGCGTCCGTCTTGCGCTCGTAACGCGGGTCGAACGTCTCGTTCAGGGTTGTGCCGCGCGGGATGAACGACACCCGCGCTCCCGTCAGCGGCTTGCCCTTGTACAGCAGCTTCACCTTGATCGGCGTGCCCGGTCCCATTGGCGTCACCGGACTGGCTTGCGGGACCAACTCCAGAGCGTGGCCCAGCGGCTTGTCGAAACCCGGATTGTCGCGCGGCACATTATCGAGGCTCTTGCTGACCAGGAAGAAGGTCTTGGCGCTTTTGACGGAGCGCGTCGGCGCGTAACTGACGACCTTGTCGGAGGTATGGGCCACCAGATACAGTCCCGGCCGCGCGGCAGCGAAGCGCGTCGTCCAGTAGCCTTCCTTGGGCGTGTAGCCGGCGTCGACCAGCCGGTCTCTCAGATCGTAGCGTTTGCCGTCGGGGGCGAGGACGGTCAGCGTGCAGCCCTCCTGATCGATTTTGCCGGCGAGTTTGAAATCGCGGTGGTCGTTGCCGTGATTGCCCAGCATCAGGTCGAGGTGGACGTTGTCGCCGGGTCGGACCACGTTGGTGTTCGTCTGCACCCAGGTGTCGTGAGCCGGCAGCGCCGCGGCCAGCGCCAGCACGATCAAGCCGCTGAGGAGGTATTTCGTCATCGGTCATTGCTCCTTTGTGGATCGAGTAACGTCAAAAAGCGTGTGACACGGACGGCCTCAGTAATCGCCGGGCACTTCGCCGCCGGCGCGGGTGCCGAGAGCTTGCCAGGTGGACAGGGAGATGCTGTCGCTGATGAAATGGACCGAGCCATCGCAGAACATCGAGTTGACGCCGCCGGTGTGCCAGCTGCGAGCAGCGGCCAGACCGTAGTTGTTGGCCGCGTTGATGCAGTCGAAGACGCCGCGGGCGTTGGGTGGGACGTAGTGGTTGTAGAGGGTGGACAGATAGCCGCCGTTGATCCAGCGGTCGCCGCGCATGCCGTCCCAGGTGCCTGCGCCCGGCGTGCAGGCGGCCGGGGTTGTGGGCGTGCTGCCGGGTAACTGGATGAACTGATAACGCGCGTCGGACGGACCAGGACCGCCCATCGCGCCGTTACCGGTCGAGATCTCGCTGAAGGCGGCTGTGTTGGAAGTCCCGTCGGTGATGTCTTTGATCCCGATGCGGTGGTTGAGCAGAAAGACGCCGTCGCCGCTGACGTAGTCGCCCGCGTTGATGCCGGTCCCGACGTTGCCCGCGTAGTTGTTGCCGGCGTAGGCCGAGCCGGGCACGCGGCCGCCGCCCGGATCGCTGGGACAGATCAGCAGCTTGATCGGTATCTCGGCGGCGGCCAGGTTGACGCCTGTGGAAGTGGGCTGCGTGAAATTGACGAGGTTTTGCAGGTTCTGTTGCTCGACGAAGGGCAGCAAGTGCGCCTGGGCCGAGAAGGGTGCTGGCCAGGGATCGCGCCCGCCGGGGAACGAGCCGAGGGCATCGTGATAGTTGTGCAGCGCCAGGCCGATCTGCTTGAGGTTGTTGCTGCACTGGATGCGGGCAGCGGCCTCGCGGACTTTCTGCACGGCGGGAAGGAGCAGGCCGATGAGGATGGCGATGATGGCGATCACCACCAGCAACTCAATCAGCGTGAAACCACGGCGGTTCATCATAGTTCTAATCCTTTCGGTGGCGAAGAGTCCCTGAATGTTCGCAGGCTCCGCCGACGGCGCACCACGGCCCCGCCGGCGCGGCAGCCGCGCGGATCGTGGGACCGAGGCGCATCGAGGGAAACGCTCGACGGCGAACGGACGAAGTCCGCTGCCGTGCGTCGGTGCGCGCAATGCCTTCCGGGAGGGAGGCATCAACGAGGATCAAACAGGGAACAGCCGTGGAGGGGGAGCGGGAGGAGGCATGGACAGGACGGAGGCGTGCGCGTCCGTAAGCGTGAAGCGTGAAGGGGGAGGGCAGTCGGGAGACCACGCGGCCGGCGGAGGGACGGGCAGGACCGCGCCGATACTGACCCACAGCGTCTGGAATCCCTGACACTGCCAGGCGACCAAGACCGAACCCCAGCGAATCCCACCGCTCTTGCCGGCGGATTGCTTCGCGGGGCGCTCCGAGGACGGCTTGCAACAGGAGGCGCGTTTCGTTTGCTTGCGGCAGCAACTCTTGGTCGCCGGCTTCGTCTTCTGTTGTTCGCGGTCGCGCAGTTTGACGGTGTTCCAACCCTGTTCGGCAGGTTCTTCAACCGGTTTCATCGCGGGCTTTTCCGCGTAGGCCGGCGGCTCGACGCCGTGCGATCGCGCCCACGCCCAGCGTTCTTCCGGCGTGAAACAGCAGCAGTGCGACCAGCATTGCTCGGCCGTCCGGCAGCCGCACGGATGGTCCTGGCACGGGAAAGGCTGAGCGGCGTCCTTGTGAACGAAGGCGGGCAGCGGAACATCGAGCGCGGCGAGCAGATAGGCCAGACACACGCCGCTGACAGCCAGGCGGTATCGCAACCTTCGCCAGAGTTTGAGCCGTGTGAAGGCATCCATGGGAGGAACACTCTGCTCGTTCGCGGATGGCGCAACCAGCATCTTACGAACGGCGGGCGCCGCTGTCGAGTTCCCGGTTATTTTCCGCGCCCTGGCGCATCCTGAACGAATTGTCGAATTTTGGGTTGATGCGCGACAGCCCGGATGAATCGGACCCGAACGCTCTCACCACGGGAGTTGACACGTCAGGCGGTGAGGCGAAGATGCGGGAAAAGCTGCAGATCCTCATGGACTGGCATAGGTGGAATGATGAACGCGGGGAGTCGGAGGCCGAGCCAGAGTGAATTGCAGGTCCACTGCGGGTGGACTTGGCCCATCAAACGTTTCTTCCTTGGTACGCACTATCCGAGCTGGTTCCGCAAGACGCATGTGCCGCTGTTCGTGTCCCGGTGGCCGTGGTGGATGGAATTGTCATGCCGGTGTTTGCATCGCCGGGTAGTGAGTGTAGAATCGTGGGGTTGAGCGGCCAGGAGATGGGGTCGATAGTCCAGAATAGCTGAGTGTTGCGGCTGTGGGACGAGCGGTTCAGTCCAACCGATGCCCATGCGCTGTGCCGGTCTCGCCTCGGACGCTTTTTCTGCCGGCCAACACATCGAGCAGACCTCTTTTTGTTCGGCGTTGGTGTCTGCAAGAAGTGAAAGGATTACCTCCAGTGGCCCAGCAATCGATACTTGAGGCAACCGAAGTGAGGGCGCTTGAGCGGCTCATCGAAGAAGCCACCCGATCAACTGAAGAGGGCGTGCGTCGATTCGTCGAGCCGGCGAGCGGAACCCTCGTCCGTGCGACTTCCCGACAGAACCACCTCGTGTTCGGCCGCCGCGGGTCGGGCAAGTCCAGCCTGCTGCGCAAGGCCGCCGCAGACTTGACAGTCGATCGGCGACCGATAGCTTTCGTCGATCTGGAGACGTTCAAGGGACACACCTATCCCGATGTTCTGCTCAGCATCCTCATCGAGACGTTCTCCAAATTCGCGGAGTGGCTCGAAACGGCAGCGATCGCACCGGCCAACAAAACCTCCTTCTGGGCGAGACTATTCGGGAAGAAGCCGACCCGCGCGGCATTTGACAAGGCTCAAGCGAAGGCGCTGTCCGACGATCTTCGCAAATCAGTGAACGATCTGCGGGACCTTCTGTTCAGCGAGGATGAAATAGCCGTCGAAGTAAAGCAGTCAGCCAAGACGACGGAGAAGGAAGGCATCAAGGACGAGGCTTCCGTCGGGATTCGAGGCGCGAAACTGGGCCTGTCGGACGAGTCGGGTAGGAGTTTGGAGGCGGCGGAGGAGAAGAGCGAGAAATATACGGCTACCAAGTTGCAACATCTCCATCGGCACATTCTTGACTACAAGAATCTATTTAGCCGCATGGCAGCGCTCTCCGACGGGGATGCGTTCCTGTTCCTCGACGATCTCTACCACATCCGTCGGAGAGACCAGCCGCAGGTAATAGACTACTTTCACCGGATTGGCAAGGGCAGCCGACTATGGCTTAAAATCGGCACGATCCGGCATCGGACGCAATGGTACATCCACGGCGATCCGCCGGTTGGATCGAAGATCGGCGACGACATCGGCGAGATCGACTTGGACCTGACGCTGGAGAAGTACAACCTCACGAAGGAGTTTCTGGACAAGATCCTGGAGACTTTCCTGGCCGAGAGTGGTGTGAATCGGGATGCTATCTTGACGGCTGGTGCTCTCGACAGGTTGGTCCTCGCAAGCGGTGGCGTCGCGAGGGACTTCCTGGGCATTTTTCGGAGATCAATGCTCATCGCCAGAGAGCGAGGGCACACGGCTCGTGGGCCGAAGGTGGGCGTAGAGGACGTGAACGGCGCGGCCGGGGAGTACGACTCGTCGAAGCGGGAAGAACTGCGCCGGGACACTCTGGACGAGCGCCAGCAGTTGGAGGAAGAGTTCGCGAAGATCGGAAGGTTCGTGAAAGATTCCTCCAACGCGAACGTCTTCTTGATCGACAAAAGCCTGCCGGAATCTGAGACCGAGCCGATTGAGGAGCTGGTCGATCTTCGATTGGTGCATAGGGTAAGGAACCGCGTCACTGTCGTCCATCGCCCCGGGAAGATATTCGAAGCCTTCATGCTGGACGTAAGTCAGTATACCGCGGCCCGTAAGAAACGCGAACTTCACATCATCGAGTTCTGGCGCCCAGATGCCACGGACTCGATCCGTCTGCCTAAACTGATCTATAAAGAGTTCGATGGTAAGAAAGTTATTACCAAGGACATACAGGAGGACTAGCGGCGACTCTCTGGCGCGAAGGCCGGGGTGTTTAACCGTATTACGGGAACCCGGCCGAGGTTTCTGCGAACGCTCTCGCCATACCGGTTTAGACGCTGGTCAAGATCGAGGCGAAGGCCGTGTCACAGCGCATTCATCCAAGAAAGATCGGCTAACCGCGCTCCGCCATCTACGCAAGGACAGCGAATGACGGAGTGCAGGGGCCGATTACTTCTCGGGAACCGCGGGCGGCTCCTGCTTGGTGAGATCGATCTGCTGCCAGCCGTTGGCTTGGACGTGAACGGTGCGGACCTCCTCGACCGGCTTGCCGTCCCGCATCCAGCGTGCCTTGATCTCGTAGGTGTAGCGTTTGCCCGGTGTCAAGGGCGGCGAAGCGAACACGCGCTGCGTTCCCTTCTGAGTGGTCGTGGACCCGTTGAACCACAGCTCGGCGTCCTCCGGCACCATGACCAGCAGATGGGCCGCGTCATCTTTCGGTGCCACCTGTTGCTGCTGGATCGGCGGATATGCGCTGGAGTATCCGGTGATTCCCGGTGTCGTGTACAGGGAGCTACCGCCGATGTACGAGACACCAGTATCATAACCGTAGCTGGAGTACGGATAGCCGCCGTAGTAGGACGGATAATAGCCACCGTAGCCGAGGCCATACCCCAATCCGTACCCGCCATAACCCATCCCGATGCCGGAACCCAGCCCATAGCCGCGTCCGGGCAAAAAGCCTGGACCGTACCCGCCATAACCCATCCCGATGCCGTAGCCCAGCCCGTAGCCGCCGACATGTCCAATGCCACCGATGTGACCAATGCCCCCACCGTGGCCTCCCCCATGCCCGCCGCCCGCCAGTACGGTGCCGCTCACGAAGAGCAAGCTTGCCAAGGTCAACAGGCCCGTCTTGAAGGATAACAATCGAAGAACCGCCATGATGACCCTCCCTTCGCGTGAGTCGATTGGACGCCCTCGGCCACACGGATTCGATTCCCAAAGATGTGTTCGCCAATCCCTTCCCTTCATTCAGGACGAGAGAGATGCCCTCCCTTCTCTCTACTTTTCATTGTATCCAGTCGAGTACAGGCCTCGCACGATCCACTGGCTCTCAACAGGGATTCATTACCTGCCCGGTGAAGTATCAGGAAACGCCCTCGCCGGCGAACAAACATGCCGAGGTAATTGGTCTAACGCAACATCCTGATCTGCCGGCGCATTCTCGTGCGTGTGGGTGCAGTCAGGGTCGCCGCACAAAGGCACAAATGGAATCGACTCAGCCGCCAAGAAGGCGCTCCTGAAAGTCATCCAAGGCGATGCCACGCTGCTCATGCGCGCCGACCAGGTAGAGGCTGCCTGCTCCGTGGTCACGCCTATTCTGGAAACCTGGGAGGCGGAGCCACCTACGGACTTCCCCAACTACACCAGTGGCAGTTGGGGGCCGGAGAGTGCCACCATCCTCGTCGCCCGGGATGGGCGGATGGAGAGTGCCGGTGGCCAAACATGAACCCGGCGAGATGCCAGGACGCGTGGGCGACCTCGACCAGCCCAGGGGCATTCCCAACCGGGCGGTGGCTTGAATTCGCCAGTAAAGAGCTAGTCGATCGAGGAGGAAAGGAACGAGAAAGCCCGATGTCCTTACCTTTCGAAAAAGTAATCAAGCGGCCGTTGCGATCCAGCACAGCTAGTGTTAAGAAAAAAGGAAGGTTGGGGGGCGTGTCATTCCGTGGACCCGTCTGCTCATGTGTTACAAGGGACATTGCCATCATCTTCGTGTGGTGGAGTCGCCGGGCAGCGCTCGCATGATGAGTTGCTTATGCCAACCATCTCGGCCGTGATACTGCATGTGGTTGTGTTGTGTCTGCTCCTGCCTGGAGCGGCTGTCAACACATGCCACTCCCAAAATTCACCTGGGAGCCCTGGACGAGGACGGGAGCAACATCCGGCAAGTGTCCTGCCGCGGCGGTCCCGGCACCATCAACCCACCCGCCCTGCTACCCGCTGCCAGAACACCATCGCCATGATGCCTCCCGATGACGACAACGAGGAGCAACGTATTCGACGTGCGAAGCGCCTCTTCTTCCCAATTTTCTTGGCTGATCAAGACGAAGTCTCACGCGCTGTCCACGGACTGGAGACGCCGCGTGCTCCCGACTTACCCCTCTATCAAAGCCTGTGTGTGTTCTTGATTTGAGCTATTCCTCACCTCATCATCCTGCCCCCCCTCAAAAGATTGCTATCTGTCCGATTTGACGGTCTGGCTGGCGAGCCGTGAAGCAAGGTCACCCGACCTGGTTTCAGGAGGGCACTCGTTAAGGCAGTCCGATTCGCATACCACACGGGCCGGATTACCAGCGCGTATCGTCCGTGGAAGCGTGTCGCCACTGTCTGGTTTCCTCACAGTAAGATGGGCGCATTCTTCGCATGATGCCTTCGCCTCTGGCGAGTCCGACCGCCACCCATCGACTTTGGATTGTATCGTTGCTGAATTACTCAACGGAGGATCAGGGTCATGCAAGGTCCAAGACCGGAACCCCTTCGCCGCGGCCGTCCCGTTTCCCCCGACAAGCAGTTGAAGCCGACAGCTTCTCCGAGTCGAGGCAGCAAGAAGTCACAGGATAGACCGAGTACGGCAATGCATTCGAGCGGTGCTCGTCTGCTGCACGCCGCCTGGCTCCTGTTCGGCGGAGTACTTGCTGCCGTCCTGCTGCTTGTCGCCGCCACCATCTTCAAGTTGAGGAAGCACGACCTTCGTGCGACCGAACCGGCGCGAGCGGGTGCGGTCAACCTGCCAGCAGCGGAGGTCGGTCCCGAAAGGGAACGGCCGTCAGCGGACGCCAAGGTGACGTCGAACGAGCCTGTCGCTTCCGGCGATGCGGTCGATCGCATCCTCGACTCCACTCGGAAACCCTCGCCCGACGATACTCTTCTCCCGACATCGAAACTTCCTCCGCCTCCGCCCAAACCGCGCCAGATCGCTCCCCCCGACCGACCAGCGGCGCCCGCTCCGCCGACTCTTGCGCCGCCGCGCAACGTCCCGCCGAAATCGATCGACAATCCTGCCTCAGACCCTGCGGCGGGGAAACAACCACGCCCTCCGCTCACGGCGCCGCCGAAACCAGCCGGCAGCTTTGCTCTTCCGTCTCGGCTTGTCGTCGATCCGGCCACGGGCCAAGTCATCAAACGACTGCCTCCCCTGCCGCCGATTGCCGAGCTGCCGTTCGACAAGCGAATTGAGGCCGGCGAGCACGAGTTGCGCTATCAATTGCTCGCCGTTCCCGAACTGACCTTGATCGCCGATAGCAAAGTCCAGGGCGTCCGCGAGGTCGAAAGGACCGCCACCACCCCGGAGCCTTTCATCGCCAACAACCTCAAGTTGGCCAAGGAATTCCGGCAGGCCGGACTCCAGGCCGGCTTGCCCCTCCAAAGCGGACCACAGTGCCGACTGGAAGCCCGCGCCGCCGCCGTGGTGCGGACCGTCTCGACCGAGCTGCGTAAGGAGGGTTTTGTGTCCATCCCTGGTGGAACGACCACTGGCCGAAGGATCGCGCAGATCTCGATCGGCGACGGTTGGATTCAGACAATCAACAAGCCGACACCGCGAGAAACGATCGATCGGTTCCAGAAATGGTGCGATCAGAACAAGGTCGAGAAGGCGCGAGGCGGCTTGGCCACGTTGCTGCAAATGCTGCAAATCGAGGACTTGCCCATTCGCCTGCTGTTGGTGCGTGAGTTGGCCAAGATCGATACTGCCGAGAGCACAACGGCCTTGGCCAAGCGTGCGGTTGCGGACCTGGCACCGGAAGTGCGCCAGGTTGCCGTGGCTGCTCTGCAGAAACGTTCTGCCGCTCAGTACCTGCCGATTTTGCTGCAAGCGTTGCATCATCCCTGGGTGCCGGTGGCGGATCATGCCGCCCTGGCCCTGAAAACGCTCAAGCCGGAAGGTGCGCTACCCAAACTCGTCGCTCTGCTCGATCAACCTGATCCATCCGTGCCGGTCCTCGACAAGAAGACCAAGCGAGGCACGGTGCCGGAGTTGGTCCGCCTCAACCACCTGCGCCATTGCCTGCTGTGCCATCCCCCCTCGACGGGACCGAAGGATGGCCTGGTGCGCGGCTTTATCCCCGTGCCGGGAGTTTCCCTCGGGAATAGATACTATGCGCAGCCAGATCCCAACTTGGATCCGACTGCAATCGGAAACATCGCCCGCGCCGACATCATCTTTTTGCGCCAGGACTTCTCCGTCAGCCTGCCGGTCAAGGACGCTGGCCAGTGGCCCTCTGAACAACGCTTTGATTTCGTCGCGCGGGTTCGGACTCTCCAGCCGGACGAGATGGCGAAAATCCCCGTCGCCCCTCCCGGCAAGTATCCGCAGCGCGAGGCGGTGCTGTACGCCCTGCGCAACATCACCGGCAAGGACGGTGGTGAATCAAGCGCCAGATGGCGCGAATTGCTTGAGTTGACTGACGAGAAGAATCGCAGTCCATGACAAACGCAACGTGCTTCGGCTTGGTCGTGGCCGCCCTCTTTGGGCGCGCTGGGGTGCCTCGCGCAGGCGTGGAAGGGGCTAGCATGGGAGTCAGGTGCTCGGCAAGGCCACTGGGAGTATCGGCGCAACCCAACAAGCTTGCCAGTAAGCGCCCCGAGTCTTGCCCCGGCCCTCCGGTACCCTCGGTCGCATTGTTTCCGATCATATTACCGGGAGCATCTAATAATGGACACAAATCCGGTGCTGCTGGGGAGGCCACTAGCCATTTCAGCAGAAAGAGAATGCGAGGAAGTTATGCATGAGCATTGGGCACAAATCTACCGAGTCGCCTGACCGAATGTCCGAGGGTTGATTGCCCACGGGCTCGCTTTTCCGATGTCCTCTGGTGCGGCAACGACGAGTGCTTTGGGAACGATTCGATATCAGGCCGAGGAGACTTCCCATGACCCCTAACCGTCGTATCCTGGTCCAGGTGACCTTGCCCGCGGTAGTGATCGGTCTACTGCTGCTCGGCACTTGCTTGATCGGCGTTTGGTCGATCAACCGGCTTCAGAGCAACCGCTCCTTCATTCTCTCCAAAAACGTACGGAGCTTGCAGGTGGCACGGGAGATGGAGATACGGCTCAGGCAGCTGCGCTTCCATGCCTTCATCTACCTGCTGGACCACACGCCGGAGCGGCGGTCCCTGATTGATGAAGACCACCGTCAGTTTGAACAGGCCCTCGCCGAAGCCCGCTGGCTAGCTAGTCTTCCGGAGGAACGGGACCAGATCGAATCCGTTGAAGCTGGCTACCGGCGCTATCGGGGTGAACTGGATAGTCCCTCCCGCTTGCTTTCACCAAACCCTTCCCGGGCGGAACTGCTCCGTTGGGCGGACGATCACCCTGTCCGCCACCTGCTGGCCCCGTGTGAGGAGTTGCTCCGCCTCAACAGACAGGCGATGGAGGCCACCGCTCGCGAGAGTCAAGCGGTCAGCGAGCAGAGTCAGGCCGTCTTGGTCCCGCTGGGGATCTTGGGACCGATCGGCGGCCTCCTTTGTGGGTTCGGAGTGGCGTGGGGCCTGAGCCGTTCGATCACCCGGCTGCGGGTCCATCTGCGGGACGCCAATGCCCACCTCGATCAGGAACTGGGATCGCTGCAAGTGAGTGGGGAAGGAGAGCAGAGCCAACTTGACCAGCAGATGGAGCAGGTGGTTAGGGGAATCCGGGAGGTCGTCGCACGTTCGCAACAACAGCAGCAAGAGATGCTCCGGACGGAGCAGCTCGCTGCGGTGGGCCAGCTGGCCGCCAGCATGGCCCACGAGGTGCGCAACCCGTTGATGAGCATCAAGCTGCTCGTCAGCGCGGCCCTCCGGGCGCACTCGCCTAGGACACTCTCCTCGGAAGACCTGCGGGTCATTTACAGTCAGGCCAGCCGCCTGGAGGGCAAGGTCAAGCAACTACTTGACTTCGCTCGCCCGCCCGAGACAGTGCGAGAACCTTGTGACCTCCGCGAGCTGGTCAACCACGCGCACGACCTCGTGCGGGTGCGCAGCCAACAATTCGACATGCAAGTGATCGTCGATCTCCCCGAACAGCCAGTGACCGCCGAGGTCGATCGCGATCAGTTCACCACCGTGCTGGTCAATCTGTTCCTCAACGCCATGGATGCCATGCCGCATGGCGGACGCCTCTCGGTCACCCTGGATCGGGCCCCGTCTGGGGACATTCGTTTGGCAGTGGCCGACACGGGAACCGGTATCGATGCCGCCATCGCTGGCCGCCTCTTCACCCCGTTCGTGAGCACCAAGCAAACCGGCACAGGTCTCGGGTTGAGCATTTGCCATCGCGTAGTCCGCGATCACGGCGGAACGCTCACAGCGGAAAACCGCTCTGAGGGAGGAGCCTTGTTCTCGATTAAGTTGCCTGTGCAAGCCAGGGAGGTACCTCGTGACCACGTTACTGGTCGTTGACGACGAGCCGAGCATCCTCTACTCGTTTCGCGGCGTCTTCGCCGAAAACGGCATCCAGGTGCTCACGGCGGAAACCGTCGCCGAGGGCCTACGCCAATTCCATGCCGGCAAACCCGACGTGGTCGTGCTCGACTTGAAACTGCCCGACGGCTCGGGCCTGGAAGTCTTC
>DATBGU010000247.1:0-17674 GCA_036557825.1 Gemmataceae bacterium
CGAGCCGGACCCCTTCCTGTTGGCGCAATCGCTGGACGCCGTCCTGCGCGACGCCGAGACACGCCGTCGTCTGACGGAGCGCGGTCGCCGCCGCTATCACAACCTCTTCGACAACCGACGCATCGAACGCGATTTCCTCCACGCCCTGCGGCCTCTGCTGACCTGTGCCGCCGACCGGCCGCTTGGCGTTCCGGCTTGACCGTGGCGCGCCCGAGATGCTATACCCTTCGCGGACAGTGCCTCTCCTTCGATACGCACCTTTTTCGACACGCCGGCCATCGATCCCCCCGAGTTGATTTTCGCCACGGGAGGCGACCTTCAGCATGTCGGTTCGCAAGCAGCGATTGGAAAACCCCCCGGACGCCGAGCACCTGGCGAGAGCGCTGCGCTCCGGCCTGGAACTGCGCTGGTCGATCCCTTCGCGTTCGGATGGCCGCGATCCCTTTCCGCCGCGCGGCAACGTCCGTCCCTTCCTGGAGCGCTACGCCGACTCACTGCATTACACGCCGCCGCCCCGTCGCCAGCCGTTGCTGCGGTTGCTGGGAATGGTCCGCTCGCTCCTGCGCAAACTCCTCGGCCCGTGGCTCGACGTGCAAACGCATTTCAACTTGTCCACGGTCAGCGTCATTGAGCAGGTCGAGCAGCGCGTTCAATCGCTGGAAGAAGCCAATCGGTCCCTGCGGCAAACCGTCGAGACGTTGGAGAAAACGCTCCTGGCGCGCACCGATCACGAGTTGAACCGGCAAGCGGAAACCCTGGAAGAAGGGTTACGATTGCGCGTCAACCAGGAACTGAGTCGCTACGGCGAGATCGCCCGCGCGGGACTGTGGTTTAACCCAGCCGTCAACGTCTGGTTGGATCACGACGGACCGCGCGTTACCGAGATCAACGAACGCATTCTCGAACCTATTTTCATCCACACCCATCTACCGCGCCCCCCTGCGCGTCTGCTGGCGCTTGGCTGCGCCGAGAGTACGAACGCCATCGAGATGGCTAGCCTCGGTTTCGAGGTGGTCGGCGTCGATTCGCGTCGTCTGCACCTGAGCCACCCGAATTTCACGATGATTCAGGCGAGCATCGCTGAGCTGCCGTTTGAGGACGAATCGTTTGACGCGGCCGTGGCCCTTTCGACGTTCTCTATCGGCGAGGACGAGCAAGGGGTCGGCGAGGCGTTCCGCGTCCTCAAGCGCGGCGGGCGGTTCCTCGTGACGGTGCCGTTCGGCAGGCCGGCGAAGGGTGTCTACACTCGCGCTCAACTCGACCGACTGCTGGGCGCGTTCCGCCTGGTCGAGCGGGCTTACGGCGTGCGCGACGGCGACGCCTGGTCGTTCACCCTCGACGAGCAACGGGCCGAGCAGGCCGACAGCGGCGAGCGTGTCAGCGCCGTCTGTCTGCTGGCGCTGGAGAAACCCTGACATGCACTTGCTCATCGACGGACAGGCGCTGCAAACGTCGAGTTCACGTCTGCGCGGCATCGGCCGTTATTCGAGCAATCTGCTCCGCGCTCTCGCCGTGGCCCGTCCGGATTGGCGCATCGAGGTGGTGCAGAACCGCGCGCTGCCGCCCGTGCCCGACGACGACCTGGCCGGCCTACCCGTACTCAATTTTCCGCCGCCGCTGCCCGCCGCGAACGAGCATCGCGAGGCGAACGAACGCTATTACGCCGACTGGCTGACCGCGCGCGGCTCGGACGGCGTGCTGGTGCTGAGTCATTGTGAGGGTTGGGAGGCGGTGGTGCCGTGGTTCTGCGGCCCGCGTCCGCATGTGTTCGGCATCGCCTACGATCTTATTCCGCTACTGTACCCGGAACATTACCTCACCGATTACGGCACGTCCAACTGGTACGCCCATCGCTTCCGCCACCTGCTGCGCTGTGACGCCCTGTTGGCCATCTCCGAGGCGACGGCGCGCGATGTGCGCACTCTTGGCGGCGAACAGGCACCGCCGGTCGTCAACATCGCCGGCGCCGTCGATCCGCTGTTCGCCCCGCTGTCACCGGAGGAAATGGCAGCTTGTGCCGAGCCGGTTCGTCAGCGCCACGGCCTGAAGCGAGAGTTTCTTCTCTACGTCGGCGCTCTCGATTATCGCAAAAACGTCCGCGGCGCGATCCGCGCCTTTGGTGCGCTCCCGGTCGAGCATCGCCGCTCTCTCGATCTGGCCGTGGTCTGCCGTATGAAGCCCGCCCAGCAAGAATCGCTGATGGAGACGGCACGAGCGGCCGGTGTCGCCGACGAACTGAAGCTAATCGACTCGCCCAGCGATGAGGAACTGCGTGCGCTGTATCAGATGTGCCGGCTGTTTTTCTTCCCCTCGCTGTACGAGGGGTTGGGGCTGCCGGTTCTGGAAGCGCTGCACTGCGGAGCGCCGGTTGTCACCGCCGATTGCTCCTCGCTGCCGGAGTACGCCGGCCCGGTGTCGTGGCGGGGCGATCCCACGTCGCCGGAAGCGATGGCGCGGATACTGCAACAAGCGTTGACCGAGCCGCGCGATGCCCGGCGCGCCGAACGAGAAGCGTTCGCGCGGACCTTCAACTGGCGGAGGACGGCCGAACGCGCCTGCGCCGCCATCGAGCGCAGCATCCGGCGGCCTGCCGAGCCGGTGCGCCGTCGGAGTCGCCTGGCCTGGGTCGTCCCGCTCACCTCGGAGACACGATCCGCGACCGAGTACGCGCTGGGACTGCTGCCGCTTCTGTCCGAGCGTTTCGACATCGAATTGATCGCCGGCCCGACGCCGGCCGCGCCGCCGGAGACGCTATCTCGCGATCATCTCATTTTGACGCCGCAAGAGGTTCTCGGCCGCCATGCCGCCGCGCCGTTCGACCTGTTCGTTTATCAATTCGCTTCCGCGCCGCCGCCGTCGTACATGCTGGAACTGCTGAAACAGTTCCCTGGACTCGTCCTCCTGAACGACTTCGCCGAAACCGACCTCATTCGACTCTCCGAGTGCAATCTCCTTGACCCATCCGCCGATCAATTCGCGCCGGTCCTGGGTTTGCTGACCCATTCCGATCGAGCATGGCAGCAGATACGGCGCTCCACGAATACATCAGTCGTTTGTCTGCCGAGGACGGCGGCGCTGGTCGCCGCCTGGATCGACCAGGCGATCAGCCGCCATCAGCAGGGCGATGGTTTGTGGCAGGGCTTCGCGGTGCGGTGCCTCGCCGAGTGCGGCAGCGCGGCGGACTCCGCCATCGACTCCTGGGCCGGATTGAGGGCCACGGGACAACACCAACTCGCACGCCGTCGGACAAATGTTGTTTGCGCGACCGCGCCGTCTTCGGCCGCCTGATTCCCTGCAGACGGAGATCGACGGAGGAAAGGAGCAGCCTATGAGCGATCTCCCCAGTCAACGACAGCCGACTCTCTGGCCGCGCTTGCGTGTGCTTGGCGCGGCCTTTCTCCTGTTGGTTGTGTTCGCGCTGTTCGCCTATCAGTATTTGCAAGACGGCACCAGCTTCAACTCGGATCAGCTGTACTGTTTCCAGTTCTGCGACGATCTGCTGCACGGCCGCGATGTCCAGGGCTTCCATCTGCCGGCCGCTCCGTATCTGTTCCCCGATATGATGCTCCTTCTCGCCTGCAACACGCTGACGTCGAACCTCGTCGTCCTGGCCTTCCTGTACGGCGCGTTGTTCTACAGTCTGCTGCTGGCGGTGCTGTTCGCCCTGGGTCGAGGCGTCGGCCTGCCGCGCGGGGAGTCTTTCGTCCTCGCCGCGCTCGGCCTGACGCTGATGCTCGCGGTCCACTTCGATCCGGCCTACACCCATCGCCGCGAGTTCATGTTCTATCCCGGCAACCACATGGGCTGTCTGCTCATCGGCCTGGGCATGACGGCTTTCCTCTTGCGTGTGATTCGGAACGGCTACACCTGGTTGTCGGCCGGTTTGTTCCTGCTCGTCGCCACGCTGACGGCTTCCTCGGATCAACTGCTGGTGGTGCAGTTCATCGTGCCGATTTGCGGCTCGACGCTGTTGCTCGCGCTGTGCCGCCGGTTCCCCGCCCGCCGGGCAGTCGTCACCGTTGTCCTAATGGGTGTTTCAATCCTCCTGGCGATGAAGGCGCGCGCCGTGCTCACGCGGCTCGGTTTCGTGCCCATGCGCATCACACAGGTTGACGCCGTTTTCGACATCTCCCTGGGCGACTCTTTCCTGGAATTCACGCGGAGCGCCTGGCACATGGTTCGCGCGCAGCCGATTATGTGTATCGTTTTTGTCCTTCATATCGCGGGCATTCTTACCATACTGACCGTGAGTTGGCGGCGATCCCCTCGCGTGCCGGACGCTGTCGCGGAAGTTGATTCGCGGCCGGAGGGAGCGCCGCGACTGCTGCTCGCTCTCGTTTTGCTGCTGGGAGTTTGCTGCAACGCCGGCGCGCTCATCGTCACCGGATGGGGCAAGGAGTGCACCATCCTGCGCTACCTCTACACCTGGTGGTTCCCGCCATTTTTGTGTCTGCTGCTCTGGCCGCGCTTGCTGTCGCGGCGAGCAACTCGCTTGGCAGTAGGGGCGGTGGTCGCCGTGGTGCTGTTTCGCGTGGGAACCTTCCCCGAACCGCTGCGTGCGGATCGCCTCACCCGTCGTTACCCGCCGTTGGCGCAAGCGCTCGATGAAATGGTTCGCAAGCACGGCCGGATGCGCGGCCTGGCCGATTTCTGGCGCGCGCGCGAACTGCACTACCTCACCCGCGAACAGGTCGAGGTCTTGCCCATCCTCACCTGGGGCATCCCGTGGTTTCATGCCATCAATCCCAACGGCTACCTGTCCCGCGACCCTCGCGATTTAACCATCCCGGACTATCACTTCGTCATTGTGCCGACCAACGGAGAATCAGGGCCGGCTCCCGAACACATCCTGGCTCGCTTCGGCAAGCCGGTCGAGGTCGTGTCGATCCCGGATTACGAAATCTGGCGATACGAGCGTTTGGAAAGCCGGCAGCTCGAACTGTTCCTGCGGGCGCAATTGGCCCAGCGTTTGGTCCACGAGAGGCCCTTCGTCGCCCCCTCGGAGCCGCGCACACTCGGCAAGCTTCGCCGCAATTTGACTCCACCCAACGCGCGCGGCCTTGTCCCTCTCGACCACGGAGGATCGCTCACCCTCCGCTTCGACGCGCCGGTCACGGGGCGAACGATCGACATCAGCGCGAATTGCTCGGATGAATTCCTGTTGCATTTTTCATGCGAGGGGCGCGAGTTGGGTACGACGCGCGTTCCGGCCGTGCCGTGGACCGGAGTGGAGATTGCCTACTGTCCACCGGGGCTGCAATCGCGTCTTGTCGCCGTGCCGCCGGCCTGCCGCTCCGGCGGCTTCGATGAGGTGCGCCTCGCGCCGCTGGACCGGACGCAGCAAGTCACCGTCGGCCACTTCCTCGTTTTCGACGAGTGGATCCCCTACCACTCCAGAAGAGGCGTGCCCACGGAGAGCTACCATCGTTACGAGGGAGAACAGATGGCCCGCCTTGACTCCGCCGAAATAACGACGATCGCGGACCCGACGGCCAGCGCGGGACAGGCGCGACGGGCCGCCGCGAGTTTCAAGAACTTCCTCGCTTACGGACCTTATTTCCCCCTGGCGCCCGGACGTTACCGCGTCGATTTCGCGCTGAAGGTGGAGGACAACACTTGCACCGACACCGTCGCCGAAATCGACAGTTCCGCTTGCGGAGGCTGGCAACGCCTTCAGAGCCGGCCGCTGCGCGGCGTCGATTTCGCTTCCGCCCAGCGCTACCAGGTCTTCAGCCTCACCTTCGATACCGAGGACGAACTCGATTTGGTGGAGTTCCGCGTGCTGGCCGCCGGCAAGGCGGCCGTGACGCTGGACCACGTCGATGTCACGCGCGTTTCGCCAGGGAAATCGAGCGAATCCTGTGAGCCGTGAAGGCGCGGCGGGCGGCAGATGGACTTGACCGGCAAAGACGCGGTGGGATACAAGCGTTCCTGGCAGAACACACCTCCGGCGCCGCCCTCCTCCGACGCATTGCCCGTTCTCCCCGGACTTCAGGAGCGAAGTCGATGGTCGATATTCCCTGTCTGAGCCTGATCCTCCCCGCCTACAACGAAGCGGGGCGCATCCGGCAAACGATCGAGCAAACGCGGTCGTACCTGGAAGCGAAGCGAATCTCCCACGAAATCATCGTGGCGGCCGACGGTGACGACGGCACGCGCGAGATCGTCGCGGAAATGGCCAACTCCGATCCGCGCCTGAGCGTGCTGGGCGGCGTCGAACGGCGCGGCAAGGGACGCGGCATCCGCCTCGGTGTGGAACGGGCAACCGGGCAGGTCATTGGTTTCGCCGATGCCGATTTCAAGACACCCATCGAGGAACTGAATCGGCTCCTGCCCTGGTTCGGCAAGGGTTACGACATCGTCATGGGCTCGCGCCGCCTGGCGGAATCGCGCATCGAGACGCCGCAGCCGCTGCACCGCCAGCTCGGTTCGCGTGCCTTCGCCCTGACCGTGCATCTGCTGCTGGGAATGTGGAACATTCACGACACGCAATGTGGCTTCAAATTCTTCCGCGCCCCAGTGGCGCGCGACCTGTTCGGACGGCAGCGCATCGATGGTTACATGTTCGACGTGGAGGTGCTGCACCTGGCTGAGCGGAGCGGCTACCACGTCAAGGAGGTCGGCGTGCGCTGGCGCGATGACGGCGATAGTCGTTCGCATCTCATGGCCATCAATTGGCAAAACCTGCTCGATATCTTGCGCATCCGATTCGGCAAGACCGGTTCGCCCGCGCCCGGGGCCGGCGAACCGCAGGACGACGGCGCCAGGCGATTGGCGTCCTGTGTTCAGACAAACGAAGTCCTTTCCGAGGCGGAAGCGTAAGCGCGAGAATGTCCGCCTTCGAGAGCTAGACCGGGAAAGGGTTATTCATGCTGGACCAGGTGCGACAGCGTCTCGGCGTGCTGGCGGCGGCCGGGGGGTTGATCGTCGTCATCGGCTCGCTTCTCGTCAGTCTGTTCCTGCTTTGTTACGGCTACGCCGTCGATTCCAGCGCCTTCAACTCCGACGACCTCCTGCCCTGTGCCCAGTGCGATGACCTGCTGCATGGCCGCGAGGTGACCGACTGGTATCTGCCGGGCGCCCCGTACCTTTTTCCCGACCTACTGCTTCTGGCCCCCTGCCAGGCGCTGAGCCGCACAACCCCTGTCGCGTTCGTGGCGTACGGCTTTCTCGTGCATCTAGGCATAACAGCCGTACTCTTCTGGCTGGGGCGGCTCAGCGGACTTCCTTGGCGGACAGCGCTGCTCGCCGCCTGCTGCGGCACCGTCCTGCTCGCCGCCCGCAACGCGGCCGGCAACCACGGTAGACTCAGCCTGGCCCTCGTTCATCCCGGCAGCCACGTCGCCGCCCTTCTCGTCGGGCTTTTCCTGCTGACGTTGACGGTTCGCGCCCTGCGGCGCGGCCGCTCGTGGATCGCGGCCGTGCTCTACGTGCTGGTCGGCGGACTGGGAGTTCTCTCCGACCGCCTGGTCCTCGTCCAGTTCTTGGCGCCCCTGGTGCTGGCGCTGATCGTCCTGGCGGCGCGGCGAACGATTTCCTTCAAGCAGGCTGGCGGGCAGCTCGCCCTGGTAGGCGCGTCCGTCTTATTCGCCTCCGTCCTCAAGCTGCTCCTGCAACGGCTCGGGCTTCATTTTCTGGTGCTCGATACCGCCTTCGGCAAATCGCGCCTGCCCGATCTGCTGTACATGCTGCGCTGCCTCTCTCAGTGCATCGCCGACGATCTTCTGCTCGGGGTCCTCATCGCGCTGCACCTACTGGCGGCGCTGTTTGTGGTGTCTTGGTGGGGCCGGCGCGCGACCGAGACGCCGGATGCTTCCGGGCTGGATCGACCGGCGGTGCTGCTGGCGTCGCTGACGTTCGTGTTCTCGCCATTAGGAACTATAGCGATCTTATATATAGCCGGCATGACCCATAATGCGGCGATAGGCCGCTACACGCTGTCCTGTTGGTTCCTGCCCGCGCTGCTTCTACCTCTGTTGCTGTGTTGGCTGCCCGGCCGCATCGCGCGCGCGGCCCGGGTGACGCTGCAAGGGGGCATCGTCCTCCTCGCGATGCAGCGCGCCGCCCTGCTGCTGCCCGGCATCGACCGCGCGAAGTTGGAACAGCCGTACCCGCCGCTGGCGCAGGCGCTGGATCGCCTGGCCCGCGAGCGCGGCCCCTTGTGCGGCCTGGGCGGATTCTGGGCGGCGCGCTCCACCAGTTGGTTCACGCGCGAGCATGTCCCCGTCAACCCGTTATCAGCCCTGGGCGAACCGTGGTTTCACGCCTCCAACCCCGCGTGCTTCCTGCCCCGCGACGAAGCGGACCTGCGCATCCCGAATTATCGTTTCCTCGTCGTTCGTTCCGGCGAATCGTTCGGTCCCTCGCCGACCATCGCCACTTTGCACTTCGGCGAGCCGCGGGAAAAGATCGCCGCCGAGGGGGGCCAGATTTGGTTGTACGATTCTTTGCGCGTGCCGCCGTTTGACCGCTTCCTGCGCAGCCGGCTTGCTGCCCGACTCCGCCGGCTGCGGCCCTACACCGGCCCTGTCGAGCCTGCCTGCCTGGCCCGGCCCAAGGCGAACCTGACCCCCGCCGACGCCGCCGATAATCTCGCGCTGGCGCCGGGACAGACGTGCGAGGTCCGCTTCGCTCAGGTACTCACCGGCCGCTTGCTGGACATCGGCGCTTCTTTCGAGGATCGTTTCGATCTGGACTTTTATCGCGGTGAGGAACGCCTGGGCAGCGTGCCGGTTCCCGCCGTGCCGTGGACGGGCGCCTGCTATGAAAAGGAGGGCATCCAGTCGCGGCTGTTGCCCTTGCCGGCCGTGTTGCAAAATCGGCCCTGGGACCGCCTTATCGTCCGGCCACGGTCAAAAAGCGATACAATTCGCCTCGCTCATATCCTCGTCTTCGCCGAGAGCATTCCGGGACTCGACGAGGAGCGGCCAACCCCGCGCCCGACGCGTTTGCGGCTGGAGGCCGAGGAATTGTTTCCCCTCAACCCCGGCACGCCTTACATCGACGATCCCGATCCGGCCGCCAGCGGAGGGCGTGTCCGCCGCGCCGCCGTGGATTTCCGATGCTGTTTCAGCTACACGCCGCGTCTGTTTTTGCCGCCGGGACGCTATCGCCTGGAGTGCGCGCTAAAAGTGGACAGCAACGCCATCGCCGAGGAGGTGGCCTCTCTGGTCGCGGGCGGCCTATCGCCGCCGGCGCCGCTGGCCGAGCGTTCCCTGCGCGGCGTCGATTTCGCCGCCGCCGGCCGGTACGTCCTTCAAACCTTGGCTTTTGAAGTGCCCGACGAGACTGAAGGCGTTCAACTCGGCGTCGTCAGCGCGGGCAAAACGCCGATTAGCCTGGATTACATCGACCTGATTGCTGAACCGATTTCCCATTCGGCGAGCGGGGGGCGTCAGCCCCCTGTTGCTTCGGACGAACAGGGGGCTGACGCCCCCCCGCTCGCCGTAACGAGATGGAGTCTCACGCATGAAAGTGTTCCTGACCGGGGGAGCCGGGTTCATCGGCAGCAATCTCGCCGACCGTCTGCTGGCGGCCGGTCATGCCGTGACGGTTTACGACAATTTCTCGACCGGACAGCGCGACTTTTTGACCCTCGCCGCGCGCTCATCTCGATTCACGCTGATCGAGGGAGATTTGCTGGCGCTGCCGGAACTGAAGCGGGCGCTGGCCGGACATGATTTTGTCTTCCACCTCGCCGCCAACGCCGACGTGCGCTTCGGCATCCAGCATCCCGGCAAGGATCTGGAACAGAACACAATAGCCACCTTTCATGTCCTGGAAGCGATGCGGACAAACGGCGTTCGCCGAATCGCCTTCTCCTCGACCGGCTCCATCTACGGCGAACCGAAGGTTTTCCCGACGCCGGAAGACGCCCCCTTCCCGGTGCAGACCAGCCTCTACGGCGCCTCGAAACTGGCCGGCGAGGGATTGATCGCCGCCTACGCCACGGGGTTCGGCTTCCAGGGCTACATCTTCCGCTTCGTGTCCATCCTGGGCGAACGCTACACGCATGGACACGTGTTCGACTTTTATCGCAAATTGCGCGACAACCCCCATCAGATTGAGGTGCTGGGCGACGGCCGGCAACGCAAGTCGTACCTGTACGTTCAGGACTGCATCGACGCCATGCTGCTGGCCCTCGACCGGGCCAACGAACCGCTCAACCTTTTCAACCTGGGGGCGGAAGAGCATTGCCGGGTGGACGACTCGCTGGGCTGGATTTGTTCTCACCTGGACCTGAATCCGCGGCGTTGTTATAGCGGTGGCGAGCGCGGCTGGATCGGCGACAGCCCCTTTATTTTCCTGGACACGACGAGGATTCGCTCGCTGGGCTGGAAGCCGAAATGGACCATCCGCGACGCCGTGCTGCGAACGCTGCGCTATCTGCAAGACAATCCCTGGCTGCTGGAGCGGCGGGGCGAGGCGGCCTGAATCGAGGAGCGCGAGGATGCATGTTGTCGTCTACGGTTTGTGGCACCTCGGCTGTGTCACGGCCGCCTGTCTGGCCAGGGCCGGTCATCGGGTGAGCGGTTTCGATCCCGACGCGCGCGTTCTCGACGATCTTCGCCGCGGTCAACCGCCGCTCCACGAACCCGGCCTGCCCGAACTGCTCGCGTCGGGCCTGGACAGCGAACATCTCTCTTTTCCCACCGATCCGACTGCCGCCCTCGTGGACGCCGACATTCTTTGGGTGACGTTCGATACGCCGGTCAACGAGCAGGACGAGGCGGATGTCGATTTTGTCCGCGCCCGCCTGGAAGAGATCCGCACGCTCCTGAATCCCGGAACGCTCGTCTTACTATCGTCGCAAGTGCCGGTCGGCTTCACGCGCGCCTTGGGGCGCGACTGGTCGGAAAGAGGTTTGCACTTCGCCTATTCGCCGGAAAACCTGCGACTGGGCAAGGCGATCGAAGTTTTCTGCAATCCCGAGCGCGTCATCCTTGGAATCGAGGACGACTGGGATCGGCCGCGTCTAACCGAACTGTTCGCCCCTTTCTGTTCGCGGCTGGAGTGGATGTCTCTGGAATCGGCGGAGATGACGAAGCACGCCCTCAACGCCTTCCTGGCTACTTCCGTGACGTTCATCAACGAACTGGCCAGGCTGTGCGAGGAAGTTGGGGCGGACGCGAAGGAAGTGGAGCGCGGCCTGAAGAGCGAGAGGCGTATCGGCCCGCGAGCATATCTGTCGCCGGGTTCGGCGTTCGCCGGCGGCACGCTGGCCCGCGATCTGCGCTTTCTCGTGCGGCGCGGCCGGGATATGCGGGTCGAAACGCCGCTGATGCAAGGCGTGCTGGCCAGTAACGACGTACACAAGAATTGGCTGCGCGAGCGTGTCGCTCACCTGCTGGCCGGCGTCGAGAAGCCGGTGGTGGCTGTGCTCGGTCTGACTTACAAACCGGGCACGAGCACGTTACGGCGCTCGGCCGCGATCGAGCTGTGTCGCTGCCTGCACGAGCAGGGCGTGCGCGTGCGGGGACACGATCCTGCTGTGGGTTCCCTACCGCCGGAGCTGGGTGAGACCCTGGAGTTAACCGCCGCGCCCCTCGAGGCGCTGGACGGAGCACATGTGGCCGTCCTCGCCACGGAATGGCCGAGTTTTCGCAGTCTGCGGCCGGACGACTTCAGCGCGCGCATGAGGCAAGCGTGCGTCCTCGATCCCAACCACTTCCTCGCGGACGTGCTGGACGGCGATAGCCGCATTCGGTACTTCGCTACGGGCAAATGCGCCGATTCCTCGAGCAGGAGATGCCATGGTTCTTCAAGGCCGTTCGGCCATCATCACGGGAGCGAACCAGGGGCTGGGGCAGGCCATCGCCGACCGATTCGTCGCGTCAGGGGCACATGTGCTGCTGGCGGCTCGCGGCGTGGATCGACTGCGACAGGTCGAGGATGAACTGAGACGGAATGCTCGACCGGGACAGGTCGTCGCCAGTCACGCCGGCGATGTCTCGCGTCCGGAAGACTGTCAAGCCATTGTCAGCAAAGCGTTGGCGACGCTGCCCGGTCTGACAATCCTGGTCAACAACGCTGGAGTCTATGGGCCGATTGGCCGCATCGTGGACAACGACTGGGAGCAGTGGGTGCAGGCGATCCAGATCAATCTTTTCGGGACCGTCTTGATGTGCCGGGCTCTGCTGCCGCATTTGCGAGCGCAGGGTTACGGCAAGATCATCAACCTCTCGGGAGGTGGGGCCACGGCACCGCTGCCGCGCTTCAGCTCCTACGCGACGTCCAAGGCGGCAATCGTGCGCTTCACCGAGACGCTGGCCGAGGAAGTGCGCGGCGACCGCATCGATGTCAACGCCATCGCGCCGGGCGCCCTGAACACGCGCCTGCTCGATCAGGTGCTGGAGGCGGGACCGGAGCGCGCCGGACAGGGGTTCTACGAGCGCTCGCTGAAGCAGCGCGAGCAGGGCGGCGCTCCGCTGGACAAGGGCGCGGCGCTGGCGGCGTTTCTGGCGTCGGAAGCTAGCGACGGCATCACCGGCCGGCTGCTCAGCGCCGTTTGGGACAACTGGACGGAATTGCCCGGCCGCCAGCAGCATCTGGCGAAAAGCGACATCTACACACTGCGGCGGATCGTTCCAGAGGACCGAGGGCAGAAGTGGCAATGCGCGTAGCAATCATCGGCTGCGGACTCATCGGACAGAAGCGGGCCAAAGCGCTTCCCGCCGAGGTGAAACTGGCGGCGGTCGCGGACACCAATCACCAGCGGGCGCGGCAGTTGGCCGCCACGTATTCCGGCTGCGAGGTCGAGCCGGATTGGCAATCCTGCGTCGCCCGGCCGGACGTGGATCTCGTTATCGTCTCGACGGTCAACGCCGCGCTGGCCCCGATCGCGCTGGCTGCCGCGGCCAAGGGGAAACATGTCCTCGTCGAGAAACCCGCCGCGCGGCACGCCGAGGAATTGCGGCCGGTTGTGCAAGCGGCCCGCGAGCGCGGCGTGTTCGTCAAAGTGGGCTTTAACCATCGCTTTCATCCGGCATTCCTCAAGGCGCGGCAGTTGTGCGATGCGGGCGAACTGGGTCCGCTGCTGTACGTCCGCGCTCGCTACGGACACGGCGGCCGGCTCGGCTACGACCGCGAATGGCGCGCCGATCCCGCCGTCGCCGGCGGTGGCGAACTGCTCGATCAGGGCGTTCATCTCATCGACCTGTCGCGCTGGTTTCTCGGCGACTTCGTCGAGGCACACGGCCACATCGTCACGTACTTCTGGAAGATGCCGGTCGAGGACAACGGCTTTTTGTCGCTGCGGACGGCGCAGGGCCGGACGGCCTGGCTGCACGCCAGCTGTACCGAGTGGAAAAACCTGTTTTCCTTCGAGCTTTTCGGACGCGACGGCAAATTGCAGATTGACGGACTCGGCGGCAGCTACGGCGTCGAACGGCTGTCGTTGTATCGAATGCTGCCGCAGATGGGTCCGCCGGAGACGACTATCTGGGAATATCCCGGCGAGGACCAATCCTGGCGAGCGGAGTTCGCCTACTTTCACGAGTGCATCGCGGCCGGTCGGCCGCCGCAGGGAACGCTCGAAGACGCTCTCGCGGCGCTGGAAGTGGTCGAGCAAGTCTACCGGCAATCGGCGAACCATCTCGCCGTTGCCAACCTCGAAACGGAGTTAAGGACGGCGATATGATAATCACGCGCAGCCCGCTGCGGATCTCTCTGGGCGGCGGCGGCACGGACTTGCCCTCGTACTACGAGCAGCATACCGGCTTTCTGATCGCGGCGGCGATCGACAAGTATGTGTGCATCACCTTGCATCAGACGTTCGTGCCGGAATTTATCCTGAAATATTCCAAACTCGAACGGGTGAACAGCATCGAGGAAATCCATCATCCTCTCGTGCGCGAATCGCTGCGTCTGGTCGGCGTCGAGAGCGCCGGGCTGGAAATCACCAGCATGGCCGACATTCCCGCCGGCACCGGACTCGGTTCGTCGGGCAGCTTCACGACGGCGCTCCTCAAGGCGCTGCACGCGCACAAAAAGAACCTCATTCACCCCACCGACCTGGCCGAACAGGCCTGCCACATCGAGATCGACCGCTTGCGCGAGCCGGTCGGCAAGCAGGACCAGTACATCGCCGCCTACGGCGGGTTGACCTGTTTTCAATTTCGGCCGGACGGCAAGGTCGAGGCCTGGCCGCTGCGGATCAACTCGGAAACGCTGTACAACCTGGAAGACAATCTGCTGCTGTTCTTCACCGGCTACAGCCGCTCCGCTTCGACCATCCTGAAGGAGCAGGACGACCGCAGTAAGAAGAGCGATCGACGCATGGTGGACAATCTGCACTTCGTGAAGGAACTGGGCTATCAGAGCAAGGAAGCGTTGGAGGGCGGCGATCTGGTGCGCTTCGCGGAACTGATGAACGTCCACTGGGAGCACAAGAAAAAGCGCAGCCGGGGGATGAGCAACTCCGAGATCGATCAGTGGTACAAATTGGGCCGCGCCAACGGAGCGCTGGGCGGCAAGCTCATCGGCGCCGGCGGCGGCGGCTTCCTGATGTTCTACGTCGAGGACAAGGCGCGCCTGCGCCGCGCCATGGCGCAAACTCGGCTGCGCGAGGTGCGCTTCCGCTTCGATTTCGAGGGCACCAAGTGCGTGGCGGCATAAGAAGCCCCTGACTAGCCCGGAGCGCCAGCGACGGGCGCGTGTCCCGTCGCTGGCGCTCCGGGCTAGTCAGGATCGTGTTATGTCAAGGAGGACGTGCGCGGTGGATATTTCCAGGGTGTCGGCGGCGCTGCTGGTCGGCGGGTTGGCGACGCGATTGCGGCCGATCACCGCGACGATCCCCAAGGCGATGGTCGAGGTCGCGGGCCGACCGTTCATCGACCATCAACTTGCCCTGCTCCGTCGCAACGGCATCCGCCGCGTCGTCCTGTGTCTGGGGCATCTCGGCGAGCAGATCGAGCAGCATCTCGGCGACGGCGCGGCGCACGGACTGCGCGTGTGCTATTCGTACGACGGCGACCGTTTGCTCGGCACCGGCGGAGCGCTGCGGGGGGCGCTGCCGCTTTTGGGCGAGTTGTTCTGGGTTCTCTACGGCGATTCCTACATGGACATCGACTACCGGGCCGTGCTCGCCCGTTTCGCGGCCGGCCGGGCGCGCGGCTTGATGACGGTGATTCACAATGAAAATCGCTGGGACCGCAGCAATGTCGTCTTCCGCGACGGACGACTGTTGTGTTATAGCAAACGTGCGCCGACGCCGGAGATGCGGCACATCGACTACGGCGTGATGTTGTTGACGCGCGAAGCGCTGGCGTCCCTGCCCGCCGACCAATCATCCGACCTGGCCGATCTCCTCAGCGACATGGTGAAGGACGGCGAACTGATCGGCCATGAGGTGACGCGGCGCTTTTACGAGATCGGCTCGCCTCGCGGCCTGGAGGAAACCCAGCATTACCTCCAGGCCCGCGGAGCGTAGCCGCGATGACCCAGAAAACCGGGTGGAGGCGCCCGGTACGGAACAGTAGGCACGCGGCATTTGCCAGCCCACAGCGCCAGCAAGGGTTGACGGATCGCCGTGCGCGGACAGAGAGGCTTAGCGCATGTCTCATACGAACGATTTTCTCCACGACGCCACGCGGATCCTCGCCCAAATCGACGCGCAGACCCTCGACCGCATGGTCGGGATTCTGGTCCGGCTGCGCGAGCGCGGCGGACGTCTGTTTGTGCTGGGTGTCGGCGGCTCGGCGGCCAACGCCTCGCACATGGTCAACGATTTCCGCAAGATCGCCCAGATCGAAACCTATGCGCCGACGGACAACGTCGCCGAATTGACGGCCCGCATCAACGACGAGAATTGGGAGACGGTTTTCGTGCGCTGGTTGACGACCAGCCGGCTGTGCGACCGCGACATGGTTTTCGTTCTCTCCGTCGGCGGCGGCGACCTCGAACGCAACATCAGCCCCAACCTCGTCCGCGCCTTGCAGTACGCTCAGGAAGTCGGCGCGACCATTTGCGGCATCGTCGGCCGCAACGGCGGCTACACGGCTCGCGTCGCCGACGCTTGCATCATCGTGCCGACCGTCAATTCCACCACGGTGACGCCGCACGCCGAGGCGTTTCAATCGGTCCTCTGGCACTTGATGGTTTCCCATCCGGCCCTGCGCGCGGTGGAGATGAAGTGGGAGTCGTCGTCGGGCCGGCGAGCCGCGTGATCGAACCGATGAGGCCGGCCATGTTGCAACCCGCTGTTTTTCTGGATCGCGATGGCGTGCTCAATCGCGTGGTTGAGCGCGACGGCGTGACGCATCCGCCGGCCCGCGTCGAGGAGTTCGCGTTTTTGCCCGGCGCGGTGGAGGCCGTGCGCCGGTTGCACGCGGCGGGGTTTCCGCTCGTGGTCGTGACGAACCAGCCGGACGTGGCCCGCGGCTTGCAAACGCGCGAAGGCGTGGAGGCGATCCATCGGCGCTTGCGGGCGGAGTTGCCGATGCTCGACGTGCTGGTCTGCTTCCATGACAACGACGACGGTTGCCTCTGCCGCAAGCCGAAGCCGGGCATGTTGCTGGAAGCGGCGCTTCACTGGCCGATCGACCTGCGCCGCAGCTTCATCGTCGGCGATCGCTGGAGCGATGTGATCGCCGGGCAGACGGCGGGCTGTCGCGCCATCCTGATCGAGACGCCCTACAGCGGGCGAGAAAAGTGCCGACCCGATCGTTGCGCCGGCGATCTGGCGGAAGCGGCCGAGTGGATCGTGACCCAAACGAGAGCGAGAAAAAGAGCATGAAGCTGTTCGTTGACACCGCCAATCTCGAGGAGCTGGAGCAGTGTTTGCAGCGCGGCTTCCCCAGCGGCGTGACGACCAATCCGTCGATCCTGTCGAAGGAGCAGCGCCGCGATTTCCGCGAGCACATCAACGACATGATCGCGCTGCTGAAAAAGTACGACTGCGACATCCCGCTCAGCGTCGAGGTGTTCACGGCGGACCCGGCCCAGATGCTGCCGCAGGCGGAAGAGTTCCTCAGCCACTTCGGCCACTATCCGAACCTGAACATCAAGGTGCCGATCGGCTGGGACGAGCTGGCGGTGATCGCCGAGCTGCGGCGGCGCGGCATCCGCGTCAACTGCACCTGCTGCATGTCGTACAACCAGGCGATCATGGCCGCCCGCGCCGGCGCCAACTACGTCAGCCTGTTCTGGGGCCGCATCCGCGACATCGGCTACGACGCCGCTTCGGTCGTTCGCGGCGTGCATCAGACGCTGCGCGGGTGGGGCAGCGGGTCGGAGATCATCGTCGGCAGCATCCGCCACATCGCCGACATCAACGAGGCGCTGCAAGCCGGCGCCGACATCCTGACCGTTCCGCCGAAGTTCTTCCCGCAGATGTGCGGCCATCCCAAGACGGAGGAGGCCGTCCAGCAGTTCGTGTGTGAGTTTCAGAAGTGGCAGGGCGCGGCTCCGCCCCTGAAGCAAGTCGCCTGAATCCGCACGTCGCTTTCAGGTGGGACAGGCGTCTCGCCTGTCCGAACCGCGACAGGCGAGACGCCTGTCCCACCCGCAACGGAACCGAGAGCGAGTACCTCATGCGTGTCCTGGTGAATGGTCTGGCCGCGGCCGGCTCGAAGACGGGCATCGGACATTACACCGCCCAGCTGCTCCGCTGTTTGTCCGAACAGACGCACGCCGACGAGATTGATGCCTTCCCGCGTCCCTGGGTGTGCCGGGC
>DATBGU010000248.1:0-31089 GCA_036557825.1 Gemmataceae bacterium
CCGGTCGGCGACAGGGCCGGCGTCTTGCTGAAACACATGTACATGAAAATGTCATTGAACGTATCGACGCCGCCGGTCAGCACCATGTCGGCCCGTCCCGCCGTCAGTTCCAGGCAGGCCAGGTGCAGGGCGGACAGCGACGAGGCGCAGGCGGCATCGACGACGCAGTTGGTGCCGCCAAGATCGAAGCGATTGGCGATGCGGCCGGCCACGACGTTGCCCAGCAGGCCGGGGAAGGAGTTCTCCTGCCAGCCGACGTAGGAATCGCCGATGCGCCGAACCACGTCCTCGGCCACGTCGTCGGCGACGCCGGCCTCGCGGAGGGCGCGTCGCCAAACGGGATGGCCCAGTCTCGCCCCCAGCGGGATGACCAGCTCCAGCGTGCCGGTGACGCCGAGGATGACAGACACGCGACTGCGGTCGAACGAACGATCCTCGCCGTACCCGGCATCGGCGAGCGCTTGCTGAGCGACAACCAAGCCAAGCAATTGGGCGGTGTCGGTGGCTTCGAGGCTGTTGGGCGCGATGCCGAACGCGGCGGGGTTGAACGGTGTGGCGTGCAGAAAGCCGCCGCGGGCGGTGTAGATGCGGTCGGGAGCTTTCGGATCGGGGTGAAAATAGTCCTCGGCTCGCCAGTGCGTCGGCGGTACGTCGGTGATGGCATCGACGCCGTCGCGGATCCGCGCCCAGTATGCGCCGAGGTTGTCGGCGCCGGGGAACAGGCAGCCGATGCCGATGATCGCCAAAGGAGTCGCCGGTTCTCTCGTACTCAAGCCGCCGTCCTCATAAATGAACTAACCACAGAGTCACAGAGAACACAGAGAAAAGACAAGGAGAGGGAGAAAGATCGCAGGCTGATCGCTCAGAAACTTATAAATTTGTCCACTGCCATCTCTGCTTCTGTGTTTTCTTCTCTGTGTTCTCTGTGACTCTGTGGTTAGTTCAAATCAATTGCTGCAAGGCGTCGAGTTCCTGGGGCGTCACGCGCGACCATTCGCGCATCAGGGGGAAGCCCTGGCCGCGCAACATCTGCAAGCGGAGCAGCACGGCCGCCCCATATAAGATATTGAAGGCGACGGTCACGACTCGGCGATTTCGCGGCTGTTCGAGGAACGAACCCTTCGTCCACTCGTTGAACGCGCCCATCGCCGGACCGCACCACACTTGATAATCGAGCTTGCGCGTCGGCTCGCCGGCATTGGCCCAGCGCGACGACAAACCGAGATACCAGCGAAATACCAGCGCCATCTGATGTTTCGGGTCTTTTTCGGCACGCGGGACTTGACCCGGATCGCGCTGGAGAAAGAAGGTCCGCGTCTTCTCCCAAATCTCGTCGAGCGAGGCGCGAAACAGGTTCTTTTCGATGTTGGCGCGCTCGGACGCGGGCAGCGCTTCCAGACTGGGATAGGTGCGATACAGTTCGTAGAGCTTGGCCGCGCGCATGGCGAACATGGTGCCGCGCTTCAGCACCTGCACCTTCACGCCCATCTCAAACATATCGGCGGCGGGGGCCATGATGGTATCGGCCTGCTCGGCCTGGGCGAGCATTTCGCGCACCGTGTCCGAACTGCCGGACTCGACGCACGCCTGGTTGACGGAGCCGGTCAGCACGTAAGAAGCGCCCATCGCGAAGGCGGCGGCAGCGGAGGCCGGCGTGGAAATGCCGCCGGCGGCGCCGACGCGCAGCGATTGCTCGAAACCGTACTGCTGCTGCAAACGGTCGCGCAGGGCGAGCAGGGTCGGGACCAGCGTGATGGCCGGGCGATTGTCGGTGTGACCGCCGGAGTCGGCTTCGGCTGTCACGTCCTGGGCCACCGGGACGCAGGTGGCAAGCGCGGCCTGGTCCGCGTCGATGTGCCCCTGGGCGACCAATTCTTGCAGCATGCGCTCCGGCGGCGGAGCCATGAACTTCGAGGCCACCTCGACGCGCGACACCTTGACGATGACACGATTGGGCGTGACGATTCGGCCGGACGGATCGCGGCGGATGCCGTGGACGCGATAGCGCACCACCGGCAGAGTCAGATCGAGAAAGGCCGACGCCTCGACGAGATGGACGCCGCGGCGCAGGTACAGATCGACGACGCCGCGTTCGAGGCTCGGCTCGCCGGGGCTGTGGATGAGGTTGAAACCGTAGGGAACATCGCCGAGGTTTTTCTGAACGCGGTCGATGGCGGACTCGACAGTCGCCAGCGGCAGCCCGGCCGCGCCGAAGAAAGCGACCATGCCGGCGCGCCCCATCGCCTCGACGATGTCGGCCGAGCCAATGCCGTTGGCCATCGCCCCGGCGGCGTAGGGATAGCGAACGCGGTGATCGCCGCAGAAGGTCGGATCGCCCAGGTCTTCGAGTCGTCCCGCCGGAGCGTAGGCCGTCCGCGCTCCGGTCGCCGGCGCGGTCAGTCCTTCGGGCGGAGCCAGGGAATAGCGGCCGCCGCTTTCGAGCAGGTGGATGGGTTGGCGGATAGCGCGGATCGCTTCATGAATGAGTTGTGCTTCCGTCATGGAGACACCCTACCGGCACGTTCAGGACCTTGTGGTGAGTATGGGGAGTAATGATACCGGCTGGGACTGCGAACTGCCAGCGTTTGCGGCGTTTGGCGCGGAGGAAGATGGGAACCTGCAAGGGCAGCGCCGTCCGTGCCGGCTGTATCATCGAACTGGTGGCGAGCCGGGAGTGTTCGTGACCGGAGCTTTCCTTACGCAAGTCCAAGAAGGAAAAAGCCTCCTCACACCGCAAGCGCCTCCGCGCCTCCTTTTTCACCATTTTGCGCTGGTCATCGCGACTTTTTCGGTTACAATCTTCTCTTACTTACGATTGATGATTCGCTCATCGCTTCTCTCCATTTTTCGAGGAAAGGAGTCCTCAATGTCGAGTCGCGCTCCCTCCATTCGCATCGGAATCTACGGGCACGATCGCGTCGGGCGCAACGAACGGCACGGCTGCGGGCTGTGGCCGGCCGGCATCGCCGCCTGCCTCACCGCCGCCGAGGCCGAACCCGTCGCCGTCGGCGAAGCCGGCGATCGCTCCTGGGACGAAGTCTTCGACGGCATCCACGGCGTCGTCCTGTCCGGCCACGACGCCGACGGCCGCCATCCCACCGCCGAGTCCGAGGAGCTGTGTCTGTGGTGCAACAACCGCCGCTTCCCGCTGCTCGCCATCGACCACGGCTTGCACGTCCTCAACACCGCCCACGGCGGCACCGTCTATCTCGATCTACCGCGCGATTTGCCCGAGGCGTTGCAGCACCGCCATCCACCCGAGCGCGGACTGCGCCACGCCATCAACGTCCTGCCCGATACGCTGCTGGCCGGGCTGTACGGTGAGGGAGAGGTCGTGGTCAACAGCGAGCATCGCCGCGCCGTGCAGCGCGTCGCGCGCGGGTTCCGCAGTTCCGCTCAGGCGCTCGATGGGGTCATCGAGTCCATCGAGGCCGATGGGGATTGGTTCGCGCTGGGGGTGCAGTGGCACCCCGCGTCGGCCACTGCTTCGGGGCTGGACATTCAACTGTTCCGCGGCCTCGTCACCGCTTGCCGCACGCGCTGGGCGAAGAAACTCGCCGCCTGTGCCGCCGCCTGACTTCGCCTACCAGCCCGCAGCGCCAGCAAGGGTTGCCCTTGCCGGCGCTGCGGGCTGGCGAAACCTCAATTCGTCTCACGCCAGCGCTGCCGCACCTGATCGGGCGTGGCCGTGCCGGTGGTGCCGATCTGCTGAATCGTGATCGACGCCACCAGGTTGCCGAAGGCCGCCGCCGCCTCGACTGTCGCCCCGCTCGCCATTGCGCAGACAATGCCGGCGCTCGTGCTGTCGCCGGCGCCGACGATGTCGATGGGTCCGCTAACAGGATACGTGGGAATCCTCGTCAGCTTCGTATAGTCGCCGACCTGCGGCGAGGCCAGATAAATGCCGCGCGCTCCGTCCGTGCAGAAGACCCAACAACCGGCTTGCCGTGCGAGTTGACCGGCCCCCTGTTGCAGCGATTCCTCGCTGTCATCCAGTGGCAAACCCACCGCTCTCAGGGCTTCCTGTCGATTCGGTTTCAGACTCACGCCCCGAAACAGGCCGATGCGATCGCGGCTGTCGGCCAGGACAAACTTGCCCGGTTCCTTCGCGGTAAGGTCGGTCAGCAGCAAACGGATAAGCCCGGTTACCACGCCGCAATCACTCTCGCTCACCTGATCGAGTACCACCAGGCCATCGAACTGCGGCCAGAACTCACCGAGCAGATGAGCGACCCATCCGTCCAGCCCTTCGGGCATTCGGCGGCGATTTTTGATGTCGAGGCGATTCAATTCGCGCGGCACGCCGGCCGAATGCAACATGGGCTTGGTGTAAGTCGGCGTGCGCCGCTTCGACGTGACGATCAACCCGCGCAGATCAACGGCCGGCATTCGCTTCAAGGCACGCCGCAACTCGTAACCCTCGCCGTCACTCCCAATGAGGCTGATCGGACAGACGCGGCCCACACCGAGAGCGACCAGGTTGTTCAGCACCGTGCCGGCGGCGCCCGGATAGGATCGAACGCCCACGACCTGATATGCGTCCAGCCCCGTCTCCAGCGATGGCTCCGTCAAGGCGGCGTCGAGGTCGAGATAGCGATCCAGAAACAAATCGCCGACAACACCGATCGTCAAACGCGGAATTCGCTCCAAGATCGCTTCCAGGGTGTCGCCGTCGAGCGGACGCAAATCGGCCATCTCATGTCTCCCGCATCGCCGTCACCGCCGCGCGATGGACGTGCGGCACCGTGACGCGGTGATCGCCCTGGATGTAAAAACTCTCGCCGCCGTCGGCCACCGTCCGCACGAGGATCGTCTTCCACGGGCGATAGTAGTAACGCGGATCGCTCTTGGGCGCCTGCTGCCGGGTGTCACCCTCCAGAGGAATAAGATCGAACACCGCCGTCGTGAAATGCTGGATGACCCGGCCCTCCTGATGCGCCACGTTGCGCGCCATCGCCAGCGCCTTCAGGTACACTTCCGGTCCCATGACCGCCGATCCGAAGTTCAGCATCGCGCCGCCCTCCAGCCGCGTGACCGTCTGCACGAACGTCAGGAAATCCCGATAACTCGTCTCGCCCAGCGCCGCCCCATCGCAGTTGGGATGCTCGTGCAGAATGTCGTAACCGATGCCGCTGTGTACCGTCACCGGCACGCCGAGGCGGACGCCGGCCGCGAGGATGCTGACATCGGCGTGTGGAAACTTCTCGTCGCGGATCGTCCGGCCCAGCCCCTCGCCCAGCCCCAATCCCTGCCGCGCCGCATCGCGGATGACATCGTTCATACGGCCGGTCTCGCGCCAGAGGCCGAACTCGCCGCTGCGAATGTAGCGGGCCACGCTCTCCGTCGTCGCCCCGATCAGCGCGAACTCCCAGTCGTGAATCGGGCCAGCCCCGTTCATCGCGATGTGATCGATCAGCCCGCGCTCCATCAGGTCGATGAGATAGCGCGACACACCGGCGCGGACGACATGCGCTCCCATGACGAGGAGCCGCGCGCTGCCCTGCCGCCGCGCCTCCGCGAGCCGCCGACCGAGGACTGGCAACGCGGCGTGCTCGAAGACCGGCAGCGGTGCGTCGAGCGGCAGCATGGCGGACAGATCCAGATCGTGCTGTCGCTGGGCCAAGGGTTGAATCGTGAGGCGCGAACGGTCGAACTGGGGATACGGCATGGCGTGCGGTCCTGGTCGAAGAGGACGAAGGGCAGCGGGCTTTGCTCAATTGCCTTGCACGATCTGTACGCCGGCCGGCAGGTCGATGTGGTCGAGCGTGGCTGGATCCGGAGTCTTCACCTTCGCGCCGGGGCCCTCGAATTTGCAATCGCTGAGGCTGAAATACTGGTTCTTCGGCGGCGTATCTCGGACGTTACGCGCAATGCTGAAAAAGAAGGCGGCTTGCTCGGGTTGCGACGTGACGATCTCCAGTCGATTGAACTGAATGCGGCGGTCCGGTTCCTTGCCTCCCTCGGCATTGGTCACCCAGAAACCGTACTTACGGAATCCCATCAGCTTCATATCCTCAAAGCGCGTGCCGGGACAGCGGTGATAGAGGTTCACCAGAATGTCCACCCGGTTCTCGCCGTCGAGCGTGATCCCCTTAACGTGAACACCCTCGGCCTTGTGTACCGAGAACAATCTGGCCGCGCCCGCTTTCGCGCTGGGCCGCCAACGGATCGCTTTGCCTGCTTCCGCTTCGATGCTGACTTTGGGCACATCAATCAGAACGTCACTTTCCGTAACATCGTCCTGCACGACGATCCGGGCCGCCTGTCGGCTCTTGCCTCGAATTTTGGAGAGCGCGTCCGCAATCGTCGGCGAGGCGTTGTTGCCTCCCTGAGAACTGACGTAGATAACGGACACTCCCGTGTTGTCCTGTTTCGTCGAATCCGGGTTGCGTGTGAACACCCACGTGAGGATGCCTACGACGAGGATCAGGGTGAAGACGAAAAGCGAGGCGATGCCGATGACCCATCCCAGCCGGCGCGAGGCGGCGGTCATGGGCAGACCGCCTATCCGTTGCGTGAACGAGGTCGGTCCACGCCGCGCCGCGCGCGGCGTTGCCGTTTTGCCCTGCGCGGTTGGACTTTCGCCCTCAACCAGATTGCTCCACGACGGCTCCTCCTCCGGTTCCGCGGGAGCGCGGACAGGGGCCGGGATCACGGACGGGGCCGCCATGGGGCCGCTGCCGTTGACGGCAACGGGCCGAGCCGAACCGGCCGCGGCGGGAGGCGGCGCGGCGACTCGCGCTTGCGGCGCGGCGGGAGCGCGCGCCGCCGGAGCGGGAAGTTGGAGATTCAACGGTCCCGGCGGAGGTGGGTTCGTCTTGCGCAAATCGCGCGGCGGCGCGGGCGGATTCGGGGTCGGCGCCGTTCCCGGACTCGGCGTCGTCTGCGACACCTGCCACACTTTTCGCTGCGCTAAGTTCCCACCGCTGGGAGGCGTCTTCGGACCCGACAAATTGATTTCGCTGGTCATGCCGCCCATGGCCGCCGGACTCAACTGCGGCATCTCGTTGTCCGGGGGCGGCGGGATGGGCGTCTGCGTCCACGGCGCCAGCACCTCGGCGACGGACGCCGGCGTCGGAAACCGCTGGGCAGCGTCCTTGGCCATCATCTTCTCGACGATGGCCGCCACACCCTCCGGCACCTCCGGGCGCAGCTGGCGAATCGGCTTTGGTTGGCGCGTCTGATGCCAGATCAGTTTCTGCGCCACCGTCCCTTCCGCGAAGGGCGTCTTGCCCGTCAAACAGAAGTAGAACGTCGCCCCCAGGCTGTAAATGTCCGCGCGAATATCGACGGCGTGACTGTCCAGCGCCTGCTCCGGCGCCAGGTAGTCCGCCGTGCCCAGGACGTTCTCCTCGTATTTCTTCGTCAGCATATCGTCCTCGTCATGGAAGAAACGGGCCAGCCCCATGTCGAGGATTTTGACGATGCCGTTGCGATCGACGAGGATGTTGCCGGGCTTGATGTCGCGATGGACGATGCCGGCCGACTCGTGGGCGTGCTGCAATCCCAGGGCGGACTGCCGCATGTAATGACATGCCCGCAGCACGTCCATCGGCCCCGCCTTCTTGATGATCTCTTGAAGGCTGGCGCCGTCCACGTGCTCCATGACCAGGAAGTGCAGCTTGTCGTCCTGGTCGATGTCGTAGGCGCGGACGATGTTGGGATGATCGAGGGCGGCCACCGCGCGCGCTTCGCGGTAGAAGCGCTCCAGCGACGAGGTGTCTTCCGCCTTGGCGGTCGGCAGCACCTTGACCGCCACGCGCCGCCGCATCAGCTTGTGCTCGCACAGGTAGACGCTGCCCATGCCGCCGGAGCCGAGCCGTTCGAGCACCTTGTATTTGCCGATGGTGAAACGCCGCCATTTGCCTTGCAGGAACTGCTCGGCCTGGAAGTGCGTCAGCAAACCGTCGCGCACCAGGAGCCCGGCCAGTTTCCCCGGCTCGGGCGGCAGCGCCTTCGCGGCGCGCGCCTTGTCGAGGTACGTCGAGAGTTTTTTCTCATCGACGACTCCGCTCTTGCGCACCAACTCGAGGAACTCGTCAATCGTTGTCGGCGACGGCATCGGCTTTCCTTTTGCTGACGCGAATCCGCCTTGCGCCGCGAACGAGCCCGAACAGGCATCGGCCGAACGGCCGCTGCTCCATCTTACTAACTATAGGTCGAGAGCGGAAGGAGAGTGGTGAATTCTCACCTCACCGAGGGTCCACGCGAAGGGCAGAGCGCCATCGCTCCTCCAGTGCGATGCGCACGGCCCGATTCGCGCTCGGTGGTTCCGCACCCCCTGAAACCGGCGCAACGACGTTCCTTTACGCAAGAGTGTGCCAGGCGAACCATCCGCTTGCAAGAGGATAGTCGCAATTTCCGCAATTTCGCTCTCTTTTCACGAAAAGGCAGCTGGCCAACACGACCGATGGCTCGTTCCGATTTTGTTAGTTTACTTTCATTTTAGCGAATTGACTACCTTCCGATCCGTCCCGAACCCCGTTCCCTTGGACTTCGATCCGCATCCGGTTAGCATGAGGTTATGAAACCGTGCATCAGTGAGGCCACCACTCTGTCGAGCAGTTTCGCCGAGGACGTTCACGGCTACGCCGACGCCGGCTGTCCCGCCCTTGAAGTCTGGCTGACCAAGCTGGAAGCGCACCTCGAAAAAAATTCGGTCGCCGATACGTGCAAGCTTCTCGAAGATCGCCAGATTGCCCTCGCCGCCGCCTCTTACCAGGGCGGTTTGCTCTTGTCGCAGGGCGAGCAGCGCAAGGCCCACTACGACCACTTCAAGCGCCGGCTCGATCTCTGCCAGGCGTTCGCCATCCCCACACTGCTCGTCGTCGCCGACTTCGCCGGGAAGATCGATGCGACTGCCCTGGAGCGCGCCGTTGTCTCGCTGACGCAGGCCGCCCAGTGGGCCGCCGCCTTTAATGTCCGTCTCGCCCTCGAATTTCGCGGCACCTCGTCGTTCTGCACCAGTCTCGACACCGCCGTCGCCCTGGTGTCGCAATGCGGCGAAGCCAACGTCGGCGTCAACCTCGATGTCTTCCATTACTACACCGGCCCCAGCAAATTCGACGACCTGGCCCTGCTGACGCGCGACAACCTCGCTTTCGTACAGCTGTCCGACGTGATCGGTCTGCCGCGCGAACTGGCCACCGACGCCGACCGCATCTTCCCCGGCGAGGGCGATTTTCACCTGTCGCCGATCCTCCAGCAGCTGCGCGCCATTGGCTACGACGGCTGGGTTTCGCTGGAGCTGATGAACCCGACCCTCTGGCAGGTGAAGCCCTCGCAGGTCGCCGAGTTGGGACTCGCCGCCCTCCAACGCCTGCTGGGAGCATAACACCGCTCCCCCACCCTTTCGGCGCGGCAAAGAGAACCACGCGCCCCTTTCTCCCATTTTTTCTCGCCGCGTTGCTATAGAATTGAAAAGGCTCTCTGGATCTCTCGGACCCGGCAAGCTACAAGGGGCGGCGTGGCCCCGGTTCGCCGGGCGACCACTCCAGGACGCCGGCGCGGAGGCACTCGGCGTGGACTGTGGGACGGAACCCGGAGAGGACGATCGTTCGCCGATGCGGCGGGACGATTCGTTGGGCGATACGCGAGACGATGGGCAAACCGAAACTGGCCGCCAACACCTTCGAGGGCGCGGCACCCTCTTTGAAAATCTGTTCCGAGGAGAACGGCGATCCGCCTGGCTTGTCGGGCCGCCGGCTTTCGACTCACGAGGCGCTGATCCGTTCCATCAGCGATCGTCTCGTCGAGGCCCAGCGGCCCATCCGTATTCTCGACGCTCTCAAATGGGACGACGAGATCGAGCGTGCCTTCTTCGCGGCCGGCTGCCGCGAACTGCCCCCCGTCACTCGGGACTACTACCTCTCTCGTCCCCTGCCCTTCGACCTTGAGCAAAAACGTCTGGAATTCCTGGGCATCGAGCGCGACATTCGCCGTCGCCTCGGCCGGTACAACGCCGCCGGGCAGATCATGGCGCGGATGTGCGAAGAGTATCGCCAAGTCCTCGATCTCCTCGCCGCTCGCGGCTCTCCGGCGTTCAGCGCCCTCTCCGAGCGCCTCTACGGCAGTTCGGCCGACAGCTTTCACGCCGGCGATCCCAATCTGGCCGACCTCGGCCGAATGCTCGCCGACACCCTCGACAACCTGGCGCGCGATGCCGTTCTCGCGCCGGTTGAGCCGGTCCTCGACGCCGCCGACGCCGTTCGCATCCTTGCCGAACGTCTGGCCGAGTTTTTCCAGAACCCCGCCGCCGTGCGTGTCCGGCTCTCGGACGGCATCGTCGCCGACGCCGCCGCCGGCAGCGACTACATCAAAATCCGCCAGGACGCCTGTTTCACGCTCCGCGACATCCGCCTGCTGGAGGTCCACGAAGGCTGGGTCCACCTCGGCACGACACTCAACGGACAAAGTCAACCCGTCTGCACGTTCCTCAGCAAAGGTCCACCCTCGTCAACCGTCACGCAGGAGGGACTGGCCGTCCTGACCGAGATCCTGTCTTTCGCCTCGCATCCGGCGCGCGTGCGCCGCCTGACGCATCGCATCGAGGGCGTGGCCCTGGCCGAGTCCGGCGGCGATTTCCTCGACGTTTACCGCTTCTTTCTCGACGAGGGGCATCCGCCGCGCGAGAGCTATCGGCACACGATGCGGCTCTTTCGCGGCAGCCTGCCTGCCGGCTGCGGTCCGTTCACCAAGGATCTATGTTACAGCAAAGGTTTCGTCGATCTTTATAACTTCATGCGTCAGGCCGTGGCGCGCGGCATGGTCCAGCGTCTGCCGCTGCTCTTTTGCGGCAAGACCAACCTCGACGACATCAAGGCGCTTTCTCTTCTCGCCGAGGAGGGGTTGCTGGCGCCGCCGCGGTATGTTCCTCCCCCGTTCGCCAACTTGCACGCCCTCTCCGCCTGGCTCTGCTGCGCCAATTTCTTCACCTCGCTCTCAGACCAACGCATCGAGGAGGACTTCTCCGGCTTCTTTTAATCGCGTCGAAAGTAGGTGCCGCGAGCCGAGCGGCACTTTAGGTCCGGGTCGGCTCGCCGGACCTACACGCGCCGATTGCAATCTCTGTCGCGACCGATTACCCTGCCTTTAGGATCATGCACTCCTCGCGAGGAGGCCGGAGCGTGGAACGTCCCATCGTCGTTTGCGGTCTGGGCCGCATGGGCACGCGCATTCTCGACTATCTGCGCGCCGCGCATTTGCCGGTGGTCGTCGTCGATAACCGTTGCGCTTGCGACGATCCACGGCTCCAGGGAATGCGCCTGGTGTTCGGCGACTGCCGCCAGCGGGCTGTCCTCGAAGCCGCCGACGTGGCCAATGCCGGCGGAGTCCTCATCCTCACCAACGACGACCTCGTCAACATCTCGACCACGCTGATGATCCACGCCATCAATCCCAACGTCCGCGTGGTCCTGCGCATCTTCAACCAGGCGCTCGTTCACCGCCTTGAGGGCGTCCTGCACAATGTCTATGCACTCAGCACTTCGCTGTTGACTGCCCCCGTCCTGGCGATGACCGCGGTGGCCGGTCAGGCTCTCGCCGCCTTTCGCCTCGATTCCAATGCCGAGGGCGAGCGGCAAGTCGTCGAGTTGCAGGTCGGTTCCTCTTCGCAAATGCACGGTCGCACTATCGGCGAGGTGACGGCCCACCGCGATGCCGTCGCCCTTGCCCATCTTCCCGCGCAAGGACCGGACCACTTCCTCCTGGATGTCGATCTGGAGACGCGACTCCACGCCGGCGATAGTCTCGTCCTCTGCGCTCAGCCGCGCGCGCTGGCCTCCCTGCTGTCCGAGATGGACGGCGCCGACACGCCCAGCTTGCTCTGGGCCGCCTGGTATCGACGCCTGGCACGCGTCTTCGGCCGCACGCTCGCCGAGGTGGATCGCGCCGTGCTGATCTGCACCGTTGTTCTCTTCACCGTCATCGTCGCCAGCACGCTGATCCTCTGCCTGGGCGTCGAGAAGTACAAGGTCATCGACGCCCTGTTTCGCACGGTCAGCATCATGGCCACGGGCGCCAGCATGTACGAGCAGGATGTCGAGTACACGTCAGGGATGAAAATCTTCATCGCCACCCTGCGCATCCTCGGCGCCGCCCTGACCGCCGCGTTCACGGCCATCGTCACCAATTACTTGTTGCGCGCTCGCCTCGGCGGCGCATTGGAAGTGCGGCGCATTCCCGACAGCGGGCATGTCATCGTTTGCGGCCTGGGAGCCATCGGCTTCCGCGCCGTGGAGGAACTGCTGCGCTACGGCGAACCCGTAGTCGTTATCGAGCGCGACCCCGGCAACCGTTTCGTCCGCGCCGTGCGCCAACTGGGCGCTCCGGTCATCATCGGCGACGCGAGCGTTCGCGGCGTTTTGCAGGAGGCGCACGCCGCCACCTCGCGCGCCGTCATCGCCGCCACCGACGACGATCTCACCAACTTGGCCATCGCCCTACTTGTCCGCGAACTGCACGCCGATCACCGCGTCGTACTGCTGTTGAGCGATCCCGAACTTGCTCGGATGCTCCGCGAAGCCGCCAACGTCCGCTATGCCCTCTCGGTCCCGATGCTGGCCGCTCCCGCTTTCCTCGCGAGCCTTTTCGGCGACCGCGTCCTCAGTGTCTTCCAGGTCCACACGCACCTGTTCGCCGTCATCGACCTGCTGATCCAACCGGGCGACCCGTTCGTAGATCGCTCGGTTCGCGCCATGTCGGTCGATTACCACTTGCAAGCGGTCGCGCTGTTGCCGGCGGAGGGACCGTCGCCGCGCCCGCTGTTGGCCGCGCGCGTCCGGGCAGGCGATCGGGTCGTGGGGATCATCGCCCTGACCGACCTGGAGCCGCTGCTCCGCCGCCAGCCGCCGCCGGCCACCCACGCCGTGGAGGTGCTCGGTTTTCCGCTGCCGGCGCGCGATTGGTTGGCGGGATTGGTCCGCACCGTGCGCCACTGCACCGACGAGGAAGCCGCTCACGCGCTTGAGCAGATACCTTTTCGTCTCGCCGAGCGCCTGAGCCGCGGCCAGGCCGAGGATCTGCTCGCTCAACTGGTCCGCGAGCGCATCGACGCTAAGCGAATATACTTCGAAACAGAGCCGTAAACTCTTCTATGGTTTATCCACACGGTATTTCCCGATCTTCTTCTCATCCACCGTCACGCCCAGTCCCGGCCCCTCCGGCACGATCATGTACCCACCCTCGATGCGGTGCAGCGGCGCGATGATGTCGTCTTCCAGCCCGTAGTACGTGCAGTCGTTCGCCAGGGGGAAGTTTGGCGAACTGGCGACGACGTGCAGCATCGCCGCCGTCTTCAGTCCCAGATCGTGCGCGCAATGGAACACGCACGGCACCCCCGCCGCCTCGCACAGCACCGCCGCCTTCTTCACCGCCAGGATTCCGCCGCCCTGATACGTGTCCGGCAGCAGAACATCCGCCGCGCGCAGTTGCAGGATCTGCATCACCAGTTCCGGCGTAGTCACCGACTCGTTCAGCGCGATCGGCGTTCGCGTCCGATGCCGCAGGCGGGCCGCCTCGCCGATGCAGCTGAACGGCATTGGCTGCTCGAAGTATTCCAGGTGATACGGTTCCAGATCGCGCGCCAGCGCGAAAGCGACCTCCGGCGCGTAACCCATGTTGGGATCGATGCGCAGTTTCAGCCGATCGCCGACGCCGTCGCGGATGCCGCGCACCATGCTCAGGTCTTCTTGCGGATCGCGTCCCGCCTTGGTCTTGAGGGTGCTGAAACCCATGTCGAGGTATTGCCGCGCGATCGCCTTCGCCTCGTCGTAGGGGCGAATGCCCATGCACGCGGCCAACTTGATTTTTTTCCGCACCGCGCCGCCGAGCAGTTTGTACAACGGCTGCCGCGTCGCCTGCCCGATCAGATCCCACATCGCCATCTCAACGCCGCTGGCGAGGTGGAGGTTGCTCAGGGTATTCTCGGCGTACCAGGCTTCCAGGTCGAAGGGATCGCGCCCCAGCACCTGCTCGCGCAAACGTTCCTCCGGCGCGCCCTCGAAGGATTTGTTGATCCAATCGTCCGGCGCTTCGCCCCAGCCGACGAGGCCGTTGTCCGTTTCCAGCCGCACCAGCAGCGCCTCCTTGGCGGAGGTGGCGCGATAGCGCGATTGATAGGGTGCGATGGGGGGTTTTTGGGGGATGCGCACGCGCAGCGCATGCAGTTGTGTGATTTTCATACTCCGCAGAGTATTCCGCCACGGAGGCGCGGGCAAGGAAAATCACCACGGGCCTTGTTCAGTTCCCGAGAGCCGAACGCTTACTTACTTCTCCAAATCCTTCAGCGAGTCTTCGGCGGTCTTGCGCAGTTTCGGATCCTCACCCTTGCTCGCTTCCTTCAGCGCTTCCATCACGTCCTTGCGCGCTTTCGATTTTCCTTTCATCCAGCCCAGCGCTTCGGCCGCCATGTACCGCGCGTCGCCGCCGAGGTTGGCCTGCACGGTCGCCTGACCCGCCGTCGCCTCCGTGCCCGCTCCGCTCACCTTGGCATCCGTACGGTTGTAAACCTTTAGCGATTTGTTCTTGAGCATGTCCAGCAGCACATCCACCGTCTTGTCGGGTGCGTCCGGCCCCAGCACGTTCGCCAGCTTGCGCGCGGCATCGTAGCGCACCAGGTTGAGATCGTCGCCGCGCGCGTCGAGCAATTTCGTCAGGGCCTTGTCGGCGCCGCAGTCGCGAAATTGCTCCGCGGTGCCGATGCCGAACAGCGACCACACGCACTTCTGACGCACCAGCGGATCGGTGTCGTTCTCGATGGCGTCGAGGGCGGCGGGGATGGCCGCCTCGTTGGCGGGATATTTCATCTGCGCCAGCGCTTCGGCGGCGTAGCGTCGCACGTCCAACGGCTCGCTCGCTTTCAGGGCTTTGACGATCGCCGGCACGACTGGTTTCGCTTCTTTGCCGATGTGGGCGATGGCCAGGGCCGCATTGCGCCGCACCATCGTCGAATTCTTCGGATTGCCGAGCGCATCGGCCAGGTCGAACTTGGCTGGCTCGGCATTGGGACCGAGGTTCGCCAACGCCGCCGCCGCCAATTCCTGAACGTGCGGGTCCGCGTCCTTCAGCGCCTTCTGAAGCACCGGCAGGGCGTCGGTCGAGCTCGGCCCACCGATGCGGGTCAGTACGATCGCCGAACTCAGGCGGACCTCCGCATCTTTGTCCTCCAGCAGGGGCTTCAAACCTCGGGCGAATTTCTCGTGCTCCGGCCCCGCGACATGGGCCAGCGAGTCCAGGGCCGTTTTCTTCACCACCTCATCCGTCTCGGAGTTCACCAAGTCAATAAGCGGAGCTGCGCCCGCCGTGCCGAATTTGCCCATCGAGCCCAGCGCGCCGGCGGCGTCGCGACGCACCAGCGTGTCCTTGTCGCTGAGGCATTCGCACAGGCTGCCCACCCCCGCCTCTCCGGCCCTCTCGCCGATTTGCCCCAGCGCCCAGGCCGCGTTCTGCCGAACCGAGGCGTTGGCATCCTTCAGCGCCTTCCGCAGACTGGGCGCGGCATCGCGGCCCGTTGGACCGAACGCCCCCAGCGCGTAGGCCGCACTGCGGCGTACGTGGGCGTCCTTGTCCTCCTCCAGAGCTTTGACCAGCGTGCCGCTCGCCTTTTCCCACACATCGGGGGCGTTGCCCTTGAGGGCGCGCGTGATGTCGCCCAGCGCCGACGCCGCCATGTCGCGCACACCGGCGTCGGCATCCTGCAGCACAAGACGCGTCAGTGCCGGAGCCGCGTAGCGGCTGTCCTCGCCCATGCGACCCAGGGCGAAGGCCGCGCTACGGCGAACCTTCGCGTCCGAATCGCTCAGCTGATCCTGCCAGCGTTCTGCGGATTTCCCAAGGAAGATCGGCGTTCGGGCCTGCGCCGCAGACAAGCCAAGTACGACGAGCCACGACACAGCGAAAAGAGAGGTCCGTTTCATGATGCGCGATCCGATGGGGTGAGTGAGAAATGCGAAAACGCGGTGAGCGCCCGCTCGGGCGCTCACCGCGGAAGGGATCATTTCTTCGGGGCGTTCACGCCGTTTTCGACTTTGGGCTTTTTCTTGGGGTTGTCGTCATCAACCAACGGTTTCTGAATTTGTTCGATGGTCTGGCGGACGACATCCTTCTGCTGGGAGTCCAGTGAATGGTGCTCCAGCACCTTGTTCAGCGCGGCCATGACGTCCTTATTGGCGACGTGAAGCTGTGCCAGTGCTTGGCAGGCGGCGATCGACACCGAAATGGATTCGCGACTGTCCAGCTCGGTTAGGCGGATGAGCGCCTGCAGCACGCGGTCGCTCTTGTCACCCATGCGGGCCAGCGATTGGCAAGCGGCCGACTGGACCATCGGCTCCTTTTCATGGCGGAGCAACGCGCAAATGTCCTTGACGTGCTCGGCGGCTTTCTTCTGCATCGCTCCCAGGGCCGTCACCGCCTGCACGCGGACTTCCCGGTCGGGTTCGTCGAGGTACTTGACGATCATCTTGAGGTCATTTTCCTTGACCTTGTCTTCGAGGGCCATCAAGCTGACGTGCGTCCAGATCTTGATGCCCTTGTCCGAGCTGTTTTGGTGCTCCTTCAGGGCGCGGACCACCATATCCAGCTTGGCCGGAGCCTGCGGACGACCCATCGCACCCAGCGCCATGATGGCCTCCAGGCGCACTTGCCGGGACGGCTCATAAAAAGGCTTCGTCCGCGGAATCAACGCTTCCGTCACGCGCGAGTCGGGGCCTTTCTTCTCGTCCACGCCCGCCACGATCAGAGCAACGATACAGGCATGCCGCAATTCCCAGGTGCTCGTGTCGCCGAGTCCTTTCACCAGATCGCCGACCACAGCCTGGCCATCCGCGCCGAAACGCGTCAACGCCTGGGCCGCCTCATAGCGGACAATGGCTTGCGTATCGGTGGCGATGCGCTCGCCCAGCGCCTTGACGACGCGCTCCCGATCCGCGCCGTTAATCCCCATGAATTTCAGGGCCAGCACCGCCTTGACGCGCGGGCTGGCGTCCTTGTCGCGGGTGCGATCGATCAGGAGCGGGACGCAATCCATCGCGTCTTCGCGGAATCCCGGAATCACGCTGATCGCGGTGGCGCGGACGCTCGGATCGGGATGGGTCAGGTCTTTTTTCCAATCCTTGTAGGTCTTGCCGCCGATGTCTCGCGGGATCGGAATCTTCGTTTCCTGCGATGGATACTGCTGGCGGCTGTCGTTTTTGTTGATCAGGCGTCCGCCGTCGGGCTTCTCGGCCAACAATGGCAGCGCCAGGCATAGCAAACACAGGGCGGCGAAAAGGGATTTGAAGGATGGCATGGTGTTCCCCTTTGAAACGAGTTGGCTTCCCCGTCCCCTCAGAATACCACCAAGCGACGATTCAGAGCAATGACGAAAGCCCCGCGATGCCAAATCCTCCCGCCCGGACGCGCCGGTCGAGACGGGAATTACCAGGTCAACGCGGACGCTCAATTGCCGGTGTCGTCGCCGGCCGCCCCTCGACCCACAACCACGCTGCCGGACCCTCGTAGGAATTCCCATCACCCTCTACGACGGTGCCGCGCCAGGCCGTGCCATACGCATATCCCGAATAACTGAACAAGGCGCTTCGGTAGGTGAAGCGATTGCCGCGCGCCGCGATGGTCGGTCCCGACGGCAACGCCCGCAGCGCCGTCATCCGCCCCGCCCCAATGGTGTTGCCTTCCAGTTCGAGACGCACCGCAGTCGCGCCGCGCACCTCCGGCGCCCACAGCGACAGGGCCGCCCCGAATTCTCCCCGCGCCGTGAGGCGATTGTTCTCCAATCTCATGCGGCAGGATTCCCTTGCTCCGACTTCCACCGACAGCCCCACGGAGCCGGCCTCGATGCGGCAGCCGTGCAATACCACCTCCGGGGGGTTCCGTGCGATGATCGCCACCCCATCCGCACTGCCCGTCACCCGACAATCCGTCAGGTTCAGCGATGCCTGCTCGCCGTAGATCAACGGCGCTTCCGGCGAACCGGAGGCTATCGCCAGCTCCAGCCCTTCCAGCGTCAGAGTACGGTCCGTGCGGAACAGCGCTTGCCACGGATCATCGTTGGGCTTCATCTCCAACCGCGGCCGCGACGTCCCGTCCGAGCGCACGGTCAGCGTTTTGGCCTGCCAGTTCATCGGCTGGCTGACGAACGGCCCGGTTCCATGAACGGTGATGATGTCTCCGTCGTGTGCGGCGCCGACGGCCTTCTCCAGCGACGCGAACCCCCCTGCCCTGCCCTCGATCGTGAACGGCCGTGCGCTCCGGGGTTCTCCCGGCGGAGAGGATGTCGGCGGCGCTGAAGGCGGAGTGACAATCCACCGCGCACCGCCCGCCGCCGCCACGCCGAGCATGATGGCCGTCAGCGCTCCGCACGAAAAGCGCCGCGCCTTCGGACCTCGCTGCGCCCGTGGAGCAGTCTCGCTCTCCCTCTCGCTGGGTGCGAGTGCGGGCGGTGGATCGCGAAGCGCCGCGACAACGTCGGCCGCGCTGCCGTAGCGCTCCTCCGGTTCATGGGCCATCAGTCGTTCCACAACCGCGGCGACTTCCGGGGGCACGTCCGGCCGCAATTCGCGCAGGTGAGGCGGCGACTCGAAACTGTGCCGCAGCAGTTTTTCCGTCCAGCTCCCGCCGGGATAAGGCACTTGCCCCGTCAGCAGGTAATAGAACGTGCAGCCCAGGCTGTACAAATCGCTGCGCGCGTCGATCGTCTGGGGATCTCGACCCCACTCCGGCGCCATGAAGTTCGGCGTGCCGCACAGCTCCGCTTCGCAAGGCTCGCCCTCATCGGCTGACATCATGTTGTCAGTGAAGCGTGCCAATCCCAGGTCGAGCAGCTTCACGTTGACGCCTGGAGACGCAAGCATCAGGTTCGACGGCTTGATGTCGCGGTGGATCAGCCCGGCCTCGTGGGCGTGCCCAAGCGCCTCGGCGGTTTGACGCATAACCTCGCCGGCCAGATCGACCGGCAGAACCCCGGACTCTTGCACGAAGCGTTCCAGGTCGATGCCCTCGACGTATTCCATCGCCAGATAGAGCCGGCCGTCCGACTCGCCCGCGTCGTAGGCGGCGGCGATGCCCGGATGCCGCAGCCGTCCCGCCGCCTCGACCTCGCGCCGAAAGCGCAGCAGCATCGCCAGATCGCCACCGTCGCGCCGTACGCGCCCGACGATCTTCAGCGCCACCACTCGTTTCAGCAACCGATGCTCGGCCTTGTAGACGTGTCCCATGCCGCCGCGTCCGAGCCGTTCTTGAAGCACATACGGCCCGACGAGCAGCGCTTTCCCGTGCCCCGCCAGGACTTGCTCCGCCTGATACGCCGTCAGCGTCCCCGCCGCGACGAGCCTCGCCGCGCAGACGCGCGGATCGTTGCACTCCGTCAGGTACTCGACCTGCTCGCGGACCACGAGTCCGAGGTTTCGCAGTTCGCGCAACAGCGCGAGCGTGTTCGTGCTTGTTGAATTCATAGGCGTCCTTGCCCCAAGTGCAGTGTCACTTCGCGGCTGGCATGGGCCGCGGCAGACTGTACCACGCCAGGTTGCACACTTCGCGGTCCTCGGCGTCGAGCGTGCAATCGACCGCCGCCAGGCTGGCGTCGAGTTGCTCCGCCTTCGTCGCTCCGACGATGGCCGACGTGATGCCGGGCTGATTCAGCACCCAGGCGACGGCGACCGTCACCAGCGATTTGCCGCGCGGCTCGAAGTGCTTGCGCAACTCTTCGACCGCCCGCAATTGTGCCTGATGCCAGTAGCGCTCGCGGTACAACTCGCCGGTCTTGCCGAGCGTGAAGCGCGTCCCCGCCGGCGATTCCTCCAGATTGCGATACTTGCCGCTGAGGAAGCCTCCCGCCATCGGATTGTAGGCGATGACGCCCAGTCCTTGCTGGCGGCACAACGGCAGCAGCTCGTCCTCGATCGAGCGGTACAGCAGGTTGTAGCGCGGCTGCACGCAGTCGAACCGCGCCAGGTTCAAGCGGGCCGAGATGCCCAGATCCAGCGCCACCTGCCAGGCGGGAAAGTTCGAGCAGCCAAGATAACGCACCTTGCCCTGCCGCACCAGATCGTCCAGCGCCCGCAGCGTCTCTTCGTCCGGCGTCTGCGGATCGGGCGAATGCGGTTGATACAGGTCGATGTAATCGGTGCCCAGCCGCCGCAGACTGTCCTCGGCGGCCTTCAAAATGTGCCGGCGCGATAGCCCTTCGTCATTGGCGCCCGGGCCGACGCGCATCCGGCACTTGGTCGCCACGACGAAGCGATCGCGTTTGCCGCGCAGCCAGCGACCGAGGATCTCCTCGCTGCGTCCGGCCGTCTCCACGCTCGGCGGCACCGGATAGACATCGGCGCAATCGAGAAAAGTGACGCCCCCCTCGGCGGCCCGGTCGAGGATGGCGAGCGAAGTGCGCTCGTCGCACTGCTGACCGAACGTCATCGTACCCAGGCAGATCGACGAGACTTTCAGTCCGGTCTGTCCCATGCGACGGATGATCATGGCGCTCCAGGCTCCCGCTGCGGGTCAACATCTGCTCATTCCACATTCGACCGTGGGGTAGGTGTAGCACAGCGGCGCCGGCGGGGCAAGATAGAACAACAAGGGACGAAGGGCGCGACGGCATCGTTGCCTCTCACCCTTCGTCCCTTGGGCACCTCCGAACGCCTCCTTTTTTCGATGTAAAGATTCGGTTAAGAATCGGTAAAAGCGTCCTTTCGGATATTAATTCTCGAATCTTTCTCTGTTAAGGTAGGGCAACAGAGAATAACACCCGATCGCCATCCGCACGTCCATGTTTTGCGACTCTCCACCGGGGAGAGGTTCCGCTCGGACCCCTCGATGGAGGGTTGACAATTCTTGAAAGGTGGAGGGCCTTCTCCATGATGGTCGATACCGCCTGTCCGCATTGCCATCATCCCTGTAGCTGGTCCAACACATCCGAAACCAAGTACGTCCGTTGCGCCTTTTGTGAACGGACGTTCGTGGTTTCCACTTGGGGGATCGGCCAACCGTTGCAGCGAAAGCCTCGACGTCGTCGCACACCCTTGCCGCTGTGGCCCTGGTTTTCGTTCGCGACCTTGACCTGCCTGGTCGTCGCGATTGGATCGTTGGTGGTCCACTTCCAACGCGAGAAAACGGAGGAGGTCAAGGTTTCCGCCGAGAACTTTCAGCGCCTTCGCCGCGGAATGCCGGATCGTGAAGTCGTCAAGTTCCTCGGCCGGCCAACGCGAACGGACAAGAGCCTCATACCCGAACTCGACGGGAAGATGGCCCATCGCTTTCAAGTGGAGGAGGCCGGGTTCACGGTACGGTCCTTCTGGGAAGACGGCGACAATGTGATTTGGATCGACTTCCGTCAGGGACGGGTTGAGAATTTCGGAGCCACCTTGGATGGAGAGCAGATTGGACAGAACGTCCAAATCCCCCTGGTGAGGGAGCGAGCCAAGACAGAGGAATAGGGGTTGGCTTCCGCGAGCGCTTTCAGAAATTCGCTTCCCCGCGCAGAAACACGCCGTTGGTGTAGAACTGGCCGCGCTGGACGTTTCCATCGATCTGGCCGACGAAGAACCATTCCTCGAACTGGTAACCGACCGTGAAGCGCCAGCGGTCGAAGCTCGGCGGTCGGTAGGAGATGCCGGACTGGAGCGTGAACACCGGCACCGTCTGCGTCTTCCGCAAAAAGTCGGACGCCTGCGTCGTGCTGCCGTCCCGATTCACGTCGGCCTCGACGTAATTCTGGTGAATTTGCCCAACCAGCACCGTCAGGTCCGCCCTTCCGAAGAGATCTAGTCCCGGCAGCAGTCCGACGTGACGCCGCACGTCGGCGCGGATGTGCGGCCCCGCGCCGAGGAAATTGTTGCTGGCGTACTGCGTCAAGAAGGCGTTTTGCGCGCGGTTGTCGAAAAACACGTCGGCCAACCCGATGCCGAAGCGTCCGCTGACGTCCCAGCGCGGCATGAACGCATACGGCACGATTCCGTAATCGAAGTTGAACTGATTCACGGTCAGACGGGTGCGCAGCGCGTACTCCGTCCCATCCAGGCCCGGCGCATTCTGATTTGCTTGGTCGGTGATGAGGCGGTAGTTGGCCGCGAAGTAGCCGAGGCTGTTGGGCAGCGTCCAACCGAACTCGAAAAGCGGCGCTCCCGTCCAGCCCAGTTGCGTCGTGGGCGGCTGCACCTGCGCTTGTCGTCCGTCCGGGAATGGCACATTGTTCGTCAGCGCCGATTTGAGGTGCGGCTTGAGGATGTCCACTTCATGCAAGGCGAAGAACGTCGCCGGCGCCGACGGTCCCTCGTAGGGACCCCAGCCGTTCGGCCCTGGGTCGTTGGGCTGATAAATGGGGTTGCTCGCGTCCGGCGGACCGGGCGGTACAGGCGGAGCAGGCGGAGGAGCCGGAAACGGCGCGGAGTTCGAGAGGGGCGCAGGTGCTCCCAAAGTCGTCGCCGGTGGCGGCGGCGGCGCGGGACTGTCGCTGCGTGGCGGCGGCAACAAGACGTCCGCGGTGGACAATGAACTCTGCGCCCGAAGCGGCCGTGCCGCCGACAGCAGCGCCGTCGCCAGTACCGTTACGGTCAGCAGTGTCCGGGCCGTGGCCGCCATGCCTCTCTCCCATCCACCATCCCAACGCCTACCGCTCCACGTCAAAGACGCATCCCATAATCGCCCCATCGCCGCTGGTCAAGCCCAGTCAGATGAGGCGATAAAGTGGTCCTCCCGGTGCGCCCAGCGCCTCGACGCGCCGCGCGATTTCCGGATCCTCCTCCAGCGGCGGCGCATGGTGCGGCTTGATGCGAGCGTCGATCACCAGCGGTCCCGTGCAACCCCAGTGCTTCTGATGAACGAACGCGCCCACCCCATGCACATCCGCCGCCGGGTTCGAGCGCGTGAACGTCACCCACAGGAAGTTTTTCAGCGAATGGGCCGTGAACGCGCTGTCATCCACTAAAACCACCAGCGGGAACGTCGCCAACGCATCTCCTTCCCCCAGCGCTCGACAAAGACGCTCCACATCCGCCGAGGTTTCCCTCCCTTGCCCTTCCGGGTACTTCGGCGCCTGCAACGCCAGCACGCCCGGCAAACACACCCTTGGCTCGTCGAACCCTTCCAGGAGCGGCAATTTCTCCGGCACCTCGACGCCCAACCCGCGCCGCTTCCTTCCCGCAACCGCGATGACCACCTTCGATCCCTCGTTCAACCCACTCCCCGAGTAGTCGAGCGTGTCCATCGTCGTCCGAGTCTGGAAGTGAAGATCGCGCTCCCAATCCACGCGCTCCAACAGGTGGCGCAGAAACGCCTCGATGTCGTGTATGTCCAACTCCGGATCGTCCTCGCGCGCCGCGATCAGCAGATACTTCGCCAGCGATAGCTGCCCTTGGCCGAGGATCGCGTTGGCACACGTCAGCAGTTCCTGCGGCCGTCGTTCGCCGGCATACGGCACGTAGCGCTCGCTGCCGATGGCCAAGAGCAGCGGATGAACACCGGCCGCATCCACGGCATGAACCGCGTGGACTCCCGCCACCACGGTTGGAATGATCGGACCCGTCAATTCGTGGATGAGATCGCCGAAACAGGTATCCTCTTGCGGCGGGCGCCCAACGACGGTGAACGGCCAGATCGCGCCCGGCCGATGGTAAACGCGCTCCACCTGCAACACCGGAAAATCGTGGGCCAGGCTGTAATATCCGAGATGATCGCCGAACGGTCCTTCCGGTAGAACTCGGCGCGGATCGACGCTGCCGACGATGCAGAAATCCGCCTCGGCCGGGATCGGCAAAAACGGCGACGGACCCTCGCCTCCTGTAGGTGCCGCGAGCCGAGCGGCACTTGGGGTCCGGCTCGGCTCGCCGGACCTACCATCCGGAGGCGTCACCAAGTGGATACGTCTTCCCCCCAGCGCCCCGGCGAAGGCCAGTTCCGGCATCCCTTCCGGCAGCGGCATGACCGCCGCCAACGCCAGCGCCGGCGGCCCACCCACGATGACGTTGGCCCGCAACGGCACGCCGCGCCGCACCGCCGCCGCGTGATGCACGCCGATGCCCCGATGAATCTGATAGTGCAGTCCCACCTCACGATCCGGCTCGTACTGATTGCCCGATAACTGCACGCGATACATACCGAGGTTGGAATGACGCCAACCCGGCCGCTCCACGTCTTCGGTGTACACTTGCGGCAGCGTCACGAACGCGCCGCCGTCGCGCGGCCAGCATTGCAACTTCGGGAGTTGACCCACTGTCGTTTGACCGGCGAGGATCGGCCCTCTTTGGACGAACCGCGGCCTCATGTGCAGCAGCGTGCCGGGAACATCGCGATAGCGCCACGGCCCTTTCCAGAACGAACCGGGATCGACCTTCAGCTCGACGAGGTGCCGCACCGCTTGCAGCGTATCGCGGAACAGGTAGCGGATGCGCGCCGGTGTGCCGAACAGGTTGCTGACCATCGGAAAGGCGCAGCCCTTGACGCGGCTAAACAGCAGCGCCGGCCCGCTCGCTTCATACACCCGGCGATGGATCGCGGCCATCTCCAGATACGGATCGATCTCCTGCTCGATGCGGACGAGTTGCCCGGTGCGTTCCAGATCGGCGACACAGTCGCGCAGGTTGCGATGGCCCATGCGTCTCCCTATCCGCACCTTCTCTACCAGCGAGAGCGGCCCTCGCTGGCGCTTCGGGCTGGTTTCATTGTAGTGGACCTGGAGAGGCGATTGTCACGATTGCTCCCGCAGCAATCCCAGGCGCGAGCCGTCCTCGCGCATCTGCCGCACCCAGTCTCCGGGCGCGGTCAACACCTTGAGGGTGTCCTCCAGATCCAGCGTAACCACCGGCACCTCTCGTTGGTCGCGCATCGCCTTGACGGCCCGATGATTCCCGTCGATGAGCAAGCGTTCCGGCCGGCCGTAGCGCACCACGGTCGCGAAGATCACCGGTTGTCTGGGATCGGCGTGTTCGAGGTGTCCGAAGTCGATCTCGATGTACGGCCCGATCCAGTCCGGCGTCGGCCGCCGCATCTCCGGGTGATACTTGCGCCGATCGCGCACCAGCGCCATGGCCTTGTTGATGTTGAATCGCCACAGGCCGTAATCGAAAAACTGCACGCCTCGCCCCGCTCCTCCACCGTGCGGTCGCGGCTTGCGCTTTGGTCGTTTCATCTTCTTCTCCTTCTCGGGCTGGTACGCTTCGGTTGGAGCCTGACTCGATCACCTGTACGAAAACGCAACGCTCGTACCGAAATGGCGCATCCGCGCTGCGTTTGTGGTCGGGAATCGAGTCGGAAAAATCGCGCGCGCAAGACGGTATCTCTTTTGCATTACCACTACAGGGAAGAGAATCGCCCCGGAAACGAGAGCAGAAGGAGGTCACATCATGCGTTCCGTTATGTTGTCTCTGATTTTGGGTCTCGGCGCGATGGGCTTGTCACTTGGCGCACCGACGCAGGTGAAGGCCGACGATTACCGTGGGCCGGCGTTCACGAGCAGCACTGTCCCGGTCGCTTATCACTGGGGCGGCCGGTCCCACTGGCGCGGCGGTTACTGGGGCAATCGGGGCTTTTATCCCGGCTGGGGCGGGTACGGCCGGTATGGCGGCTACGGTTACTACCCCTATGGAGGTTACGGCAGCTTCTACAGCCCGCGCTATTACGGCGGATACTACCCGGGGGGCTACGGTTACGGCTTCGGTCCTTACTCGGGCTTTTACTGGTGATCGCTTCGCCGCGATTCGAGCGAAGCGCCAGCGCGCTCCGCTCGAATCGCCGCTGCACTACCTCATGCATAACCGTTCACGGGGCCGAGGGTGACGACAGTATAGCGGGATTGAACCAGGGCCGCGCCTCGCATCCGCTGTGAAATGGTTGGCCGACGATGCCATACTCCCCGGCGTCAGATGGCAAAGCAATTCGACAAGAATCCGCGCGCGTTGCGGCACCGCAAATGCCGGCCGATGCCTCGGTCGATACGACGCGCTCAAGGCGGTTACACTGTCCGCAACCGCAATCCGGTTGACACGCGCGTGGGAACTTAGGGTTCGAGTTAATGTTACCTCAGTTGCCTCCTGCGGTTGCAGCCGAACTTAACAAGAGCCGCACAAGGCAGGCCATCACATTCCAGACGGCACTTCTCTCGAACAAACCGGGCAGCTGCATGAAAGGTTCTCCTCGGTTGCGGCGCCGACTCCAGAACCCTGTTATCATGTCGGGACCGAGCCGTGCAACAACCCCTCGACTTCCTGCCAGAACGCCTGCCACGTCTGCCGCTCGGGCTCGGTGAGGTTGGCCAGCGCTGTCGGGTTGCGGACGCCAGCCAGGACGGGAAGGTCGCGAAGGACTTCGAGCACCTGCCGGGCGGCGGCCGCCTCAGCGGGACTGGCGCTGGACAACTGCTGCGCCTGTGTCGCCACTTCAGCGCGGAGCAACGCCCAGGCCTGTTGCCGCAGCCGCGCACGGGCGGCCTCGGCGGCTGGGGGGACCGCCTCCCCGCCCTCCAAGGTGGCATGACAGAGCCACAACACCCGCTCTGCCTGGGCCTGCCGCGCGGCGACCTCGTCGCGGCAGCGCTTCACCCGCCTGGCGACCTCCGCGGCGTCCCCGGGACGCGCCTCCGGTGCGGGCGCCAGGCATGCTTTCGCCAGCCTGATCAACTCCGCGTCGGCACCGCAGCTGTCAAGTCGCGCGAACGCCTCTGTCATGTCCCCCACCAGCACCTGCTGGGCTCGGGTATACGGGGGTTGACCCGTCAAGGTCACACACAGGATGCCGCCCAGCCCGAAGACATCGCTGGCCTTGCCGACCCGACTCGCCTCGCCGCGGGTCTGCTCCGGTGCCATGAACGCCGGCGTCCCCTTGGCTTGCCCCGGCAGCGTCTCCGGTTCCCCCGAGGCCGTTCCCGCTCCGCTGACCGAAGGGGACAGCAGCACGGGCGTCGGCGGTAGTTGCGCCGGCTGCGGTCTCGCCGCCAGAGCCTTGGCGATACCCCAATCCATGACCAGCACCTCGCCGAACTCGCCCAGCATGACATTGGACGGCTTGAGGTCGCGATGGATCAGGTCGCGGGAGTGGGCGAACGCCACCGCCGCGCAGACCTGTTCGAACACCCCTACCCAGCGCGACAGGTCTTCCGCCGGCGTCGTCCGGGCTGCGAGCAGCTGCGCCAGGGTTTGGCCGTGGATCAGTTTCATCACGAAGAACGGCCGACCGTCCGGCAGCTCGCCCAAGTCGTACACCGGCACGATCGACGGGTATTCCAGCCGGCTGACGTAACGGGCCTCTTCCTCGAACCGTGCCCGGAACCCGCCGTCCCCGAACACCTGCTTCCGCAGCACCTTCAGGGCCACCTCGCGCGCCAGCACGGTATCGCAGCCGCGCCACACCTCGCCCATGCCGCCGCGGGCCAGGAACGCCTCGAAGCGGTAGCGCGGCGTGTCCGGCGGCGGCTGCGGGGCATCGCTGGCCTGGGCAGGGCCGGTCGTGGTCAGGCCGTGCGCCATCCTTGCGAAGCCGCGCAGCAGCCGCAGGCTCTCGCGGGCGCGCGGGCGCAACTCGGCGGGCAGCTGGTCCAGGGCTGGCGGCGGCTGGTTGTCCGCCCGCGCCTCCTCCCAGCGGACCAGCCATTCGGCTAGTTGATCGTCTGTCTGCGTGGGTGTCATCTCGACGTCTCCGTACCAGAGGGCGGCGCCGGGTTGCTGTCCGTCAATCCAGCGAGTCCGGCTCGTCGAAGGGCGAGCCGCCCAGCGCCTGCTGCACCCGCAGGCGGGCCTTCATCCAGCGCAACTTCACTGTCCGCACCGCGATGCCCAAGAGCGCGGCGGCCTCGGCCTGCGACATCTCCTGATACCACAGCAGATCGAAGACCGCCCGCAAGTCGTCCGGCAACTGGGCCACCGCCTCGTGGAACTCGGTCCAGCGCCGCACCTTCTCCGCGTCGAGCGTATTGCTGGACGGCTCGTATCGTGGGCCGGTGTCGGAGGAGCCGCCGTCCAGCGGCAGGACAGCAGGGCGGTTGTCGTCGCGGCCGTACTCTTTGCGCAGCAGGTCGCACAACACGTCGCGCATCCACGCCGATGTGTGGCCGAAAAACTCCGCCAGGGTGCGCATCGGCTCGCCGTCGGCGTTGACCCAGAAGCGGTCCTGGTTCCCGAGGATCTTGAGGTAGAGTTGCTGGACGACGTCGTCTGTCTGCGCGAACGGCTCCAGGCGGACGTAGCGGCCGTGCAGAAGGCGCCGGGCGTGGCGCATCAGGCGGTCGCGGGTGATCTCCAGCAGCCGCTGGCGGGCCTCAGCATCGCCCGTCAAGGCCCGCTCGAGCTGCCCCTGCAGGACCGCGGTCGATTCGTCGCTCACGGGCCACGCTCCCTTCTCTCCGGGCGACTCGCGCTGCGCTTCAGTTTATTCGAGTCGGGAGCGGCGATCCAAAAAAATCCGCGCCGGCGGTACCCCTCAAGGCGGTTGCCGCCGGGGGAATAGATGGGGAGGCAGCGGGGGCCAGTCACGAACGCGACATGCCCCGTCCCCCCGACGATCCGGGTTCACCGGCACTGCCCCGCGAGCGTCATCCAGTCCAGGGTAGCCGGCCCCCTTTTCAGTAACCCCCGTTTCTGGAGGAGTTCCGTCATGGGTTTCTCTCAGTTCCTTGGTGCGATGCGCAGTCATTGGGCATCTCGAAGAAAGCGTCGTGCGGTCCAATCATCCCAGCGTCGAGTCGTGCGACTGTCGTTGGAGCCGCTGGAAGAGCGGATGGTCCTTTCCACACTGTACGCCACTCCTGACACGGGCATTCAGTCCGCCGTCAATCAGGCTCAGTCCGGGGATACGGTCATCGTGGCCCCCGGCACTTACCACGAACAGGTGACGATCAACAACGTTGGGCACGACCGCAACAACCTGACCTTGGTAGGGTCGGGACAGAACTTTACCTTCATCCAGGCTCCCTCGACCCTGACGGATTCTCATGCCATTGTGGATGTTAACGGCAGCCAAGACGTGACCATCGAGGGTTTCACGATTGAAGGCCCGTCCGGCACTACCAACAGTGGCGGCAACTTGTACGGCGTGCGGGTGGAGGGCGGCAGCTCGGCGACGATCACGCAGAACCACATTACCAACATCCAGGACACGCCGTTTAACGGGGTGCAGGAAGGCGTAGCGATTGACGTGGGGCGTCAGCGTGACGACACCACCGGCACAGCCGTTATCTCCTATAATACCATTGATAACTACCAGAAGGGCGGCATTCTGGTGGACAACGCCGGCTCCAGTGCCGAGATCATGCACAACACGATCATCGGCGCAGGACCGACCTCTTTGATCGCCCAAAACGGCATTCAAATCAGTCGGGGCGCAACCGCCACCGTGAGCTACAACGATATCTCGAACAACGAGTATACCCCCGACCCGGAATCGACCGGCATCCTGGTTTACGCCAACGCCACGGTTACGATAACTCACAACACCCTGGCTAACAACGACTACGACATCTCGTTCAGCGATGTCCACGCGACTCCCAGCGATCACGTCAACTTCAACACCATCGCCGCCAGCACCCTCGCCGGGCTGGACTTCGAGGGCGACAGCACCGGAACGCTGGACGCCAGCAACAACTACTGGGGCAGTCCCACCGGCCCGAATCACCCCAGCAACCCCGGTGGCACAGGGCAGGTAATCGTCGATGCGAATAACGGCGGCGTTGGGGCCGGAATCGTCAATTTCACGTCGGCTCTGACTACGAACACCGCGGTCGCAGTCAACAATGCCACGCTTGTCTTCAACGCCGGCAATCAGGTAACGCTGACAGCAGCCGTGCGCAACATCGGTCCCGACCCGGTGAATACGGGCACGGTGACGTTCACCGTACTCCAGGGCAGCACCCCTCTCACTTCGGTCACGTCCGGAACGGTTGGCAACGGTGCGGCCAGCGCCGTCGTGACTCTGCCGGGTGGAACGTCCCCTGGTAATTACACTATCGTGGCGGTGTACAATTCTGGTGGGCTGCTTGTCAGCAGCAGCGGAAGTGGAACTCTAACCGTCGAAAGCGCCCCACCGTCGCCACCGGCACCGCCTGTCCCACCGACGCCGTCTCCCGCACCACCTTCGCTCTTCGATGCAGCGTTGACGTTGTTCATCGACGGGGCCGAGATCGTGCTGCATGCGCATGACCTGGGGTCGGCGTTGGGTCTGCCTCCGATTGGGTTGCTCATGAACCAGATTGAGACCACCATGCCCTACGCTGGGCTGTTCGGTATGCCGGCCCTGGCCGCTGGCGCCGGTGCGGCCCAGGATGCCTCGGGCCAATAAGGACGAGGGGCACGGACGGTCGGTTCTTCAGGTGTTAGGAGAACGCCATCAGGATCGAAGTCAGCCTGTGGGAAACGGGCCTCCCCGAGTTGCCGTCGTTGGGAGTCTCGCTCTGCCATCGCTGCGACTAACGATCGGTGGATGCCAAACGTAGGGTGATGTCCCGATCACCCTACGTTTCGATTTGGCGAGGTCAGCACTCGCTTGGAATGTGATGCTCTGATCCCAGCGTCTCCCCTTGGAAGGGTTTGTCGAGCGGTTACTGACCGTAGTGGAAACCTGCCGGCGGCAACAGCGGAACGTGTTCTCCTGGCTGATTGAAGCTGTGGAGGCTCGCTTCGCTGGCAAAACTGTTCCATCTCTCTTGTCTAAGGGCACGTCCAGGAACAAGTTCCAAGGATGGTGGGACCGGCGTCCCGCCGGTCCACTCGGCCAAGGACCGGCGGGACGCCGGTCCCACCGAAGGTATTCCTGGACGCGCCCTAAGCTCGACTGATGCAGATTTTCGCGTCTCGTGCAAGGTTGAGTCTGAGCTAAAACACTCGCTAACGAGGAGCGCCGAACTTTCGGCGCTGAAGCTCAACCGTATGAGTTTTTGAACATGGCCAAGCGACCACGCCTGTTCGGAAAACTAAAACGCCTTGTTTTTCCGCCGTTTCCTGATGCTCGGACGGCGCCGGAAAATCTGCATCAGTCGAGCTTAGAGCAACGCCTGCGGCGGCTGGCCTGGATCGTCGAGGAGATCCGCACCGTGGAAACACGCCTGGCCAAGGTCACGGACAAGGATACCACCATCGGCTGGCTGCGGTCTATCAAGGGCATCGGGCCGGTCACGGCCTG
>DATBGU010000249.1:0-25251 GCA_036557825.1 Gemmataceae bacterium
GCTGGTGGGCCTCCTTCGTCGGCCCACCCTACAGAGACTCACCCCGGAGGGACCAAACGTGTTCAGTACCCGCCGACTTCTCTGCTTTCTGGGACTTCTCTGCCTGGCCGCACTCCTGTTCTTGTGTCAGAACCGTCGCGCCCTCGCTTACGTCGAGGCGCCGCACAGTCTCGGCCAGGTCATCAGCCTCTCGACCAACATCATGGTGGTGCGCGTCGAACAGGTCGATAAGACGAAGAACGTCATCGTGTACCGCAAGGTGCGCGACCTGAAGGGCAAGCATCCCACCGATGTGATTCGCCACAACATCGGCCGCGGCGGTTTCAACCCGCGCGAGTGGCAATATACGATGGAATGGGCCGAGGTCGGCAAGACCGCCATCTTCTTCCACAACGGCGGAGCCAGCGAAACGTGCATCGGCAATTACTGGTATCAGGCCTACGCCGGCGGCGAGTGGTGGAACCTCAGCCACGGTGAGCCGTTCCTGCTGCGCAGCTTCGCCGGCAACGTCGAAAAGCTCGCCGCCGCCGTCACCGATATCGTCGCCGGCCGCGAGGTCGTCGTACCCTGCATGGTGGACGGCAACAAGGATGATTTGCACCTGCGCCGCGCCCGCATCCAGCGCGTCAAGGCGAGCCTCAAGCTCGATTACAACCCCAAGCGTGACTTCGTTGGCTGGGGGGGCGAGGACTTCCGCCGCTTGCAAGGCATGCCCGGCTTCAGCCACTACTCGGCCGTGGCCCGCGTCGATCCCGAAGCGCAAGCCATTTCCAGCGTGGACATCAACGGCGACGGCAAACCCGATCTCTGCCTGGGTGGCGGCGGCCGCGTCGTCCTTCTGCAAAACGGCGGCGAATCGCTCAATGAAATCGCGCTCCCCGGCGCCGCCGCTTGCCGCGCCGCCGTCTGGGCCGACTACAACGGCGACGGTAAACCCGACCTCCTCCTCGCCACGCCGGCCGGTCCCAAACTCTACACCAACGAGGGCGGCACCTTCCGCGACGATTCGCACTTGCTGCCGGCGGAAGCCGCTTACGACCTCACCTCGGCCGCCTGGCTCGATTACGACGGCGACGGCCGCCCCGATCTGCTGCTCGGCAACGGCTTCCACGGTCTGCGTCTCTACCGCAACAAGGGACCGATCGACACCGCCAAGGCGCCGCTCGTGCTCGGCAAGTGGTCCTACATCGGACCTTTCCCCAACAACAACGGGCAGGGATTCACCGCCGTCTATCCGCCCGAACAGGGCATCAATCTCGCCGCCAAGTACGGCGGACGCAACGGCGAGGAGGCCGTCTGGCGCGAGGGCAAGTTCACCGACGGCCAGGTCAACAACCTCGCCCTCTTCCGGGCCGATAACAATGTTGATGCCGTCGTCTATCTCCACCGCGAGATCGAGTGCGCCGCGGCGATGGAATTGCCCGTCTCGCTGGGAAGCGATGACAGCCTGACCGTGTGGCTCAACGGTCAGAAGATCGTCTCCGAAAAAGTCGATCGCGCCTGCGCTCCCGATCAGAACCACGCTGTCCTCAAACTGAAGGCTGGCAAGAACAGTCTGCTTCTGAAGATCGGCCAGGGTTCCGGCGAATGGGCCTTCTATTTCAAGGCCACCGGCGCCATCCCCAAGGCGACCTTTTGGAGCTTCGCCGATGTTTCGGACCAGGCCGGACTCGGCGCCGACGGACTCGGCAGCGCCGCCAAGGGCGACACGCTTGCCGTCTGCGATGTCAACGGCGACGGCCGGCCCGATTTCCTCTACGGCTCCGGCTCCGGTCTGCTCGCCCTCAACACGCCGAAGGGGTTCGTCGAAGCGAAAGGTTCCGGCATCGTCTACCGCGCCGGCAAGGTCGGTCCCATTTTCGCCGACTACGACAACGATGGCCGTCCGGATCTTTTCGTGCCGCAACCGGCCGGCTGCAAGCTCTTCCACAACGACGGCGACGGCCGCTTTTCGGATGTCACGGACAAGTCCGGTCTGAAATCCCTGCGCTGCTCTGCCTGCGCCGCCTGGGGCGACCTGGATAACGACGGCAATCTCGACCTCGTTGTCGGCTGTTTGCGCGGGCCCAACCACTTCTTCCGCAACAACGGCGACGGCACCTTCACGGACGCCAGTGACTCGATTGGTCTCAGCGAGCGCATCTTCAACACCCAGGCCGTGGCACTGGTGGATCTCAACAACGACGGCACCCTCGACGTGATCTTCAACAACGAGGGGCAGGAGTCTTGCGTCTTGCTCGGCAACGCCGAGTTCGCCCCCAAGCGCACGCCGGTGACGTTGCACGTCAAGGGTAAGACCGGAGTCATCGGCAGCCGCGTCAAAGTGCTGGACATGGCCGGAAAGTTGCGCGGGACATACTTCGTCTCCGGCGGCGACGGCCGCGGTGGACAGGCCGTCCCTTCGGCGCGCTTCGCGCTGGCGCCCGGCAAGTATCGCGTCGAGGTGCAGTACAGCAGTGGTGAACGCCGCGGCAAGGAGATCGTCGTCGCCGCGACGCACCTGCTGGGAGTCCTCGACGAGCAAACGCCAAAAGCGGAATAAAAAAGAGCTAACCACAGAGTCACAGAGGACACAGAGAAGAAAGAAGAGAGGAATCAAAATGAAAGTCAAGGAGTCAAGTGTGTGGATTTACCCACGTCTCTGTGTTTTTCTTCTCTGTGTTCTCTGTGACTCTGTGGTTAGTTCCTCTTTGCTCGCCGCCGAGCCGGGTTCCACCTATCGCGGCGATCCGCAGCGGACGGCCAGCGACGGACGACCTGGCCCGACGACGCCGAAAGTCTTGTGGACCTGGAAGTCCGCCGATCACTTCATCGCCGCACCCGTCGCCACCAAGGACCATCTGTTCGTCTCCGGTCTGGGCGGTTTCAACGTGCCGACCTTGGCCTGCCTCAACGTCGATCCCAAGGCCGCCCAGCGCGTCGCCTGGACCAAGGGCACGCCGTATCTGAAACTGCCGACCGTCAGCTCGCCCGCCATCCACGACGGCAAACTGATCTTCGGCGACGGCATGCACCAGACCGACGGCGCCATCCTGCACTGTCTGCGTCTCGACAAGGGCCGAATGCTCTGGCAGTTGCCCGTGCCCGGCACGCTGGTTCATCTGGAAGGATCGCCGACCATCGCCGATGGCCGCGTCTACCTCGGCGGCGGGGCCGCCGGCGTCCTATGCGTGGATCTGAACCGAGTCACTCTCGAAGGCAAGGACATGGATCTGGCGGCCATCGACAAGCTGCTCGACAAGAAATGGTCCCAATTACAGGCGAAATACGAGGCGGAGAAAAAGAAAGATCCCATGCTCGCCGTCCCGCCCAGCGAGGACGACCTTCCCCATCCTTCGCCGAGGCGGCTGTGGCAGCAGGGCAAGGACAAATGGCACGTCGATGCGCCCGTCGCCGTGTCCGGCGATCGCGTCCTCGTCGCCTCGGCATATCTCGACAAGGAAAAAGTCGGCGATCGCGCTCTGTTTTGTCTCAATGCCAAGACCGGGGACATCGTGTGGCGCACGCAGCTGCCGGTCAACCCGTGGGGCGGCCCGTCGCTGTCCGGCGACCTCGTCGTCGTCAGCGGCAGCACGATCGGCTACGATCCCAAGAACTTGAAAAACGCCAAGGGCGTCGTCGCCGCCTACAACCTTGCCGACGGCAAACCGAAGTGGAAGAAGGAGGTCAAGGCCGGCATCATCTCCTGCGTCGCGCTGACGAAGGATCTGGCCATTGCCACCGCGACCGACGGCAAGGTTCGCGCTTTCGATTTGCAGAGCGGCGAACGTCGCTGGATCTATGAAGGTAAAACCCCATTCTTCGCTCCGGCGGCCGTGTCCGCCGGACTTGCCTATGCCGGCGATCTACGCGGCGTCGTCCATGCCATTAACCTCGCCGACGGCACGGCCAAATGGAAGCTCGACCTGGCGGCCGATCCGGTGAAGGCACCGGGCATGATCTACGCCGGCCCAGTCCTCCAGGGCGGACGGCTGTTCGTCGCCACCTGCAACCTCGAAGGGCCGTCAGCTCGCCAGCCCACCGTCGTCGTGTGCATCGGAGAAAAGAACTAACCACAGAGTCACAGAGAACACAGAGAAAAACACAGAGAGGAACCAAAATGAACATCAAGGAATCTATCGTGTGGATTTACCCACGTCTCTGTGTTTGTCTTCTCTGTGTTCTCTGTGACTCTGTGGTTAATTCCTCTTCGTTTGCCGCCGATTCGACGCCCGGAATCGTCGTGGACAAGGACAAACGCACCGTCACCATCGACGCCAAGATCGCCCCGCGGATCATCAACGATCCCCGCTACAAGCGCGAGGATGGCAAGCCCTATCCCATTGAAGTCATCGCCTGCTGGTCCTTCGAGAAGAAGGGGCAGAAGGCGCATGAAACCGTTGTCACCATTGACGTCAAACCGAGCGAAGTCCACAAGGCGCTTGAAAGTCTCGGACTGAAGCCCGGCAAGCCCGTTATGGGCGAGAGCAAGGAACCACCGCAGGGCCCCGAAGTCAAAATCTCTGTCGAAGTCCCTGGCGCTGACGGCCAGCCGAAGCGTCTCCCGATCGAAAAAGTCCTTGTCGATCCGAAGACGAACAAGCCGATGCCGAAGGTCCATTGGTGCTTCACCGGCTCCGCCTTGAAGCAACCCGATCCCGACAAGCCCGCGAAAGTCTACGGCGCCGACCTCACCGGCACGCTGATTTCCATCTTCCCCGTCACCAACGAGACGGTCTTTCAAACCAACCTGACCATGAAGGACGAGAAGTACGTCAAGCTGGACACGAACAAGAAGCTGCTGCCGAAGGAAGGCACGGCCGTGAAGCTGATCCTCGAAGTTCCGGCGAAGTGAGCCGTACGTTTTCGGAGTCGCGTTCTTCCGACGAGAGAATAGCCATGTCCCACCGATCTTCTGATCTTCTCGCCAAGGTATGCTGTGGCGGCTTGCTGATGGCGCTGTTGGGTTGCGGTCGTTCGGCGGTTGTCGTCGCGCCGGAGGGCACCTCGCTCGCCGACGAGCGGGTGGTGGCGCGCGGCAAGGCCGACGAGCCGGCCGATACCTCCTTCACCTTCCCCGAAGACGCCGGAGGCGAACTGCTGGCGAAGGTGTTGCCGCCCAAGGAACCGCAGCCATCTCGCCCCGACCGAGTCGAGCCGCGCAGTGTCACCTCGGCTTCGCAGCGGATGAAGCCTCCTGCCCTGCCCCTGCCGCCCAGTCACGCCTCGCTGCCGCGCTTGCCCGCTGCCGCGCCGTCGTCGCCCTTGCATCCGCGTCTGATTCTGGATGAGACCCTCGGCGGCATCCCCGACGCGCTCATTCTCCCTCAACTTCCCTCCTTCCCCGACTTCGGCCGCGTCCGCGTCCCATCGCCGGACGTTCATGAGGCGCTCGCGCTGCCGATCGTGGGTCAGCCCGTCTCCGACCGCGCCTCGCTCGACGATCCCACCGACGATGCTTCCACCACAGCCGCCCTGGCCGCGCCGATTCCCGCGCGTGCCACGAAAGCACCGTTCCTCAAATTGACGTTGCCCGATCCCTACGATCGTCGCCGCACCGACGTACCCACGCCGGAGGAGTCAAAGGAGTTCCCGCTAGGCAGCCCACAAACTCCTCGGCGCTAGGGCGAGTCGCTTTTCTCGTTCCCATCACCGCGCTCCGCGTAGAAACACCTGTGGGAACCCTTTGAATCCCGTCGTTCCCTAACGGATTGAGTCGGTGCCATTTTCCCGATGGTTCACCGGGTCTCGACCGTCACGGCCATGACGACGGGGGCCGTCTGGTCCGGTCCCTTCAGCAATTCAATGGACTCGATCTTGTCCGCGCGGTCGGGCGTCACGGCGAAATAGCGAATTTGCCGGCCGCGCAGGTCGAACGCAAACTCGGACCCCGGCACATCCACGCGGCGGATGTAGTCGGCGAAATGCTCGCCGTTCTTCAAGGCGTGGTCCTCGGTCTTGCCGTCGGCGTAGCGAAGACGCACGATCATCGACACCGAACCTTTCTCACTGTAAGGGTAGCCCCAACCGCTGACGCCCGAAAGAAAGTGGACCGCCCGCGCCGGCGTGTTGCACGGCAGCGTCACCGACTTCGGCATCTTCGGCGGCGATTCGCCGTTGGGTCCGTACAGCATGATGACGTTCTTGACGCGGACGCCTTGCGGATCGACGAGCTGGAACGGCACGTCCTTGAACGTCTTGGCTTTCCAATCGCGGAAGATCAGGCGCTCGGCCGTCGCGTCCTTGCTGTAGAACATGCCCTGCGTGCTGGCGATTGTGGCCGCCTTGTCCAGGGGGATCGGCAAGTATTTGCCCTTGGTCGTCAGAAACTCCAGCAGATTCGTGAAGTCGTCCTTGCTCAGCTGTTTCTCGAAGCCCTCCGGCATGATGGTGCGGTTGGAGGCGGTCATTTCGTCGATGTCGTCGCGCAGGACGACGTGGCGCTTGGCCTCGGTGTCCACGACCTCGACAGCCGTCTTCGTCTCGGAGGACAGCAGACCGTTGATGACGCGGCCGGCCTTGGTGGTGATGGTGTACTGGCGGAAATTGCCCTCGACCGAGCTGTTGGGATCGAGCACCTTTTGCAGGATCTTGCTCTTGGGGTGGACGTTGAAGCCGGTCAGGTTCGGGGCGATGGTTTCGCCGGTGTCGCCGTGGCGATGGCACTTGGCGCAGATGCTCTTGAAGACCTCGAAGCCTTTGTGGGCGTCGCCGGTCTTCTCGACGAGGGCCATGTATTCGTCGAGGATTTTTTTGCGGTCGGGACTGGGCAGCCGGCCGCCGCGCGCGAGCAGGAGGCGGGCGCGTTCGGCGAGCTTCTTGTCGGGATGATTGGTCAACTGCTGCGATTGATCGAGGCTGAGATCGGTCGCCGCGATGGTGCCCTTGTCGAGCGCGTCGAGCAGGACCGTGGACCATTCGGGGCGTTGCAGCAGGATGGCGGCGGCCTGCTGGCGCAGGCGCGGCGTGAGTTGGTCCCAGCGCCCGACGAGCAGACCGGCCAGCTCGGGAGAAGTCGTCCCACCGGCGGCGTCGAGGATGCCGGCGGACAGCGCCGGATTCGCCTTCGGCGACACCTCGGCGAGCAGGCTTTCCAGCACGGCGCGATCGGGGTTCATCTGCGCGAGGCGCTGCGCGGATTCGATGCGTTCCTTGTCGGTTTTTTTCGCGTCGGCGACGACGGCCAACAAGGATTTACGCAGGCCGGCCAGCGCCTTGTCGAAGCGAGCCGCGAGTCCCCAGCGTCCGGCCAGAGTGGCGAGATGAAGTTGACCGTTCGCTCCCAGGCGCGGCATCAGGGCGACCAGGGCATCCCGCGCGGAGTCGTCCAACTTCGGCGTCTTCGCCTTCGGCCAACCGGCCGCCAGCCCTTCCAGAAGTACCTCGGCGTCTTCGGTGTTGGCGTCCTTCAGGTGCGCGAGCAGTTCATTCACGGAGGTGGTCGCGTCGCCGCGCGCGTAATGCTCGGCGACGATACGGAGGACGCGGCGCACGGCGTCGGTGTTCTTTTTCGCGGCCAGGGTAGCGACGAGAAAACCGGCGTCGTGACGAGCGGCGGCCGTGGTCGCGGCGAGCGGAATCCAGCGGTCCTTCTCGTTTTCGGAAGTGAGCAGCGCGGCGTGGATGGCGGCGCCTGCCTCCTTCGAGGTTGGCATCTCGCTGAGGGTGAGCAGGGCAGCGCGGCGCACCAGCGGCTCGCGGTCTTTCAACAAATTGGTTTGCAGGATGGCCGTGGTCGATTCCTCCGTGCGCGGCAGAACCTCCAGGGCCGCGCGACGGACGCTGGCGGAGGCGTGATTCAAATCCTGATGGAGCACCTCGACCGCCACAGCCGATCGCGGAAAGGCACCGAGTCCGTGCAAGGTCCAGAGGGCGTGGACGGCCGGCAGATTCTCATCCCTGTCATCGGTGCCCTTATCCGCGGCCAGATCGACGAGGGCGGGCAGCACATCCGTCTTGCCGCGTTCGACGAGCCGCCATTGCGCCTGCAAACGCCAGAACATATTATCATTCTTGAGCGCGGCCAGGAGTTGCCCCGGCATCGCCGAATCCAGGTTAACCGCAGCGGGTCTTTTCGCCGATTCGTTGACGATGCGATAGATGCGGCCGTGCTTCTTATCACGCAACGGAGTGACGTAGGCGTTGCCCTTGCCAGTCTCGAAACCGGGCGGCGTCGGATTGTGCTGCACGATGTAGTTGTACCAGTCGAGTACCCACACCGCGCCGTCGGGTCCGACCTCGGCCGCGATGGGGGCCGTCCATTCGTCGGTGCTGGCCAGCAGATTGAACCCGTCGTGCGTGACGAAATTGCTGCCTCGTTTTTCGAGCCGGCACATGGCAACGAGATGGCCGGTCGGCTCGGCGACGAAGGCGATGCGGTCCCAGTACGATTTCGGGAACTGGCGAGCGGTGTAGAGAGCATGGCCGGCGGCGGCGGTGAAGCCGTCGTGAAAATCGACTTGCCGGATCGCCGTTATCGGATGAAATCGCCGATAGTCGGCCATGCGCACAGTGCCCTTGCCGAGCAGGCCGCGCACCGACTCGAAGTATCGATTGGGGATCGCCAGGTAGGACGAGTGCTCGCCGTTGGCCGTCGAATAGAAGATTTCGCCGGTTTCGCCGATGCCCAGGCCCCAGGTGTTGTTGCTCGACGATCCCAGAAACTCCAGCTCCGAGCCATCGGACTTGAAGCGGAAAAGCCCCTGGCCGAAGCGATGGCGCTTGCCGCCGACAACGCCGTCGAAGCCGGCGTAGCCGACCGTGGCGTAGATCCAGTTATCGAGTCCGAGCCGCAGGTTGCTCGGGCCGGCGTGCGTGTCGTTGGTGCGGAAGCCGCTGAACAAAACCTTGCGCACGTCGGCCTTGCCGTCGCCGTCAGTGTCCTTGAGAAACAGCACGTGCGGCGCCTGGGTCACGATCAAGCCGCCGCCGGCGCAGACCATGCTCGTGGGAATGCTGAGCTTGTCGGCGAAGGGGGTGAACTTGTCCGCCTTGCCGTCGCCGTCGGTGTCCTCGGCGATGAGGATGCGATCGTGGCCCTGGCCGTCGGGCTGCTTGTTGTTGGGATAGTCGAGCGTCTCGGCGAGGAAGGCCCGTCCGCGACCATCCCAGGCGATGGCGATGGGCTTGACGATGTCCGGCTCCGACGCGAACAGCTCGACGCGGAAACCGCCCGGCACGCTGAGATGTTTCATCGACTCGGCCGGCGGCAGCGGCGCCTGCATCTTGTGCAGGCGAGCGCCCCGGCCCGCGCGATAATTCGGCAGCTCGCCCGGCTGATACTCGAAGGGCTTGGTGACGTACTCGTGATCGGACCGGCCAACCGCCCAGCGGACGCCCTGCACGACGAGGCGATGGAAATCCTCGTTGCGAAAGACGCGCTCATCGTGGCCGGAGGCGGTGTAGAAGACGCGGCCCTTGCCTTGCTTACGCACCCACGTCCACGGCTCGCGCTTGCCGTTCTCCTCGCGGACCATCAAAATGTGCCGATCGCCGGTCAGCCGATGATGCACGTAGGTTTCGTCCCAGGCCTCGAATTCCTTGACGCCCTTCATCGCGGCGTGCTTGCCGTCCACGATGCGCGTGCGGAACACGCCGGTCTTGTGGCTTTGGAACTGTCCGCCGACCAGCGAGATGTATTTCGGCGAATTCAGAAAACAATACGAGGCGCAGTGCAGCGCGATCAGCCCCTTGCCGTTCTCGACGAACGACAGCAAGGCCGCCTCTTGCTTGGGCGAAATCGTCGTGTGGTTGGCGTAGATAATAAGTCCGTCGTAGCGCGCCAGGTTCTCGCTGTTTAGATCGTTCAAATCGTCGGTGTAGCCCATGTCGATGCCGGCGCGGGCGAGGGGAGGCATGAGGTCGGCGGCGCGGTCGATGGGGCGATGATGGCCGTTGTCTCCCAAAAACAACACCTTGATCCTGGGCGACTCCGCGCCGGCGATTCCCGCGAACGCCAGCAAGCCCCAGACGATCCCGAATGCCTTCACCATGATGTTTTCTCCGAAGGCGAACTGCCGGCGTCAGCCAGCCATTCGCCGCTACGATAACGTGAACGCGGGCAGTTTGACGATCTCGCCGCCTTTGAGGGCGGATTGATGGGCGCAGATGCCGACGCACGTCCAGTTGGCCGACTGCACCGCGTTGGGATACGGATCGCGGTTTTGCGCCAGCGCCGACAGGAATTCGTGGACCAAATGCGGATGCGATCCGCCGTGACCGCCGCCCTGGATGAACGACAGGTGCGCGTGCTCGCCGGCATCGTAGACGCCGCGCGTCGTGAAGCGCTGGATCTCCGCCGGCAGCAGATGGGCGTAGTCCGGCACCTTGACGCGCTCTGGGATCTCCGGTTCCGGTTTCTTGGCCGTGTGGACCACCGGCTCCTCGCCCTCGATCAGCTGCCACTCGAACGATTTCTTGGTGCCGAATACGTCGAAGCTCTCGCGGTACTGCCGGGCGGTGTCGAACAGCGAGCGATAGATGCGGGCCGTCAGATCGGAGTTGCGGAGCTTGACGTGCGCCGTCTCGACGGCGAACGGCGAGTTGTACTTGCCGATTAGTTCCTGGCGAATGGTGCCGGAGCCGAAGCAAGAGACGTACTCGGCCTCGGCCCGCGTCAGCGCCAGGCACGGACCGACGCAGTGCGTGGCGTAGTGCATCGGCGGCAAACCGGGCCAGTAGTTCGGCCAACCGTCCATGTCCTGCTGATGGCTCGCCTGCACGAACTGAACCTTGCCCAGTTCGCCCTTGTCGTACATCTCTTTGAGGAACAAAAACTCCCGCGCGTAGACGACAGTCTCGGCCATCATGTATTTCAGGCCGGTTTTCTTGGCCAGCTCGACGATCTGCCCGCACTCCTCGATGGTGGTGGCCATCGGCACGGTGGACATGACGTGCTTGCCGGCCTTCAGGGCGGCGATGGCCTGCGACGCGTGGTCGGGGATCGGCGTGTTGATGTGGACGAAATCGACCTTGGGGTCGGCCAGGACGTCCTCGTATTGGCGATAGCGCGCGGCGATGGCGAAGGCGTCGCCGACCTCCTTGAGTTTGCTCTCGGTGCGCTGGCAGACGGCGTACATGTTGGCCAGCGGATGCTTCTGATAGATGGGGATGAACTCGGCCCCGAAGCCCAGACCGATGATCGCCACGTTGATTTTTTTGTCGGCCATGCGTGTTGCCTCGTCTGGGTGTGGAACGTGAGCGCCGCTATCTGCCCCGCATGTATGGGGGACGCGGCTGGGATTCGAGCCACTTTCCCGCTCACTGAAAGTAATTGGGCTGGAGAGAGAACGCCAGAGGTAGGATAATTTTTTCCGGCGTGCCGGCAAGTCAGAAGCGCCGGCGCGATCCGAATCGGAGGCGTGATGAACGAAGGGAAGGCGAGGACCGGGGAGGGGGAATCCACGGGAACGCCGGCCGCGCTTCAGCGATCGTTGGCGCGCACGCTGCTCGTGTCCGGAGCGCTGGGGGCCGGCGCCGGAGTCGGCGGCGCCCTCGCCGCCTGTTTGACCCTATTCCTTTGGGATTCGCTGGAGGACGGCCGACTCGCCTGGCCGGCGCCGAACGAGTTGGCGACGGCCGCGGGGTGCGTGCTCGCCGGGACAGTGCTATGCGCGTTGTTCGGCGCGGTTCTCGGCGCGGCGGCGCGGCGGTGAGATCACAAGGGCGGCCACTCGTGGTCCAGTCCTTCCTGTTCGATGCGGCGGACCTGGTCCTCGCTGACGCCGAAGCGCGAAGCGACGAGCTGCCGGGAACGCGCCACGCCGACGGACTGGTCTTGGGTTTCGACGAGGGCCAGGAAAATCTCCATCCGCCGCGGCTGGGGCAACAACTCTTCCACTCTCTGCTGCGGCATCGCAAGTTCCTCTTGTCGGGACCAATCCGGCCGGACAATGCGTCCGACCGCTGTTACCGCAAGTTTACCACAGTGTCGGCCGGTGTCGGCGCGATTCCCGTTTTTTCCCCTTTTTCGCGGCGGCATCCGCCCGCAGGAACGTCCTCGTTTCGACGGCCGGCGAGCGTCCGGCGTCAGCCGGCTGTTGAGGACCGAACAGCCGGCTGACGCCGGACGCTCCCCGAAAGCGCGCAGCCCCCCGAACCCGCCCGGTCGTTGGAATCGTCTTGCACGGTCGGCGCGGGATAAGTAAAAATGGAGGAATCCGACCGGCCCGTGGCAGCGTCCCTGCTGCGTCCTCCCCCTGGACTGATGACGGGTCTTGTGAGGCGACCGGCCCCGCAGGCAGGCCGGTGTTCGCCCTCGCCATCGAGGGCCGGTTCGGCTTTTGTCGCCGCGACGAGTTGAAAAGGATACAGTATGGCCAAAGAAGAAGCGATTCAGGTGCAGGGCAAGGTGGTCGCCGCCCTGGCCAACACACAGTTCCGCGTTCGTTTGGAGAACGGGCACGAGATCGTCGCCCACATCGCCGGCAAGATCCGCAAGAACTTCATCCGCATCCTGCCGGGCGACACGGTGACGGTCGCCATCTCCCCCTACGATCTGAACAAAGGCCGGATCACATACCGGGGTCCGCTCCGCCAGCGCACCGCCGAAGCGCCCCCGCAGGAATGATTCCGGCTCGCTCGTGCTGCTGCGGGGCACTTGGGCCCCGCTTCGGATGCCCCGCCAACCACCGCGCACCTCTCACTCTCTTTCCGGCGCGAAAAAGAAGTCCATGTCCGTTGACGGCGTTCATGGGAAAAGCCCCCTCAGGCAGGTGGCTGTCGCTTTTGTTGCCCACCGAAAAAGAACCTGGGAAGATTATGGTTTGGCGGCCCGCACTGTGAAGGCGGCCACGTTCGAGCGCGCCCCATGATCGACGTACTGTACTTGATGACGGCCGGGCGTCTTGACATAGGGCGCCAGATCGCAGGTAAAGGTCCGTACGTCACCGGGATCGAGGTGATCGCCCGGCCCCATAATGATGAAGAATTCTTCCTTGAAGACTTTTTCTCCGTCCACGCGAAGCCCCATCTCTCGCGGCAGGGGTAAGCGCTCGATCGGCTCTGTTCCCTTGTTTTCCAGATGAACTGTCAGCTCCATCTTCTCGCCGAGGCGCGGCTGTTCCGGCGAAAGGACGTGCAACCGTGCGCCTTCACCGGCTTCGCCCCAATCGCCGGTCAGGCGCAACAAGGCCAGATCGAGGCTCGCCAATATGCCTTTGTGTTCCTCATGGTCCTTCGCGAACTCCTGCCGCAAACGAAGTAGTTCGGGAATTGCCTCCTTGCAGCGGAAAGCGGCCAGCGCTTGGGCGAGCGCGTTTTTCGCATAGGCATCGTTGGGCAGACGCGTGAAGAGGGCGAGCAGATCCGCCTCGGCCGGCTTGTAACACCGATGCATGAGCGCCTTTACTACGCAATCGAGTCCTGCGCCATCGGGCATCCGCATCAGGGCCGTGTGCAGCGCCGGCCCGATGCGCTCATCCTGATGCCGTTCGAGGTCCATAATGGCGTAATGTCGGTCGTGGGCGGACACCTCAAGATCGGTCGCCGTGTCGCAAAGTAGACCAATCGCGTCTTTCCCCCCCAGCAGGCCAAGAATCGAGGTGTAACGCCCTCGATCTTGCCCGCGCGCGCGTATCGTGCGCCGCGGAGGAACAGGTTGCGGGCCGGCACGCCCAGGTCGTCCAAGGAAGAGATCGCCTCGTTGAATTGTTTGGACGTGTGGCAATGCTTGCGGACCAGCGCCGCGGCGATTCGGTCGGCCCGCTCAAGTTTACCGGCGAAAATGCGCATCGCCTCGCTGTAGCCGCCGTTAATCAGGGACGGTTCGGAGCCGAGGCGGCGGCTGAACCACTCATGCAGCTTGTCATCCGCAATGTAGGTGATGGTCTTGTATTTGTCGCCGGTCAGGATGCCTTGCCCGTAGACTGATCGCCAGGCCCGGTTTCGCGTTTTGCGGATGCCGATCCAGTCCAGCGGCAAGAACCAGATTTGCAGAACCTCGTTGCCGTTTCGTGCCTCGATGAGGAAGCCAGCCTTTGGGTCGTCGGTCCACCAATCGGGCGGCGTCGAGCCGGAGACGGTCCGCAGGATGCTCCACCCACTCGGCAAGAGTTTCTCCACGACGGCAATACTTTCGCCGAAGCGTTGAGGGAAATCCTTGGTGAGGATCTTGTCCACCAGCAACTCCGCCCGGCGGCGTAATTCGAGATCGGCTCCTTTGCCTGTTCCCGCGGCGCGGAGCAGCGGTACGGCCGGATTGCCGATCCGCTTCAGTCGGCGGGCGGCCGCTTCGCGCTCGGCGAAGCTTGAACTGCTCAACTGCTGGATGAGCCGGCCGATTTCGCGCGCATCTTTTTCGGAAATCGCCTGCGCGTCATGTCCGCCCTCGTCGCTTGCGGGGAGCGAAGTGGGTTCTCGTCGTATCGGCTCGTCCGGTGCCACGAGATACATTGGGAGGACCAACAGCGTCATCAGCAAGGCAAGGACGAAATATCGTGTCATGGCTCATCCTGCGGCTTCTCGTGCGGATCGCGAACTCCTTGCTGATTTCGAGACTAAAGCCCGCCCCGGTCGCCGTCCAGGACAAATCCGCGGACCCCGATGTGGATACAGTAAGGGAGGGTGATGATGGGTAGGGTGGGCCAACGAAGCGGGCTTACCGGCGAGCAGCCGGCATCGAAATCCGAAGTGCCGTCTCAAGCCGCGACGACACGCAGCTGGATTGGCTGCGGCGCGACGGCCGACCGTTCGGGCGGGAGCCAGAAACGCAGTTTGCGGCTGCCGCAACCGTCGCCGATCGCGGCCCATTCCAGGAAATCCACAACGGCGTTCCCGATCTGATGCGCGTGGATAGAGGCCGGTTCGCCCAGATCGGCGAAGCGCTCCGGTCGGGCGTCGCGCTGGACGCGGTGGAACGGATAGCGATGGCCGTAGACGATACCGTCGGCCTCGCAGCGGAACATACAGCTCGCGCCCACTTCGTGTTCACCCGACGCGGAATGCATGCTCAAGATGCCTTCGTGCTCGTAGGGACGGCGCTCGAAGGCGATCACCAGGGGGAAGTCGGCGCGAGCGGGGTCGGCGAGGAGGGAAATCACTGACTGCGGAGAGGATTCTTCCAGTCCACTCTGAAACGCCTCGACGACGCCGCGAAGGCTGGGCAGCAGGACGGGGATCCGCCGAGACCAGACCGCCCGCGCATGCTCGAAGGCCGCTTGACGTTTCTGTTCCTGGACGAACCTCGTCACACGTTCAATCGGATCGCGCATGGCATCATCCCTGCCCAGCCGGTTCCAGACTGGGCGGGAGCGTAGCGTTTTCCGCGCGAAAAAGGAAGAGCAACGAACACCGCCCTAAGCCCGAAGAGCCGGCGACGGGTGGGCGAAACCCATCGCCGGCATTTCCGGCTACTTGCGCTCGCGGCCCTTGCTGATCTTGTCCTCCAACTCGCGCACTTGCCGGGATACTTCGTTGAAACGGGGCGGCCATTTGCGGGCGCTGACCTTATGCAGCGTCTGCTCCGCCTGCTCCCACTGGTGCAGATGGATCTGAGCGTCGGCCATCTTGAGCAAGCCGGTCGGTTCCAGGGCGCGGATGCGCGCCACCTGCTGCCATTGCGTCAGCGCTTCCGGCCAGCGGTTTTGCTGCTGCCGGACCTCGGCGAGCAGAGCGTGGCCCTCCGACTCGCTGGGCATCACCTCCACAATCGACGTGAAGGCACGCTCCGCTTCCTTGGGCTTGTCCTTCAAACGGCGGCCGAGATCCTGGTAGAGCTTGATGTCGCGCCGCGACGTTTCCGCCGCCCGCAGCAGAGCGAAGATGGCCTTCTGTTTCTCGCCCAGTTTGTCGAGGCAGTCGGTCAGCAAGCGATGCGTCTCCACGTCGTTGGGCTGCAAATTGATGGACGTCTGCAACTGCGGGATCGCTTTGCGTGGATCGCCCTTCTCCAGATAAACCTGGCCCAGCATCTTGCGGATGAGCGCGCTGTCGAGTCCGCTTGTCGACGTCTCGATGTCGCGCGCCGTGACGTAGCCGTCGAGGTCGCGGGCATCCCATAGCACCTGTTTGAGCGCCCGGATCGCCTCCGTTCGATTCGAGTGCGCCGGTCCCCAGCTGACGACGGCGCCGCCGGCCGCTTCCACCGCCTCGGTCGTCTTGCCCAATCCGGCGTAGGCTTTCGCCAGGTCGCCGTAGTAACGCGACAGGACGCCGTTGCCGATGCCGCGCCGCGGCTGCGTTCGCTGGTGCAGTGGGATCACCTCGTTGTAATAGGCGACCGACTGCGAATAGAGCTGGTTGCTCAGACAGCTCGATCCCAAGGCGGCGATAACATCCTCGCGCCAGCGGTCCTTCTCGTGGAAGAACTTGTCGGTGTCCTTGAGCAGTGCCAACAGATCCCCCTGCTTGCCGGTGTGGAAGTAGGCGCTCATGAGCGAGATGCGATAAGGCAGATGATCGGGGCGCCGGGCGACGAGCGGCTGTAGTACCGGGATCGACTCGGCGTAACGGTTCTGCCAGTGCAGATAGTTGGCGAGTTGGAACTGTCCGCCGTCGTCGAGGAGCTTGCCCTTGTGGGCGGCCAGCATAATCTCGATGGCGCGCGGATAGCGGTTGAGTCCGTAATAGAAGTACTCGGCGATGTAGGAGGCGGCCGATCCGGACTTCGGATGCTTCGCCAGCACTTCCTCGGCCACCTTGACGAACTCCGCCTCCTTCGCCGACCAAAAGTAGGTGTGATGGCGGTGAGAGAGCACGCGGCTGCGCTGTTGGTGCGATTCGAGGTCGCGGCGCAGCTCGGCCAGCACGAGAGGCAGCAAACGATCGTCCAAATCGCCGAGGTTCTTGGCCTCGTCGCGCCACTGGGCGATCGTCCAGCTGAACTGGCTCCAGCCGTCCTGATTGCTGAAGCGGAACCAGGCCGGCTCGTGCTCGATCCGATCGAGCAGGAACGCGACGCCGTCGCGCGGGCCAAGGACATCGTGAACGGTGCGGGCCACGTTGCCGACGATGCTCTGATAGCTATTGGTCTGTTTTTTCAGCAGATCGGCCAGCTGCGTGAAGGCGAACGCCCGCACATCCTCGCCGACGCCGTCCAGTTTCTTGCTCTTGGCCGTGCCGTAGATGCCGAGGAGTTGATCGATCAACAGGCGGCGATGGTCCTGGTTCGGCGTGTCGAACTCGGTGCGCAGTTTGCGCTGCACGGCCCGATAGAGTTCCGCCCCACTTCCCAGTGACACCGAGCCGTCACTGGAGAGCGTGTTGTGATAGAGCTGGTACAGCCGGCGCTTCAGCCAGAAACGCTGTTCGTCGTGGACGGGATGGCGGAGCTGGTCGAGCAGAACCTTCTCGCCGCGCTCGTAAAGTCCGGGGCTTTCGAGGAAGAGAACGAGCTGGGCCAGGGCGTTATTGGCCGACACCGGCAGCGTGCCGTCCTTCGCCTCCTGATGTTCGGTCAGGGCCGCCTGAAGCACGGCGATGGCCTTGTCCTTCTGACGGTGAGCGCCGAGCGTCTCCGCGTAACGAAGGACAAGGTGCAGCCGATTGGAGGAGCCTTTCTCGCCGCGACGCTGCAATTCCTCCAGTTGCCGCAGCTGTTCCTTCGCCAGCGGAGCTTGCGGAATCGCACCGAGACCGGCGAGGAAATCGGCCATCAAGCGCGGCTCGGCGGGGAGCCATTCGCCCTTGAACGCTCGCCGCAGCGCGGCCAGCGCCGCCTCGGCGTGCGGGCCGGGCTGGTTCTTCAACTCCGTCGCTCGCCTTTCGATCAGGCATTCGAGAAGATCGAGGGCGCGGCGATCGACGGAAGTTTCGGCGCGCTTGCGGACCTTGACGAGGTACGCGCTCAATTCATCGACGGTGGCCTCGTCGCCGACCTCGGCGAGCAGCGTGTTCATGCCGCTGAGGAAGGGATAGACCTTCTCCGCCGTGTGTCCGACGACTGTATCGGCCAGTCCCGTCAGCAGACGGAAGTCGTGCGTCGCCTGGTAGAACTGCTGGAGCAGTCCCAGATGTTGCTGCGGCGAACTCGCTTTGTCCAAAAGGGCCGCGAACATCCGCAGCACGTCCTGATCCATCGCGAGGGGGACATTGCCGGAGCTGTTCTGCCACGGACGGAGCCGGGCGGAGAGCACCTGATGGATGCGCCATTCGTCCATCATTTTGTACATCTCCAGGTTGGCCCGTTCATGCTCTTCGCGGCGGTTGGCCGCCAGATACCAGCCGGCCAGCGTGCGATACGCCGCCGCTCCCAACTCGTCCTCGGACTCGACCGCCTCCAGCAGTTTGATCGCCTCGGGGATGCGGCCTTGCTCGGCCAGCACGAAGGCGAGCGACAGTCGCCAGTGATTGTCGGCGTCGTCGCCGCGGCTCCACTCTTCGAGCGTCTTCGCCAACTCCTTCGGGCGGTCCAGCGCGATCAGCAGGCCGTACTTGAGCTGCTTCCAGTGCGAGCCGTCCTTGTCCTGGGCGATGCCGCGATCGAAATACTTCAAGAGGCGAGCGGCCAGCGCCGGCTCAGCGCCCTTGCGCGTGGCCAGGTTCATCAGCGTCATCAGGCAGCGCTGGCGGAGCGCCGCGTCGATCAGGTGGGCGGTTTCCTCTTCCGGTTTCGGTTCCTTCTCCTTCGGCGGTTCCTCGCCGAGGACGGCCCAGCAATCCGCCGCCACCTGCGGCAGATCCTTATCGAGCAGCGTCAGCAGGTAGTTGCGTTCGACCTTCAGCCACGCGCCCATCGGTCCTTGTTCCTTGCCGGAGGCCGCTTTCAGTCGCTCGGCGAAGTCGGCGCGGGCCTGACGCAAGAATTCCTCCTGCTTCTTCCGCAGTTCGATGCGCGTGAGTTTTTCGGGATGCTCGATAGTCTTCGTCTTCGCGGCCTGCCGAGCGGCGATCATGCGGTCGGTCAGTTGATACAGAGCGGCAATCTGTGCTCGCAGCCGTTCGCTCTTGTTCTCCGCGTCCGAGAGCTTGCCGAGCAGCGTGAACGCTTCGTCCTCGTATTCCGCGGACCACGGCTGAGCCAGTAGCGCGTTGAACAGATCGCGAGCATAGCTGGTGCGGAACTGCTCTGGACCTTTTTGCCACTGCTCATGCAGGAAGGCGAGCAGCGCCGTGGGATTGTTTTGACGATGCAACACCTGCACAAGCATCCGGCCGAGGTGTTGCTTTTTGTCCACATCCTCCTCGGCCGACCAACGCTTGTGCAGCCCATCGGCGAGCTGCTTCCATTCGGCCGAGGTCGCCGAGGGCAGCCATCCAAGATAATGCTCGATGCGGTTGGGCGACAGCTTGTCGATGCCCGCGCTCAAATCGGCCCACAACGCTTTGCGAACGCGCATCACCTCGTCGCTCTGCTGGAATTGCCAGTGCGACAGGATCTGGCTGACCGCGGAAAGCGCGTCGTCGCGCTTGGCCAGGACGAGCGCCGCGTCGGCCAACCGTTTCACCCAGCGTTCGTCGATGCGATTGGTGTAAAGGTTGTGCCCCTGACCCAGCGCCTGATAGACGGCGGCCTGCAAGCGCGCGAGCAAGACGGGCGTCAACGCGCGGGATTCCCGCCCCTCACGCAACCACCGGGTCATGAGCGCATCGGCCTTGTCCATTTGATCGCTGCGGATCAAGGCGCTGAGATACTGGGCGTAGGGCGAGTAGCTTTCAGGGTTCCGCTTCACCCACTCCGCCAGGAAATCGACCAGTTCGGGATAGCGTCCCTGCGTTTCGAGGTTCTGCGCGTAGCTGCCGCGCAGCGAGTCTTCCTCCGAGGGCAGCCAACGAGCTTCCTTGTCGAGGACCGCCTTCAGCCAGGCGTAGGCGGCGGGATAGTCGCCAGCCTGGACGAGCGCCTGGGCGTACTGGCGCTGCAGCGATTCATCGCGCGGCCAATCGACCGCCAGTTGCTTTTGCAGCCGGAGCGCCTCGTCCGTTTGCCCGGTCTGCTGGATGGAGGACAGTCTCAACTGCGTCCAGCGTTTCATGCTGTGGCGATGGGCCGGCTGGCGAGCGTAGATCGGCCGAAGTTGATCCAGCAGAGCAAGCCTTTCATTCGCCTCAAGGACTTGATTCGCTTGGCCGACGAGGTGATCCGCCAGCACCAAATCATCGGAGCCGGCCGGATCGGTCGGAGTGGATTTCGCCAGGCGTTTGGCTTCCTCGAGCAGACGCTGGCGCAGCTCCTCGTGACGGCGGCTCACTTGCAGGACCGCGGAACGCAGCCAGCGTACGCCCGGCTTGCCGTCGGCCAGCGCCTCGCACTTTCGCAATTGTTCCCTCGCTCGCGTCCACTGTTGGCGGCCGGCGCAGTAGCGGAGCAGGGCGAAATGATCGTCGAAGGTGGCCCGCTCGGCGGCGGTTGCTTTTTTCGCCTCGGCGACCGTCTTCGCCGGTTGATGGAGGAACAGCACGGCATCCTTGCCGGCCAGTTCGCCCTTGACCTGCTTGGCGACGGCATCGGCGCTCAGCGGCTTGACGGTTCGCGTGATCCGCGCAGAGACGCGCCCCTCGTCGTTCGTCGTCTCGATGCGCTGCGCCCACCAGCAGCCGGCGACCTCGATGAAATCGTCAAAGTGCATGGTGGAAGTTGCCTTGCCGTTGGTCCGATGCTCGACCTGGAGAACGACGTGCCGGGTCGTGTCAATCAGAAAGCGTATCTCGGTGTACGGGGTGGAGACGTACTTGAGAGTCAGCAGTGTCCGCCCGTCCTTCCGCGTTTCCAGCGTCGGGATGTAATAACGGTAATCCTGATCGAGTGGTGACAGCGAATAGTCACCGGGATCGAGCGGCAGCGTCGCCATGTCATTCGCAGTGGAAGAGCGGACGCGGCCGAGTTGGAAGGGGCGCGAGAAGACGCCGCGTTCGCGACCGTCGCACCACTGGATCAGCGTCGGCGACCCGTCGCTCTCGGTGCGCGTCAGCCACGAGCCGGGCGCCACCAGCGCCAGGACGCGCGAGCGTCCGGTCAGTTCCTTCCAGCGGACATCGAAGGAATCGCTCTGCTGCACCATCTCGACGCCGCCCGTCATCTTGGCAAGTTTGTCGTTGCGGAGCAGGCTGCGAGCGAGTGCTTGCGCCTCCGCGGGCCACTTCGATCGCGGCTGCTTCATCTCCTTGACCGCAGGCGGCAGGTGCGGGAAGAGCGCGTCGAGCCATTGGGCTTGCCGCTGATACCACTCGGCCGAGCCAGACCGACCTCGGCCGGGCGAGCCGAACGGACTTCGGGGATCATCGGCGTACTCGCCCCGCGACTTCTTTAGTTTCTGTGCAACATCCCCCAAAAAGAAATGGTTGGCGAACTCAAACTCGTTCGCCGACTTGCTCAAATCTCTCCGCAGCCCATCCTTGCCCTCGTAGCCATAGTCATAGAACTCGCGTTGATCCAGCTCGGCGGGGGTCTCGTCGGTGACCCTCTCGCGAGACGCCGCTTCCCCACCTAGCTTCTTGTCGCTCTCCAACTCCTCGCCGGATGCGGGTTCGCTTGGCTGGGGACCGCTGGCGTCGGGTTTCCCACCCTCCGGGAGACCTCCCAGTTCCTCCCGGTCGAAGACAAGCGCTTCCTCCTTTCCCTCAACTTGTAACTCCGCTAGCCGATCCTTCGCACGGCCGCCAGCCGCACCGAGGTAGCTATCAAAGCGGCCGCTGGAGCGGCCGAAGAAAGCTCCTGCCCTGCCGGCAGCTTGCGGGTACTCGATCGGAGGTTCTTCCAGGAACCAGCGTGGATCGCGGCCAAGAGTGGCAAGTTGTCGCAGAATGCCGCGATGCAGGCCCAGCCGCCAGTCGCCGGCGCGCTTCATCTGCTGCTGCTTCAATTCATAGTTGGCGTCCTCGCGGCCCTTGGCGAAGAACCGCTCGCCGTCTTTCATGCGGAACGTGCGCTTGACCTTGAAGCGCTCGCGGTCGGCATCGCTCTCCAGGACCAACAGCGACGTATACGGCGTGATGATCTGATATTCCTCGGACAGGGCGATGATCTCGTCGTGGCTGGACTGCGACGATCCCTGTTCGAGCAGATGATCGAGGTGCATCCGCGCCCACAGGCGCGGGATGAACGAGTTGCCGCGCTCGGCGTCGCGCAGGGCGACGGAGGCGCTGAAGCGCACCGGCTTGTCGCCGCGCGTGCCGGTGACGACGACCTCGCCGACCTGATCGCGGCCCTCCGGCAGATAGCGGCCGAGCAAAATGTGCTGCGAACCGGCCGGCAAATTCGGCAGGATCTCCGGGTAGACGCTGGCCGTGCGCAGACCGCGGAACTCGACTTTCAGATCGCGCAGCGTCGGCCGGGTGATTTCGCCGAGCAGTTCAAAGGCCACCGTCGTCGGCGTTTGTTCGCCGCCGACGTGGCGAACCGAGCCGCCGCCCAGCGCGGCGATCGTCTTGAGGACGCCGGACTCGTAGCTGGTGCCGGGGCTGACCGCGTGGAAGGTGCCGACCTTGCCCGCTTCTTCGTGGAGATGACGCAATCGCTTCGTGAATGCCGCCGCGTCGGCGTCGCCGGTCGTGGGGATGCCGTCGCCGACGTAGACGACGTGCGTCTTCGGTGTGCATTGCTTGAGGACGGAGGCGAACGCCTTGTCGAGATCGGTCCACCCCAGCGAATTGCGGCCGAAGAGGAATTGCCGCGCCGTGTACAAATTGCTCGGCGTCGCGGGCGCCGCTTTCTCGAACACCCAATCGCATTCGACATCGCACGCCGCCAGGTTGACCGTGTCCTTCGGCGTCAAGCAGCTCAAGAGCGCGGAGATGAAATTCGTTTGCACGGTTCGCTGGTGCGTGTCCATCGACGCCGACGTGTCGGCCACGATGACCAGATGCAGCGGTTCGCCGTCAGGCAGCAAATCGCGCCCGTCGCCGCCGCCGGGCGGCGTCAATTGCAGCATGAAATAGCCGTCCTCGCCGCGACGGTGTGGGATCAGCAGAACGTCCGCCTGCTTGCCGTCCGGCTCGACGACCACTTCAAAATCGCGCGTCGGGCTGTATTCCTGGGCGCTGAATTCGATGTGGGCCGAATGGGCGGTGCGATCCAGGCGCGTCGTGTGCGTCGGGCACGTCACGTTCTTGAGCGGGGCCTCCGAGTGGATGCGAACATCGAGCGATAGTTCGCGCAGGGGGTTCAGTTGAAGCAGTTCACTTTGCAGAGCGTAATTGTAGCGATAGCTGCCGCCCTTGAACGGCAACACCTGCGTGTAGGAAATCTTGATGCGCTTCTCGGAGTTGGCGAAGATCGGATAGACGCGGGCCTTGAAGATGTTGCCGCCTGTCCATTCCAGCAAGCCCGGATCGCGCTTCTCCTGCAAAATCGTTTCGTAAATCTCGCGGGCGCGCTGCTTCTCGACGATGTCGGCCTCGACGAGCTTGTCGCCGATCCACATGCCGAAGCCGGACACCGACGCGCCCGGCGGCAGCGGGAAGTGGAAAACGCCTTCCAGCACGCCGTTCGTGTGATTGACGAACGACTCCTCGATCTCGGTGCGGGCGATTTGATCGCGGATATCGACCGTGACCTTGTGCTGTCCGACGGTCAGCGGCACATTGCGGCCATCGACGCGGGCGACCAAAGAGCCGATCGATTCCTCGTTCGTCTTGCCCTTGAACGACTTCAGCCAGCGCGGTTCGTCGCGGACGGCGACGAGCGAATCGCGGTCGAGCCGATAACGCTTCGTGCCCTTGACCGCCACGGACTGCTTGTCCGGGCCTATCAACTCCAGCTTCGCGTCGGCCGGGACCGCGATCTCCAGTTCGCCCTCGATCAACCGGATCTGATCCGGCTTGACCACTTCGACGAGGGTTCCGGGTCCGAGGATGAGACGAGTGCGCTTGACGAGCCGCACGTCGGCGGCGTTGGCGCCGCGAAGGTCGGTGCGCAGCCAATCGCCGGGCTTGAGCAGCAGATGCGCGTACAGCGGCGACCAGCGCTGGTGCATCACCGGCTTGATGCTGACGACGCCCTGCACGTCGGTCACTTTGCCGACGCGGCCATCCTCGGTGAGCGTGTCACGGACGACGAATTTCTCTTCGGGCACCTTTTGGTTGTAGGCGAGCACATTCAACCGTGCGACGGGCTTCGACTCGCCGTTCTGCTTCTTGCTCGCTTCCAACGAATGCAGCCGTTTCGTCCGGCGATCGACCAGCGCCTCGATTTCGATGGGGTTCTCGTCGCTTGGCACTTCCAGGTGATAGACGAAATACTCGACGCCGTCGCGCTCGGTTTCGGCGGCCGGCTGCGTGCCGGCGAGCGCGCCGCGGTTCGGCTCGGCCGGCAACTCCAAGAGGGCGAGCAGGTCGAGTGAGGAGTCGCGATGGTAGGGGGACTGGCTCGACTGCGCCCGGTTGGCCTTCTCGTCGATGCGCCACAGCAGACCATCGGCGGCGATTTGATAGGTCCCGTCGGGATTGTCGCGCCGCAGCCGGCCGGGCGCTTCGGTCCACACGTCGAAGGTTTCGCCGTCGCGCAGGAGCTGGCAATGAATGCTGCCGGTCCGTGCGGTCTCGTCGAGAACGCGCGCGAGGTTTGGGCGCGCGTCGCGCACGAACAGCCACCAGAACAAACTGGGACCGAGGATGAACACGGCGGCCACCGAGGCGGCCAATACGCGCAGGGATCGAGCGGTCATGAGGCGCCCCTTTTTTCGGAGAACGGAGTGGGAGGAAGCCTGGAAAACTTCGGTCGATTGTCGGCGCAAACGTTCGAGGAAGGCCGGATCGGGCGGAGCGGCGTCGCGCGCCGCCGCGGACAGCAACGCCTCGATCTGTCCTTCGTCGTGTTCGTCGAGCGGGTTCATGATGATCTTTTGTCCCCGGCGAAAACGGCGTAACGCAGGAGAATTTGCCGGAAGGCCTGGCGCGCCCGCGCCAGCCGCGAACGCACCGCCGTCACCGTGCTGCGCTCCTGGCCGGCGATGTGCTCCACCGATTCGCCGTCGAGGTAGCGAGCGGTCAACACCGTGCCGTATTCGCTGGGCAACTCGGTCAAGGTGGCGCGGACGAGGTTGGCGAGTTCGGCGTCGGCGAGCGAATCCAATGCGGAAACAGGGGGGGCCGACGAAAGAGGCCCAGCACAATTCCTGCATTCATCCCGGAGCCGGTTGTGGCGTTTTTCCTTGCGATAGTGCAGGGCGACGTGGCGGCGGGCGATTCCCCATAGCCACAGCCACAGCGAGCCGCGCCAGGGATCGTAACTCCCCGCCGAGCGGGCGGCGGCCAAAAACGTCTCTTGCACCACGTCGGCCACGTCGGCGGACCCCGGACCCATGAGGCGCGCAACCGCCCCCCAGACGCGCTCGGCGTAGGCGTCGTAGAGCGCCCGCCAGGCCTCGGCGTCGCCTTCGCGCAGACCGCGCGCAACCT
>DATBGU010000250.1:0-5520 GCA_036557825.1 Gemmataceae bacterium
CGGAGCCGCCGTGAGCAACAGGCTTCACCGCTCGCCACGTAAGAACAAGGAAATACGCATGACTTGGCTGCGTTCGCCATTTCTCATCATCGTCGCGGTGTTCGCGGCATCAGTCTTGTTCTCGCACCATGTACGGGCCGACCTGCCCTCGCCGCGATTCGATCGCCTGACACCGCTTGGCGTCTCCGCCGGGTCCTCCGTGGAAGTCGAAATCGTCGGCGTGGACATTGAGGATGTGAAAACACTTCTTTTCGATCGTCCGGGATTGAAGGCTGAACATTTGAAGGACCGTCGCTTTCGCGTCACGGTCGCCGAGGATGTGCCGGCCGGGACGTATGACGTGCGTCTCGTGGGGCGCTTCGGCGTCAGCAATCCGCGGTTGTTCGCGGTGTCGCACGGACTGACCGACGTGGCGGAGAAGGAGCCGAACAACGACGCGGCATCAGCCCAGGTCATTGCCGTTAATTCCGCCGTCAACGGCACGTCCGATGGCAATCAGGAGGATGTGTTCCGTTTCGCCGCCAAGAAGGGGCAGCGCGTGGTGATCGAATGCCAGGCCGGCAAGCTCGATTCGCAGATGGACGCCACGCTGACGCTCCATTCGGCGGACGGCAATCAACTCGCCTCCAACAGCGATTACCACGGCCGCGATCCGCTCGTCGATTTCCGCGCTCCGCAGGACGGCGATTACCTGGTCAGCGTCCACGATCTTTCGTTCCGCGGCGGCCATCCGTATCGGCTCCTCGTCTCGGATCGGCCGCAGGTCGAGAACGTCTTCCCGCGCGCCGTGCAGGCGGGCAAGGCGGCGACGCTGACGGTGTACGGCCGCAATCTTGGACGAACGGCGAAGCCGTCCGCCTGGACGGTGCAAGACCTGCCGCTCGACGAATATCAGGAGTCGGTCACGGCGGCGGCGGACCTGCCGGCGCTGGGCGCATACCGTTTCCTCGAGCATCCCACCAACCACAGCGTCCTGCCGACGGCGGCGACCTGTACGCTGACGGGCTATCAGTTCCAGCCACGGCCGGACGGCGTCGCCGCCGGCGCGGTGCCGCTGCTCGTCGTTGACAGTCCGGTGTCAGCGGAAGTCGAGCCGAACGACGACGCCAACAAAGCGCAGAAGATCCAACTCCCCGCCATCATCAGCGGCCGCTTCGATCGCCCGCGCGATGCCGACTGGTACGAGTTCGAGGCGCCCGAAAGCGGGCCGTATGCCTTCGATGTGTACTGCGAGCGCATCGCTGGCCGCGCCGATCCGTATCTCGTGGTCGTGGACGACAAGGGCGCCCGCCTGAGCGAACTGGACGACTTCGGCCATCGCATGAACGCTTTTGATGGGCACTTGCGCGACCCGTCCGGCGTGGTGAACCTGACGGCGAAGAAACGCTATCGCGTGCTGGTGCAGGACCGCTACCGGCGTGGCGGGGCACGCTTCCAGTACGTGCTGGTCGTCCGCAAGCCGAGTCCGGATTTCTACGCGGCCGCCATTCATCACCAAAATCCTGGACCCAGCGGCACGACCGTTTGGCGCGGCGGGGCGGCCTATCTCGACGTGATCGTCCATCACAAGGAAGGCTACAACGACCCTATCACACTCACGGCGGAGGGATTGCCTCCGGGCCTGCACGCGCTGCCGGCGACGATGCGCGACAACCGCGGCACGTTCATCGTCTGGGCCGATGCGGACGCCGCCGAGTGGACGGGACCGATCAAGCTTTTCGCTTCGGCCAAGGTCGGCGACAAGACGCTGCGTCACGAGGTCCGTCCCTATACGCGCGTGTGGACGGAAGCCAATATGAATTCGAGTCGGCCGACGCGCGAACTGGTGCTGGCGATCCGCGAGTCGGCCCCCTTCGCCCTGCGCTTCGCGTCCGAACGCCTGGAAGCGAAGGCCGGGGGCAAGGTCGAGGTGAAACTGCTCGTCGATCGAATCTGGCCGGATTTCAAGAACGCGATCACCGTGCAACCCCTGGCGTTTCCCGGCCCCATCCGCTTGAACAACGCGGAGGTTCCGGGAACGAGTAAGGAAGTTTCGCTCACGATTCAAGTGCAACCCGGCACGGCCGCCGGCGAGTACACGCTGGCCGTGACCGGGCAGGCCCAGGTGCCCTACAGCAAGGACATGCAGGCCAAGCAGAAACCGAACACGCTGGTTTCGCAGCCGTCCCGGCCATTGACGCTGATCGTGAAGCCGTGACTCAGCGTATCGAAGTGACCCGGAGCGCGAGCGCGGAGGTATCGAAGCGGACGGTCGTTGTTTTGTTGGCGCGGACCTTGACCTCGATGGTTTCCTCCTTCGAGCGTCCGTCTTGCACCCAGCGCGCCTTGACCTGATAGACGTAGGTTTCGCCCGCCGTCAATTCCGGCGAAATGAAGTCGCGCTCCGCGCCGAGACGGTGCATTTGCCGATCGTTGAGCCACAACATCGCGTCGGCCGGAAGTTGGACGTGGAGGCGGGCCTTGTTGTCGGCCGGCGATGGGGCGTTGCGGGCATAATAATCTCGATAGCGCGAGCCGGAGGCGGAGGCGGTCGCCGATGGTGCGGCCGGCTTGGTATTGCGCGCGTAATAGTCCACGTAGCGCGAAGTAGAGCTTACCTTGGTGGGGACCGGAAGTTGAGTGTCGCCGTTGTTCGCGGGCGTGTTGACGCCGTTCGCGGGCGTGTTGCCGCCGCCGTTCACGGGGACGCCGATGTAGATGGGATAGGCGCTCGCGCAGCCACAGCCGCCATAACCCATGCCGCCATAGCCCATACCGCCATAACCAAGACCACCGAAGCCGAGTCCACCATAGCCCAGGCCGCCATAACCGAGTCCGCCAAGTCCGCCGAGTCCGCCGAATCCACCGAGTCCGAAACCGCCGAGTCCGAATCCGCCTAAACCAAACCCGTTGAAGCCGAAGCCGTTGAAGCCAAACCCGTTGAAGCCGAAGCCATTGAAGCCGAAGCCATGAAAGCCGAACCCACCGTGGAAACCGGGATGGCCACCGAAACCGGGATGGCCACCGAAACCGGGATGGCCGCCGAAGCCGCCATGGCCCCCGCCGTGACCACCCCCATGACCGCCCCCATGACCGTAAGCAACCGGCGCGGCTGCTCCGAGAACGATCGTGAGCGCGAGAACAACTGGAGTTGTGATGCGGAAGCCGGACATGTGCGGTCCCTCCGGGCGAAGGGGAGGAGCGCCACGGCTCGGAAGCAATCGGCAGCCTCACTTCCTTGCGGGGCATGACGAGGGACGTGCTGCCGAGAGGGTCTGCCCCAAATGATCTTCACTCAAATTCTACAGCGGGAGAGTCCCGCACGACCGGCAATCTTTCTCCAAAGGACGCGGAGGCCGCCCTCGACGGCCCTTCCTTCGTCATAATCGGAGCAACCGGCCGAGAAATAAATTGTCTGGACAACTATCGTCCATACATCTAATCTAACCACTATGGGCGCGACACAACCACGACAGACGCGATCCGGACGCCGGTTCGACTCCCTGGAGCAGGAGGCGTTCCTGGGACTGTGGCGCACCTACGACCGTCTCCGCGCCCTGGAGGATGAGCTGTTCGGTCGCTTCGATCTTACGCCGCAACAGTACAATGCCCTCCGTCTGCTGCGCGGCGAGCATCCCGACAAGCTCCGCACTCTCGACCTGGCGGCGCGGCTCGTCTCGCGCGCCCCGGACATCACACGGCTGCTGGACAAGCTGGAACAGCGCGGCCTCATCGAGCGCGATCGGCCCGCCGACAACCGCCGCGTCGTTCGCGTTGGCATCACCGCCGCCGGCATCGCCCTGCTAGACGAGTTGCACGAACCGCTCCGCGATTGCCACGTTCGCCAGCTTGGCCACCTATCGCGCAAGGAACTCGAAGAGCTGATCGTCCTTCTCCGCGCCGCCCGCCTGCCGCACGAAACGTCCGTTAGCATCTGGAAATGACCTGCGATTGATTTTCATCGAAATGAACACATAAGGAGTCCTTTATGTCTACACGCATCGGCGGCACCTCGGACGTCGTCGTCATCGGCGGTGGCCCGGCGGGCAGCACGGTTTCGACGCTGCTGGCCCAGCACGGCCACAAGGTTCAGCTGTTCGAGCGCGACCGTTTCCCGCGCTTCCATATCGGCGAGTCGCTCATTCCCGAAACGTACTGGGTCTTTCAGCGGCTGAAGATGCTCGACAAGATGCGGGCCAGTCCCTTCGTCAAGAAGTACAGCGTGCAGTTCGTCAACGCCGAGGGCAAGGAGTCGGCGCCGTTCTACTTCCACGACAACAAGCCGCACGAATGTTCGCAGACCTGGCAGGTCATCCGCAGCGAGTTCGACACGCTGATGCTCGACAACGCGCGCGAACACGGCGTCGTCGTCCATCAGCCGGCCCGCGTGCTGGAAGTGTTGTTCGAGGGCGAGCGGGCCGTCGGCGTGCGCGTGCAGGCGGAGGACGGCTCCACGCACGAGGTACGGGCGAAGGTGGTGGTCGATGCCAGCGGCCAAAGCACGATGCTGCAAAACCGCTTCAAACTGCGGCTGTGGGATCCGGTGCTGAACAAGGGGGCCATCTGGACCTACTGGGAGGGCGCCTACCGCGACACCGGCCGCGATGAGGGGGCGACCGTCGTCATTCAAACCACCAACCGCCAAGGCTGGTGGTGGTACATCCCGCAGCACGACAACACCGTCAGCGTCGGCGTCGTCGCGCCGTTTGATTATCTGTTCAAGGGCCGCGGCAGTCACGAGCAGACGTACAACGAGGAAGTGGAAGCGTGCCCGGCGGTACAGAAGCGCGTCGCCGGGGGCAAATGCGCCACCGGCTACTTCGCCACCAAGGATTACTCGTATCGTTCCAAGCAAGTGGCCGGCGACGGCTGGGTGCTGATCGGCGACGCCTTCGGTTTTCTCGATCCGCTGTACTCGTCCGGCGTGCTGCTGGCGCTGAAGTCTGGCGAACTGGCTGCCGATTCGATCGCCGACGGCCTGCGCAAGGGCGACGTGTCAGGGGCGCAACTCGGCAATTGGGGCCCGGTGTTCAATCAGGGTGTCGATCGGATGCGCCGGCTCGTCTGCGAGTACTACGACGGCTTCAGCTTCGGCGGTTTCGTCAAAGCGTTCCCCGACCTGACCGGCACGGTCACCGATTTGCTCATCGGCGATCTGTTCACCGACCGCGTGGACAAGGTATGGGGACCGATGGAGTCGTTGTATCCGCCGGACAAGAAGGCGATCCCAGCCTGGAACGCCGGCACACCGCAGGATGCCGCGCCGCAGAAGGCCAACGACTTGGTGCTGCCGGACGGACCGACGCGCTAGATGCGCCGACGGCAGGCCGCGCTCGTCGCTGTCGCGGTAGTCGTTGTCATCGCGCTGACAGCAGCGACCGCCGCGGTGGCTTGGAATCAATTGCCGGCGCTGGGCGCCGCCGGGCTGCTCCACCCCGCCCGTCGTCCGATGACCGCCACGGCGCCGTCATCCTGCGTTGACGTCACCTTCGCCGGAGCCGACGTCACACTCGGCGGGTGGCAGTGCCGTCAAGCCGGCGA
>DATBGU010000251.1:0-33417 GCA_036557825.1 Gemmataceae bacterium
TTCGGCTCATTCGGGTTCGTGGAACGTGATCATGTGTGATGGCTCCGTGCAACAGCTTTCCTATACGATCGACTCGACCATTTACCAGGCGCTCGGTACGATCCAGGGCAATGAGATCATCAGCGACGTCGATCTTTCCAATTGACGCCGTGTGATCCGACGAGGGCACGATCGGCGTTGGTGGATCTTGAAAGCCGCTGACCGCTTCGCGAGTCCGGTCGCCAAGACGCGGTTTCCAAACCCGGCGAGCCGGGAGTGTAAGCGACTGGAGGAAAGCTCCGGTCGCCTACGCTCCCGGCTCGCCGGGTTTGGAAACCGCGCGGAAGCCCCAAGTGGCTCCTCTCGTTCGCGTCTCTCCAGAAAAAAAACCGTTCACCGATTTTTCTGTTAGATCCCGATCGTCCCCTCGTCTACAATGGAGCCTACGCTTCGATTTTCGTAGAAACTCACAATCTTTGTGATGCAGCCGGGTTCTGACCGACGGCGGAGGCGAATCAACCGAGATGGCACGCAAACCCTCGAAAAACCTGACGGAACGCGAGTTGGAGATCATGCAAGTGCTGTGGTCTCTGGGGCAGGCGCGCCTCGGCGAAGTCCAGGAAGCCCTCAACCAAAAGAGCGGCGAAGCCGTCGCGCCATCCACCGTGGCCACGCAGTTGAATCTCCTGATCCACAAGGGATACGTGAAGCAGACCGGCCGGCCGGGACGCTCGCACTATGTGCCGACCTGCGGCCGCGAGGAGACGACTCGGGATCTGCTGAGCGACTTTCTCAGCCGAGTGGGGCTGGGGCGAGCGCCGGCCTTCCTGATCCAGTTGCTGAGGGACGAGCGACTCACCGCCGAGGACCGGGCCGCGCTTCAGGAAATCCTGCGGGAAAGCGAACCACCGACTCCCCACCGTTCGCGCTCACGGCCCGTTACGCCGCCTTCTTCGGAGGAAACAACATCATGAAGTTGCCGGAGAGCGTTCTGGTACATGGTCCGTGGGCGATGGTGGCTCTCGTGCAAGTGACGCTGGTCGCGCTCTTGGGCGGTGTGGCCTGGCTCGCGGCCCGGCGAGGCGGCCCGGCGCTGCGGGCCGCCATCTTACTCGCGGCGCTGTTCGGGCTGCTGTTGGCGCCGGCGTTCGCTTCGGTGGCGCCCGTGTGGCTGGCGTTGCCGGAATGGATTTGTCTGACCGAAGTTGAATCGCAGCTAGCCGACCCGACCGACACGGTTCCCCCGCCCCCGCCCTCCTCGACTTCGGACCCCACCGTGTTCGCGCTGCTTGTGGCGCAACCCCCTATGAAGGATCCGCCCGAAACGGATGGACCCACGAAGCAAGCGGGCGAAATCGCCGTGCCGGTGAAGGCCGAAGCAATGGTCATCAACCTCTCCTCCTCTTCGGAAGACGCTGCTCCCCCGACGCATCCCAGCGTCCCGGCCCGTCCTTCCTGGTCCTTGCCGGGTCTGCTGGGTGCCCTGTGGCTGCTCGGTGCGATCGCTTGCCTGACTCGCGCCGCGGTGCGCCTGACCACGCTGTATCGCCGCGCGTGGCAGGCGCGCCCGGTTCGTGAAAGACCGTGGACCGAATGCGTCGAGTCTTTGGCGAAGCGCCACGGCTTGTCGGCGGTCGCGCTGCGGGAGAGTTGGGAGATCGCTTCGCCGCTGACGCTTGGGCTGTGGCGGCCGGTGATTCTGCTGCCGCGAGGCCGGCGCAGCTGGTCGGCGGAGCAGCGCGTTTTGATCTTGGAGCACGAGTTGGCCCACATCCGGCGGCGCGACTTCCTCGCCGGCCTGGTGGCTGAGTTTGCGGTGTGCTTATGCTGGTTCCATCCGTTGGTGCGCTGGCTGGCGGGACGGCTGCGGATGGAGCAGGAATACGCCGCCGATGCCTGGGTGGCGTCGGCGGCCGACGATCCGACAGACTACGTTCGATGCCTGGCGCGGCTGGCGCTGGAACTGGACCGGGGGCATGGTCCTCTGGCACCCGCTTTCTGGCGTCGCCGACCTGAGATCTTGCGGAGGATTGAAATGTTGCGACGAAACCCCCAAGGACTTCCGAGCCGGCTGGGCAAACGCGCCGGCTGGACGGTGGCGGTGCTGGCGGCCGCGGCGTGCCTGGCGGCCGGCGGCGTTGGTCCCCTGCACTCGGCCGCGGAAGGACCGAAAGCGACCGAGGCCAGTCCCGAGTCTCAAGGCAAAGCGACGACCGACCGTCTTGGCGATCCGTTGCCGGCCGGCGCGTTGGCCCGGCTGGGAACGACCCGCATGAGGCACAGCTCCGAGGTCACTTTCGTCGCCTTCGGACCAGATGGCAAGACGTTAATCACGGCCGGCCGCGACAACACCATCCGGCTGTGGGATCTGACGACCGGCAAGGAAGTTCGTCGCTTCGCGCAACCGAAACCGGCTGAGCCGAAGCCGCCGGCAAAAGGGAACAAGCCCAAAAAGGAACAAGCCGACGTCGAGGAGGTGATGATTCAAATGATGGGCGGCGGCGGCAATCGAGGAGGCAGTCCGCGCGTCGCGCTCACGGCCGACGGCAAAATCTTGGCCGTCGGACGTGGCAACGTCGTGCAGCTTTACAACGTCGAGACCGGCGACCCCCTCCGCCGGATCGAGGGCAAAGGCAACGGTTTCAACGGCTTGCTGTTCTCCCCGGACGGCAAAACGCTAGCCGCTCGCGGCCCGAACGGTTCGTTCTACCTGTGGGCGACCGAATCCGGCAAGGAACTCCACGAGATCAAGCCGCCGCCGCGGCCGCAAAACAATGGGGTCTTTATTCTCGTCGGCGGAGGCAGCGACGCCAACGCACCCGGCATGGGTTTCACGCCGGACGGCAAGACGTTGGCCGTGGCCGCGACGGATTACAACAAGGAGGAGCAAAGCCACTCGATCAAGTTCTGGGACGTGGAGTCCGGCAAGGAGGTTCGGCGGATCAAGACGGCGAACAATGTCGGCGCCGTGGCCGTCGCGCCCAATGGCGAAGCCGTGGCCTACAGCATCGGCAACGTGCTTTTCCTCAGCGAAGTGAAAACCGGCAAGGAGCTGCACCAAATCAAGACGCCGGGCGGCCGAATCACCGCGTTGGCCTTCACGCCGGACGGCAAGACGCTGGCTGTCCGGAGGAGCAACCAGCGGGTCGATCTGTGGGACGTGCAGACCGGCAAGGAGCGCCGGCACCTCAGCGACGCCCAGACCGTTCAGCGAAGCGGCGGCGGCGGATTCGCTTTCGTCGTTAGCGGCTTCTCCGTTCCGGAGACGCGCGGGCTGGCCGTCTCCGCGGACGGCAAGCGCGTCGTCTCGGCGGCGGGAAGCACGGTTCGCCTCTGGGAAACCGCCACGGGCAAGGAAGTGACGCTGTCCGACGGCCATTGGAAATCGCCCAACACGCTGGCGCTTTCCAAAGACGGCAAGACCGTGATTTCCTGGGGAAGCGACCGCGTGGTCCGTCGCTGGGAGGCGACAAGCGGCAAGCTGCTCGGCGCGTTCCCCGCGCCCGCCGGAACCACGCGAGCAGCCTTCTCCAAAGACGGGCGGACCATCGCCCTGGCGAACGCGGACAATACGATTCGCCTTCACGACGCAGCCACGGGCAAGGAATTGCACAAGATGAAGGCGCACGCCAACGGCACCTCTGCCCTGGCCTTTTCGTCCGACGGCAAGATGTTGGCTTCGCGCGGCAGCGCGGACAACACCATCCGGCTCTACGACGTGGCGGAAGGCCGTGAGTTGCGGCAAATCGCCATGCGGTCGGCACGCGAGCCTGCCCAGGGAACGGTGCTGATTTTCGGCGGCGGGGGTGGTGCCCAGGCCAACGGCCCCGGCCTGGCTTTCTCGCCGGATGGCAAACTGCTGGCGGCGCCTGGGCCTGACGGACGCAACTCCGTCAAGACGCTCGTTTTGATCGACGTGGCCGCCGGCAAGGAACTCCGCAAGATCGAGCTGCCTCAGCCCATCACGAGCCTGGCATTTTCTCCCGACGGCCGCACCCTGGCCACCGAGAACCCCAACCGCACCATCACCCTCTGGGAAGTCGCCAGCGGCAAAAAGCGGGGCCAACTCGGCCAGTCCCCCGCCGAACAACCACGGCCCAACAATGGGACGATGGATGTCGTGATCGACCTCGATGGCATGGGCGGCGGCTTCACCGATCCCGCCGGGCCGATCGGACTGGCCTTCTCACCGGACGGTCGCGCTCTGGCGGCGCGAGGCGGCGACCTGTCCGTCCGCATCTGGGACGTGACCGCCGGCAAGGAGATCGGCCAACTCAAGGGCCACGGCGGGCGCGTCGATACCGTCGCCTTCGCGGCCGACGGCAAGACCTTGGCCTCCGGGGCCACCGATACCACCATCCTGCTTTGGGACGCGGCCGCTCCGCTGAAGGAACTGGCGAAGCCGCGGACGGTCGAATTGCCGGCCGCGGAGGTGGAGTCGCTCTGGGGCGATCTGGCCCGCGAGGACGCCGCCAAAGCTCTGAGCGGTGTCCAGAAACTGACCGCCGCTCCGCGCCAAAGCGTGCCGTTCCTGAGCGAACGGCTGAAACCCGCCGCGCGCATTGATCCTCGCAAGATCGACGGCTGGATCGGCGATTTGGAGAACGAGAAGTACGCAGTGCGGCAGGAAGCGGCCGCGAACCTTCTCAAAAGCGGCGAACAAGCCGTGCCGGCGCTTCGCAAGGTGCTGGCGTCCTCCCCGGCGCTGGAAACCCGCAAGCGAATCGAGGATCTGGTGGAGAAGCTGACCGGCGGCACCTTGACCCTCGACCAGCTGCGTTTGATTCGGGCCGTGGAGGCACTGGAACGGATCGGCACGCCGGCGTCCAAGCAAGTTTTGCGGACCCTGGCTGGAGGAGCGCCCGGCGCGCTGCCGACGCGCGAAGCGGAGGCCGCCCTCAATCGCCTGGCCGGCAAGTAGGAACAAGAAATCATCAGACAGAACAGGAGATGATTCCGTGAAAAGCCATTCCCCGCTGGTACTGTGCCTGGGAGCAGTGTTCCTGGCGCTCGCGCCGGCTGTTCACGCGGCCGACAAGGACGTTGCGGCCCTGGCGGCGACGATCGACGCCAAGATCGCCGCCGCCTGGGGCAAGGACGTCAAGCCGGCCCCTCGAACCGACGATGCCGAGTTTTTCCGGCGCATCCATCTTGATCTCGCCGGACGCATTCCGTCGGTAACGGAAATCCGAGACTTCCTCGACGACGATCGGCCGAACAAGCGCCGGCTCTGGGTAGACCGTATCTTGCAGGCCGACATGAGCGATTCATCGTATCGAACCGCCTACGTCAACCACTTCACTAACGTCTGGCGCGGCTGGCTGTTGGCTCAGACCAATCAGCAGGCTCAGTTCCAGCAGCCCGCCCTTGAGACGTGGCTGCGCAGCCGCCTGAAAACCAATGTTGGCTACGACCGGATGGTGCGCGAACTGCTCACCCAGGCGATCGGAGGCAATCAGGGAGGCGGAGGCGAAGGGTCGGCGGGAGTCTTCTTCCAGGCCAACGAGTTCAAGCCGGAAAACCTGGCGGGCAGCGCGGCCCGGCTGTTTCTGGGCGTGAAATTGGAATGCGCTCAGTGCCACAATCACCCGTTCGACAAATGGTCGCGGACGCAGTTCTGGCAATTCGCCGGCTTCTTCACCGATGTCGCGCCGCCGAACCAGCAACGCCAAGCCGGCCGGCGCGGGGAAATCAAAATTCCCGGACAGGACAAAGTGGTGCAAGCCCGCTTCCTCGACGGCAAGGAGCCGGAGTGGAAGGACAAAACCGGCACTCGGCCAACCCTGGTCGAGTGGATGACGGCGGCCGACAATCCGTACTTCGCGCGGGCCATCGTGAACCGGATGTGGTCCTACTTCTTCGGCGCCGGACTCGTCAATCCCGCCGAAGGGACGAACGAAGAAATCCCTGCTGGTCACAAGGAACTGCTCGACAGTCTGGCCCGGCAACTCGTGGCCCACAACTACGACCTGAAGTTCCTGATCCGCGCGATCGCGGCCAGCGAGGCCTATCAGCGCACCAGCGCTGTCTCGGACCCCAGCCAGAAGTTCCCTCGTCTGTTCGAGCGCATGCCGCTGCGCGGCCTGTCTCCCGAGCAGTTGTTTGACAGCCTCGCCGAGGCGACAGAGTACGGCGAAGCGGGGTCCACGAACGCGCAAGGGTTTTTCCCTGGCGGACCACAGTCTGCGCGGGGCCAATTCCGGTCCAAGTTCGTCGCTCAGGAGCAAAAGACCGACTACCAGACCTCGATCTTGCAGGCGCTGTATTTGATGAACAACGAGTTCATCGCTGATCGGATCAATCCGCGGAACAATCGGACGCTGGCGACGCTGGCCGAGCAGCGCACCAGCACGGCCCGCAAGATCGAGTCGCTTTACCTGGTGGCACTGTCGCGCAAGCCGCGCCCCGCCGAGAGCGAGCGGCTCGTCAAGTACGTCGAGAAAGGCGGGTCCGAGGGCGACCCGAAGAAAGCGCTGGCCGATGTGTTCTGGGTGCTGCTCAACAGCCCGGAGTTTTTACTGAACCATTGATCCATGAAGCGCCGCTTGCGGCTTAGCCCTAAGCCGCAAGCGGCCCCAAGGAGATCTTCCATGTCTCGTTTTGACCTGCAATTGTCGCGTCGGGAATGGCTGCGGCTGTCGGCGGCGGGCTTCATGGGCTGCTCCATGTCCGGCTGGCTGGGAGCTTTGGCGGCGGACACGGCCGATCACCCACAACGCAAGCGTTCGTGCATTCTGCTGTGGATGAGCGGCGGTCCCAGTCAGCTGGACACCTTCGATTTGAAGCCCGGCCACGCCAACGGCGGACCGTTCAAGGCCATCGACACCAACGTGCCGGGGATCAAGATCAGCGAGCATCTGCCGAAAATCGCCAAGTTCATGGACCGCATGGCGATCGTCCGCAGTTTGCACAGCAAGGAAGGCGACCACGGCCGGGCTACCTTCCTGCTGCGCACCGGATACCTTCCCCAAGGACCGATTCAATATCCGTCGATCGGCGCCTTGGTGTCCAATGAACTGGGCGACGAACGATCCGAGCTGCCCAACTTCGTCAGTGTCGCTCCCTTCCGCGTTCTCAACCAGGGCGCTTTCGGATCGGGCTTCCTCGGTCCGCGGCACGCTCCTCTCGTGGTCGGCGAAACAGGGAACGGCCCCGGTGCGCAGGGGCCGAATGCGGCCGACCGAGCGCTGCGCGTGCAGGATCTGGTCCCGCCGAAGGAGGTCGAAAAGGGCCGGACCGACGCGCGCCTGGATCTGCTCAAGCAGGCGCAGAGAGAATTTCTGACGACGCACCCGGACCTGCCGGCGCTGAGCCATCAAAACGCCTACGATCGCGCGGTGCGGTTGATGCGGACGTCGGCGGCGAAGGCGTTCGATCTCGATCAGGAGAAGGCGGCGGTGCGCGACAGCTACGGTCGCAACCTGTTCGGCCAGGGCTGTCTGTTGGCGCGCCGGCTCGTCGAGCGGCATGTGCCGTTCGTCGAGGTGACACTGAACGGCTGGGACACTCACGGCAATAACGCCGCCACGGTGCGAAACCTGAGCGGCACGGTGGACGCGGCCTGGGCGGCACTGATGACGGACTTGAAGGAGCGCGGTCTGCTGGATACGACACTAATCGTGTGGATGGGCGAGTTCGGTCGCACGCCGAAGTTCCCGCGCGCCGACGGCCGCGATCATTGGCCCAACTCGTTCAGCGCCGTGCTCGCCGGCGGCGGTATCAAGGGCGGGCAGGCGATCGGCGATACCGGCGCCGATGGGGCGAGCATCAAGGAGCGGCCGGTGACGGTGCAAGAGTTCCTCGCCACCATCTGCCAGGCGCTCGGCATCGACCACCAGAAACAAAACCTCTCGAACGTCGGCCGGCCGATCCGCATCGTGGCGCCGGGCACGAAGGCGGTTGGGGAGGCGCTCGGATGACGCATCGCGAAGCGCTGGAGATCCTGGCCGCCCGGCGCGGACAGCGAATCGTCCTCACCACGCACGGCTCGGTGGATCTCTGGGTTTCGCTGTCGGACACGCCGCTCGATTTTTCGTACGTGCCGGCGGCGATGGGACACGGTCCCGCGCTCGGTCTGGGGTTGGCGTTGGCCCAACCCCAGCATGGCGTCGTGGTGGTCAGCGGCGACGGGCATCTGCTCATGAGTCTGGGCAGTCTCGTGACCCTGGCGAACTACCCAGCCGACCTGTTCTTGATCGTCATGGACAACGGCGTCTACGAAGTGACCGGGGGCCAGCCCACGCCCGGCGCGGGGCGTACGGACTTCGCGGCGCTGGCGCGAGCGGCCGGCATCCACCGGGTCTACTCGTGCCGGAACGTCGAGGAGTGGCGCGGCGTCGCGGCCGAGGCGCTGAGCGGACGGGGTCCGGTGGTAGTCTGGCTGCGTGTGACGGCCAGGCCGGGCGAGCGTGCGCCAACCGCCATGCGACCGATGGACGAACAGATCGCTCGGCTCAGGCAGGCGCTCGCAGGGAGGTCGTGATCTCCGCATTCACTGGATCAGATCGCCAAACGTCTCTTTGAGACGGCGGAGCACGCGGGACTTGGCCATGCGGATGGCGGTGGCGCTGACGCCCATCTCGGCGGCGATGTCGGCCGGCGAGCGGCTTTCAACCACCGTCATCCAAAAGGCCCGCCAGGTGCGCTCCTCGAATTCGCCGCGAACCAATTCCAACGCGCGGCGCCGCAGTCCGTCGAGTTCCTCGGCGGGGTCATCGTCCTCATCCTGTCGGGCGGCGTCGGAATCCTCGATGGTGTGAAGTTGAACGAGGGCGTCGGTGCCGCCGCTGCCGCGCGGATGGCGTCCGCTGCGGCGGAAGTGCTGCAAAACCATGTTGCGCGTGATGCCGCGCAGCCAGCCGCGGAACGAATCGCCGGGTCGATCGCGGCGGAAGTTCTGCATGTGCGTGGCGGCGGCCTGCAACACTTCTTGCGCCACGTCCTCGACATCCGCGCCGCGAACGCCGCCGCGCGTCGCCCAGTGACAGACGAGCGGAGAGTAAAGCTCGACCATGATGCGCCAGGCTTCGCTGTCGTTGGCGCGTAGACGTTGCAGCAACGTCTTGGAGGTGGTTCGCTGCGGGTCGGGCACGGACCGCGGCGTGTCAGGAGGTTGGTCTTCGGAGGCAGCCATGAGCGTCCCATTCCATGCGGTGTGTTACGAGCCGAGCAATACAACTACAGGGTTTGTTGACTGCTCTCGTCCCGCCGGAAAAAGGGGAGGGAGCGGGTACGTCGATGCGCTTGTGTTATTATAGCTCATCGGTGAACAATTCCAGTCTGCCGGGAAGGGAAACATGCCTCGGCCGAGTTGCCTGACGCCCGAAGAACTGACGGCCTTCCACCTGGGAGATTTATCCGAGGCGGCGCTGGAGGAGTTGGCTGCGCACCTGGAAAGTTGTCCACACTGCGAAGCCGCAGCCCGCGCCCTCGATACCATTTGCGATCCGGTGATGGCCGCCTACCGAGAATCGGCGCTGGCCGCTCCGCTCAGCGCGCCGGCCGCCCCGCCTGATCGCGTGGGCGAATACGAGATCCTCGGCGAGTTGGGGCGGGGCGGCATGGGCGTCGTCTACAAGGCCCGCCATCGACAATTGCAGCGCATCGTGGCCTTGAAGATGCTCCTGGGCGGTTCGTTCGTCACGTCCGAGGAGCGAGCGCGTTTCCGCACCGAGGCGGAAGCGGTCGCCCGGCTGCGGCATCCCAACATCGTGCAGATTTACGAGGTCGGCGAGCACGATGTCGGTGCGGGCCTTCCACGGCCCTACTTCACGCTGGAGTTCGCCGCCGGAGGCAACCTCGCGGGCTGTCTGGCGGGTCGGCCGCAGACGCCGCGTCAAGCGGCCGCCTGGCTGGAGGCGCTCGCCCGCGCCGCCCATTACGCCCATCAGCAGGGCATTGTCCACCGCGATTTGAAGCCGTCCAACGTGCTGCTGACCGAGGCGGGCGAGCCGACCCTTTGTGATTTCGGCGTCGCCAAGCTGATGACGGGGTCCGACGTCAAAACGCGCAGCGGCACCCTGCTGGGCACAGCCGAGTACATGGCCCCGGAGCAGGCGACGGAGGACGAGAAGGTCGGCCCGGCCGCCGATGTGTACGCGCTGGGAGCCATTCTGTACACGATGCTTACGGGCCGGCCACCGTTCCAGGGGTCGAACACCCTGCACATTCTGGAACAGGTGCGCTCGCAGGAGCCGGTGCCGCTGCGCCGATTGGTGCCGCACCTGCCGCGCGATCTGGAAACGATTTGCCTGAAGTGCCTGGAAAAGGAGCCGACCCATCGCTACGCCGGCGCGGACGAGTTGTCCGACGATTTACGGCGTTTTCTGGAGGACCAGCCGATCCGGGCGCGGCCGGCGCCGGTGTGGGAGCGCGGCTGGAAGTGGGCCAAGCGACGGCCGACAGTCGCCGGGCTGCTGGCGGCGGTGATAGCGCTGGCCGTGATCGGCGTAGTTTTGGTGTTCGGGCTGTGGCGCGGGGCCGAGGCGTCGGTCAAGGCCGAGCGGGAAAAGGAGCAAGAACAGGCGCGCGGGCGGCAGGAGAATTTGCGCCTGCTGGCGAACGTGACGCTCGATCACGGATTGAACCTCTGTGCCCGCGGCGAAGTGAGCCAGGGACTGCTGCATTTGGCCCGCGCCCTCGATTTGATCGAGAAAGTGAAAGAGCCCGAACTGGAGCGCGTGACGCGCGTCAACCTCGCCGTGTGGCGGCGCCGGCTCGTCACGCTGCGGGCCACTCTGCATCACGACGAGTGGGCCTGGGCCGTGACCTTCAGCCCCGACGGACGCATCGCCTTGACCGGCGGCAAAGACAACGTCGCTCGCCGCTGGGACACGCGCACCGGCCGGCCCATCGGCGAGCCGCTGCGCCACCGTCATCCGGTCTGGTCCGTCGCCTTCAGCCCCGATGGCCGGACCATCCTGACCGGCAGCGGTGATTCGGACGACGACGAGGGGCAAGCGCGTCTCTGGGACGCCGCGAGCGGCGAACCGCTCGGCCCGCCGCTGCCCCATCCCGATGAGGTCCACGTCGCCGTTTTCAGTCCGGACGGCCGGCGATTCCTGACGGTTTGCGATAAGGAAGTCCGCGTCTGGCGGCTCGAAAACGGCCGGCCGACGAGCCTCGTGCTGCCGCATCCGCGACCGGCGGAGCGAATCGAGAAGCTTCAACCGCGTCTGTGGGCGATCTTCAGTCCCGACGGCGAATCCGTGCTGACCGGCGGCGAGGACGGCACGGCGCGGTTGTGGGACGCGGCGACCGGCGCGGCGCGGGGCAAACCGCTGCGCCATGATGGGCCAGTCCTGTCCATGGCCTTCAGCGCGGATGGCAAAAGCATCGTCACCGGCAGTTACGACAAGACGGCGCGGGTGTGGAACGTCGCCAGCTGCCGTCAGGTCGGACTCGATCTGCCGCACCTTGGCCGCGTCCACGCCGTCGCCTTCCGTTACGATGGCCGCTTCGTGGCCACCGGCAGCGCGATTGAGGAACGCGACCCGCGCACGGGCGAGCGAGCGTACACCGGAGGCGAACTCCGGTTATGGCGTCCGGCAACCGGCAAGCTGTTCGGCGAACCGATACGACATTCGCAGCCGGTCTGGGCGGTCGCCTTCCGTCCGGGCGGCGGCAAACTGCTCACGGGAGGACGCGACCGCGCCGCCCGCTTCTGGTCGATTCTCGACGGAGCCATCCTGGGCAAACCGCTCGACCACGAAGGCACCGTGGCCAACGTCGCCTTCAGCCCCAACGGCCGATTGGCCCTGACGGGCAGCGCCGGCGGCGACTATTCCGCCGCGGCGCGCTTGTGGGAACTGGCACCGGGCGATCCCGTCGTCTGGTCCGATGTCAGCTTGCCCACCGAAGACGAGACGGGGCACGTGGACGCCTTCGCCCCGGACGGCCGCAGCGTCCTGGGCGTCATCGACAATTGTGTCCGCGAGTACGACGTGGTCACGAGCGAACCGTCCGGGCCGGTACTCAAACATTCCCAAAAGACAAACGCCGCCTACAGCCCCAACGGCCGACACCTTCTGACCATCGAAGAAGGCTACGGTGTCCGCTTCTGGGACCGGGCGAGCGGGCGGCAACTCGGCCAGTGCCCGTCCGGCTCAGTGATTGAGCAGCTCTCCTTCAGCACGGACGGCGAATGGGTGGCGCTCGTTCGCCACGATCACACCGTCTCCGTATGTCAGGTTGCAACTGGAAAGGTCCAAGGTCCGCGCTGGAAGCTGCCGGACCCGCATACGAGACCGGTCCTTCGGACAGATGGCCGGATCGCGTACACCCACGATGCGACGGATCGCGTCCAGGAGTGGGACGTGGAAACCGGGAAAGTCGTCCGTGTCCACCAGGCGCCGGGGACCGTGCGCTCCGTGGATTTCGTGGCGGGCAAAGCCATCGTCATCACCGGCGAAGGCGATCACCTGGCGCGGGCCTGGGATCTGGAAAGCAGCCAACCGATAAGCGGGCCGCTGGCCGATCTCGCCGGCAAGATTTCCCACCTCGTCTTTTCCCCGGACGGCCGCAGCATCCTGACCGGACTGTGGGACCGTCACAACGCCCGCCTGTGGGACACCGTCACCGGCAAGCCGATCGGCCCTCCCATCCACCACGGCGAGGCCGTCCATTTCGTGGCGTTCACACCGGACGGAAAGCGCATGATGTCCGCCAGTGTCAACGGCGAGTTTCGCTCCCAGGAAGTTCCCCAGCCGCTGCCCGGCGACGCCGAGTGTATCCGCTGCTGGGTCGAAGTGCTGACCGGCATGGAACTCGACGCGGAGGGCGCGATTCACGATCTCGACGCTGACGCCTTGCAGCACCGCACCGGACGATTGCGCGAACTAGGTGGTCCGCCCGACAAGAGGCGCCGTCCTTAGCCCGATCTGGCGACAAGCACAAGTCCTGTTACACGACGCGCCATTTCTGATTAGTCGCGACCCGAAGAGAGCGCGGCCGCGCTCCCCTTCGGGTCGCGGCTAAACGTGAAAAAGGGAACCACTCATGTCTCGCCGTCAAGCACCGCGTCTGCGCCTGGAAGGCCTGGAGGACCGTGTCACGCCGTCGGTAACGGTGACGACCACGCTCGATCCGACCACACCCATTGCAGGGCAACTGTCGCTGCGTGAGGCCATCAACATGGTCAACGCCGGTCAGGTGGCGGACAACACCATCATCCTACCCGCCGGCACTTACCAGAACATGCAAGGGGCGCTCAACGTCACCCATTCACTGATCCTGCAAGGCGCCGGCGCAGGCAGCACGATCCTCGACGGCGGCAACAAAGAGCGCGTCCTCCTCATCGATCCGACGTCGGCGGTCAACGTGCAAATCTCCGGCGTGACCGTGCGCGACGGCAAAACCGGCGGCTTCGGCGGCGGCATTGATGTAGAGGGCGTGCCAGGCCAGGCGTCGGTGCTGGTCTTGAACAACTGCACGGTCGCGGGCAACGAGGCCGTCCAGGGCGGCGGCATCAACAACAACGCCCCGGCGTAGTTGCCGGGGGCGTTTTGCTTTTGGGCTACGGCGGAAGGCTTGACGACGCGGCGGTGCCATCGCATACTCGCCCCATCGGACGCCTCGACGGATGCCAGCGCGCCGCCTTCACTCCGAGGCGCGGCCCGATTTTGACCGGAATGCTGTAAATGCCTGAGATCGAGTACGTCTGTCCGTCCTGTCATTCCACAGCAAGGGTGCCCCAGCGTGCCGCCGGGAAAATGCTGCCTTGTCCGAATTGCGGTGAAAAGTGCATCGTGCCCAATATGGCGCCGGAAGAGCCGCGTCTTGTTTTCTCGGCGCCAAGCACACCACCTCTTGGCGCCGAGCCGTGGTATTACGGCTCCATCGTTGTCTACTCGCTGATCGTTTTGATTTTCAGCATCTTGGGTGTCGCAATGGGAGCCTGCCTTCTGTTTTATGCCAGTGCGCGAATCGGGCATACTTCGCTCTTTGCCTTGGGTGTATGTTACCTGCTGTTTTGGTTCTTTGGCGTCGTATTCATGGTGGCGATGGCTCTTCTTTTCGTAGATATGGCCCGAAATCTGCGCTATATCCGCCACCAGACTCGCCGTTAACCGCGGCCGCCGCCAGTTGGTTTGCGCGGCGCCTGCAACCGCGCGGCCAGCCGGTTGCACCGTGCGAACCAGCTGCCGCAGGATAGCCGCGCCGGCCCGCCGCTCTCCACCCTACACTCAACTGGGATCGATGGCACCGGAGTTGCGCGCCGCTATCCCTTCCCGTGGGGTCGTCGTGATGCCCTCCCACGACGGGCTGGCCCAACAATAGCCCTTTACTGCCCCAACGAACTTGTGGAACTCTTCCTCAAACGCCACGGGCGGCGCTCCTTTGTTCCTCAACACGGCGCTACATCTGCCCTTGGCCGTGCTGCACGACGGTCAGCTCTTGGCCCTTTTAGCGGGCGCCAACGGGCAGACTTTCATCCTTGATGTGTTCAACCCCTTCCTGTCGTCGGTTGAACCGGCGGTCCTCGCCGCGCTGGGGCGCGGCTGATTCGCCGCGTTTCCACAAAATGCTGTGACACGCCAAGCAATAACAATGACATGCACTTGTCGCGGAGCCACGAAGTAGGCCGCGATGAGGAAAGCGACAATCCTTCCTTTAAGGATCGCTTTTGTGTCCTAAACCTCACCATTCCTCACGTCTCTGAAGGAGCCTCGAATGTCGCATCGTCACGTTTCGCGTCCCAATGCCTTCGCGCGCCTGTGGGCCAAAGCGTTTGCCGCCGGCCGCCGCAAGTCGGCCGTCAAGCGCTCGCCCCGCGTACGGCCGCAACTGGAATACCTGGAAGACCGCGTCGTACCGGCGGTCATCGACGTCACCAGCCTGGCCGACACCACCGGACCCGGCACCCTGGCCGCCGCCATCGCGCAGGCCAACACCAACGACGCCAACGGCGACACCAACAACACCATCGACATCACCGTCGCTGGCACCTACCACATAGGCCAGGTCGGCGCCCTGCAAATCTTCAACAACGTCACCGCGAACCAGAGCGGACTCAGCCTGACCATCCAGAACACCAGCGGCGGCAACGTCGCCATCAGCGGCGACGACACGACGCGCGTCTTCGACATCAACCCCAATAATGTCATCGCCAACAACAACGCCGTGCTGGGCGCCGTCACCATCAACGGCGTCACCATCGAGAACGGCTTGGCGACCGATCCGGCCAACGCGGACGGTCCCAATGCCAGCGGCGGCGGTATCCGTGATCAGGGGCCGGTCGATCTGACCCTCAACAACGACGTGCTGGCCAACAACAACGCCACGGCCGACGGCGGCGGTGTGGCGATGGAGAACGTGGTCAGCACCAAATGGGCGCTAACGCTGAACAACACCACGGTCGTCAACAATCATGCTGGCGATGCTGGCGGCGGCATCGACGAGGACGGCTCGGGCAAAGTCTTCATCAACAACTCGACGATCGCCGACAACACCACCCTCAATCAGGGGGCCGGCATCTGGTTGGACGCCATCAACGGCGGCACGGCCACGCTGAACGTGACCAACTCGATCGTCCGCGGCAACACGGCGGGCATGGTGGCGGGCGGCATCGGCCAAGCCGGCAGCAGCACCGTGACCATCAGCAACAGCACCATCGAGGACAACACGACGACCGGCTTCGGCGGCGGCTTCGGCGATCAGAACAACTTGGGCACGCTGATCGTCACCAACAGCCTGTTCCTCAACAACAAGGCCGGCACCAACGGCGGCGGCCTCCAGGAGGGTGGCCCGTCCACGCAGATCAGCAACAGCGAATTCAAGGGCAACGCCGCCGGCATCAACGGCGGCATGCCCATCGGCACCACCGGCGGCGGCGACCCCAACCCGGTGATGGGCAGCGGCGGCGGGCTGTTCATCGACGGCGGCGCCCTGACGCTCACCGCCAGCACCATCGCCGACAACACCGCCACAGTCAACGGCGGCGGCATCGAGTTGGACGCCACCGCCGCCTCGTCCCTCATCAACGACACCATCGTCGGCAACACCGCTTTGAACAGCGGCGGTATCGGCAACGGCGGCGGCATCGACGACGGCGCCACCGCCGGGGTTGCCCTGGCCAACGACACCATCACCAACAACTTCGCCGTCAACGGCGGCGGTGTCTTCTTCGACGGCAACGCGGGATTGACCTTCCAGAACACCCTCCTCACCCAGAACACCGTCACCGGCGCCGGGCCGGACTTCGAATTCATGGGCACCGTCACCGCCCAAGATTTGGGCGGCAACCTGATCGGCGTCGGCAACCCCGGGCTGACGGGCCTGAGCAACAACGGCGGCCAGTTGGCCGGCGCCACCGGCACGCAGATGATCGTCGAGACGGAGGCGCTATTGCCGGGCAGTCCGGCCATCGGCAAGGGCGTGGCCAACGGCATCACCGTCGACGAACGCGGCGCGCCGCGCGTCAACACCATCGATGCGGGCGCCTTTCAGTTCGAGAACGTCACGCTGCAAGTGACCATCGGCACGCAGCCGACGCTGAGCCTGGGCAACAGCGAGACCATTACGGTCACGGTGACGAACACCAGCGCCAATCCGCTGCCGGACGACGGTTCCACGCTGACGGTGACGACTTCCGGCGGCTTGAACACCGGAGGCCAGCAGACCTTCGTCGTCGGTCCCTTGGGAGCGGCCCAGAGCCACACCTTCTCCTTCACTGCCACGGCGACGGGCTTGGGCACACAGACCATCACCGCCAGCGTCACCAGCCCGGATACCAACCCGGCCACCGTCACCGCCACCACGACGGTCAACGTCGTCCCGACCGCAACGAAGACAACGAACCCGACGAAGCCGGTGGGCGGCTTGACGCCGTTCGCCTTCGGTTTCGGGCCGACGGGGATCGACCTGTTCGAGGTGGACGGCGCGGGCGACATTTTCGCGCTGCCCTTCATGGGCGGCGGCGCTCCGATCTTCCTCAACACGGCGCTGCATCTGCCCTTGGCGCTGCTGCAAAACGGTCAGCTATTGGCTCTGCTCAGCGGCGCCAACGGCCAGAACTTCGTGATCGACATCTTCAACCCGTTCGTGCCCTCGGTCACGCCGGCGATCCTCGCCGCCCTCCGTCCTTAAGCGAGACGGGGGATGCAGGGCTGGGAGTGCCGGGGACGAATGGCCGATTTTCGTCCCTGGCACCCCGAAGAAGAACTAACCACAGAGTCACAGAGAACACAGAGGAAGAAACACAGAAGCAGAGAATTCCAAAGCGATCTCTCGAGACAGCTCTGGTTCCATACTTTTTTTCTTTTCTGCGCTCTCTGTGACGCTTTCATTGGGTTCTTCTCCTTTGTTCTTCACCTCTCGGCTGGTACACTACGTAAGATCAAAATACGTTCAAATAATTCTCTAATCCTTCTCGGATCGGTGAGTTCCGTCGCGCTGCCCGACTCGCAAGCTTCCCTCGGTTCGACGGGAACGACACGTTATGAAACCCTTGCCTCGGGCCGCGTGCCTGGTGCTGTCGCTGTTCTTTCTCGCGCTGGGCTGCAAAGGTTCGCAACCTTCCCTCATGGAGAGCGAAACGGAGCGCGCCGGGCCGGAGTGGTTCGAGGACGTGACGGAGCGGGTTAATCTGGATTTCGTGCACGACGCCGGCCCTCTCGACGGCAAATACTTCATGCCGCAGATCGTGGGATCGGGAGCGGCGCTCTTCGACGCCGACGGTGACGGCAAGCTCGACATCTACTTGCTCAATAACGGCGGTCCGGGCGGCGCGCGCAACCGTCTGTTCTTGCAGGGAAAGAACGGCCGCTTCCGCGACGGCAGCGCCGGCTCCGGGCTGGACGTGGCCGGCCACAGCATGGGAGTGGCCGTCGGCGACGTCAACAACGACGGCGCCCCCGACGTCCTTCTCACCCAGTACGGCGGCGTCAAGCTGTTTTTGAACCGCGGCGGGGGCAAGTTCACGGATACCACCGAGCCGTCGGGCCTGGTCAATCCGGCCTGGGGCACCTCCGCCGCGTTCCTCGATTTCGACCGCGACGGCTGGCTCGACCTCGTTGTCGTCAACTATGTCGATTACGATCCCACCCATCTGTGCAGCTCGGCGAGTGGGGAAAAGGATTACTGCGTGCCGAAGGTATTCGCCGGGCGCGTCAGTTGTCTGTTCCGCAACCTCGGAGGCGAGGAGAAGGTCGGGCGCTTCCAGGACGTGACGCTGGCATCGGGTCTGGGACGGGTTCCCGGTCCCGGCCTCGGCGTCGTCTGCGGCGACTTCGACGGCGACGGCTGGCCCGATATTTTCGTGGCCAACGACGGCCAGCCCAATCGTCTGTGGATCAATCAGAAAAATGGCACCTTCAAGGAGGAGGCGGTCCCGCGCGGCGTGGCCTACAACGGTATGGGTCAAGCCTGGGCCGGCATGGGCATCGCCCACGCCGATCTCAACGGCGACGGGTTGCTCGATCTCTTCGTCACCCATCTTCGAGGGGAAACGAACAATCTGTGGGTTCAAGGGCCGCGCGGTCTGTTCCACGACCGCACCGGCATGTCCGGCCTGGCAAGCCCGCGTTGGCGTGCGACGGGCTTCGGCGTCGTTGCCGCCGACTTCGACCACGACGGCTGGCCCGATCTCGCCATCGCCAACGGCGGCGTCGCTCGTCACGCCGCTCTCGCCGACGCCCAAGACCTGGGACCGCATTGGTCCACCTACGCCGAACGCAATCAACTCTTCCGCAACACCGCCTCCGGGCGCTTCCGCGACGCCTCCGCCGCCAGCCCGGTTTTGTGCGCCGTACCCAACGTCGCGCGCACACTAGCCGCCGCTGACTTCGATGGCGATGGCGCGGTGGATCTGTTGCTGACCACCGTCGGCGGCCGCGCCCGACTGCTGCGAAACGTCGCCCCGAATCGCGGTCACTGGCTGTACGTCCGCTGTCTGGAGCCGGCGCCGCGGGGCGACGCGGTGGGCGCGTTGGTGCGCGTGGAGGCGGGAGGCAAGTGGCGTACGGCGACAGCGGACCCCGGCGGGAGTTATTTATGCGCGGGGGATGGGCGCGCTCATTTCGGTCTGGGATCGATCGGGCACGTCGAGTCGTTGCGAGTGCGTTGGCCGGACGGTTCGTGGGAGTCGTTTCCCGGCGGGCCGGCGGATCGCGAGGTCAAGCTGCACAAGGGGAAAGGCTCTCCGGCGGAAGGAGGTGGGCCGTGAACCGCTTCCGCCTGGCGGGGTGGGGTTGTCTGGCGTCGCTGTTGGTGTCGCTTGGAATCGGCGCGTGGTTGTGGCGACGCGAACCGGGAGAGATCCCGCCGGTGCCGGAAGTGCCGCTGTCGGTGGAGGTGGACGCCCCGCTCGCGGAGGCAGTGTCATCGGCGCGGCAGGCGGTCATGCGTGAGCCGCATAGCCCGGCGGCATGGGGCCGTCTGGGCAAGCTGCTGCTGGCCAACGGCTACACGGATCAGGCAAGTCCGTGCCTGGCGCTGGCCGAACGGCTTCAACCCGACGAGCCCCGCTGGCCGTATCTGCAAGCGATTCCGTTGTTGTTGCGCGACCGTGACGCGGCCGTGCCGTATCTGCGCCGCACCGTCGAACTGTGCGACCAGCACGATCCCGACAAGACCACGCCGCAACTGACGCTCGCGGAAGTGCATCTGGAAAAGGGCGAACTCGACACGGCCGAGGAACTGTGCCGACAAGTCCTCCAGCGCCAGCCGGACAATTCGCGCGCTCATTTCAACCTGGGGATGATCGCCCTGGCGCGCGACGACCTCGATGCCAGTGTGACCCATCTTAGCCGTGCCGCCACCAGCCCCTTCGCCCGGAAAAAGGCGTACGCGCAACTGGCGGCCGTCTATCAGCGCCGCGGCGACCGAGCCACGGCGGAGACGATGAGCCGCGAAGAGCAGCAGGCCAAGCCCGATCTCCTTTGGGATGATCCGTACGTCTCCGATTATCAGCAGCTGGCGATGGGCAGGCAGCACGAATTGCTCCTCGCCGAGCGTCTGGAACAAGAGGGCCGACTGGCGGAGGAGACGAAAGTGCTGATGACGGTCGCGGAGGAGTACCCCGACGATCGCTCGTATGTCGCGTTAGGGGTGGCGCTGGCCAAGATGCGGAACTACCAAGCCGCGGAAACGATCTTGCGGCGCGCTCTGAAGCAGGCGCCTAACAAGATCAACGCGCATTACGCGCTGGGCGTGGTTCTGTTTCGGAAAGGCGAAAGCCTTCAACAAGACGATGAGCCGGAGGCGGCGGAGCAGTTTCGAACTTGTGCGGACAGCGAGCGACGAGCACTGGAACTCAAGCCCGATCATGCCATGGCCCATCTGTTTCTCGGCATGGCGTTGAACAAACTCGGCGAGAAGAAAGCAGCCTTCGCTGCCTTTCGTGCCGCGGTGCGATGCCGCCCCGAACTCGCCGAGGGCCACCTTCAGTTGGGCGAGGCGCTCGCCGCGGACGGACAGAAGGCGGAGGCACTTATTCACCTCCGTCATGCCATGGAACTGGCGCCGGCCGAGGATCGCCGGCCGCGTCAGGCACTAGATCGACTTCGCGATACCAGTGAGCCGTAGGCGGTCGATTCCGCATGACCTATGGCTTACTGCTCAGAGTTCCCCGCCATTTCTTCAGTGCCTCGCGCGGTCGGGGATCCTCGTCGTCCGCGACTTCGGCGGCCTTTTCCAGCTGGGCGATTCCTTCCTCCTTCCGGCCGGCTTCCAGCAAAGCGTTCCCCAGGTGGAGATGGGGGTCCGTGTTCTCCGGGCTGAGGCGGACGGCTTGCTGCAATTCCTTCAAGGCGTCCTCCGGCTGGCCGAGTTTTCCCAGTGCCAGGCCGAGGTACAGATGGGCGAAGGCGTGATCGGGCTTGAGCGCCAGCGTCTGCCGAGCTTCGGCCGCCGCCGCCTCGAATCCGCTCCGCGCGCCGTTCCGCTCCGCCTTGTGGAACAGGGTCATACATATGAAGTAGTGTGCCTGCACCATGTCGGGCCGGGCGACCAGAGCCTGCCGAAGTACCGATTCCGCCTGCTGGTAATCGCCGAGATTGCCCCACGCCATGCCCAGTTTGACGTGCGCTTCCGCCGCGTCCGGATGCGTGGCCGTCAGCACTTGGAGCATGTCAATCGCGTTGCGGGTCTCGCCGCCGATGAGGAGGTATTCGGCATGGATCAAACGTGCCTGACGGCCAACCAGGAGCGCCAGGTACTCCTCGATAAACGGGTCCGATCCTTCGGGATCGCGGCGCAGCCGGCGGGCGCGCTTGCGATACCGTTCGGCGGCTTCCGCATCGCCTTGGCGAAGGGAGAGCGTCGCCAAGTGGGTGGCCGCACGCTGCCGCGTCAACGGATGATCGGCACAACGAAGCAGATGCGTGCGAGCGGTTTCCAGATCGTTCGCGTCCAGGGCCAGCGACCCAAGCGCGAGATGGACACGCGGATTATCCGGATATTTCTCCAGCAGATCGCGAAAGAGAGGTTCCGCGAGATCGGTGTTGCCGCTAAGCAAGAGCGCCTCGCCATATCGCAAACGAACGCCGAGCGACGTGGGGGACGAGGGATCGGTCAGCCGGTCGGCTTGACGGAAACAGAGCAGGGCGGCATCGAGGTTGTTGAGCCGTTGCGTCAGTCCCAGGAAATAGGGCCAGCGCGCCTCCTCCGGAGCGAGCCGCGACGCTTGCTCGAAGCAGGGAATGGCCTCGTCGCGGTAGCCGTTCGCCAACAACACCTTGCCGAGTTTGCCCCAGGCGTCGGCGGAGCGCGGCTCGCGCAGCACACCTTGACGGATCGTCTCCACGGCGTTGGTCAGGTCCGGGTCGTTCTCCCCCTCAAGATCGAGAACAGGAGGCTGGGGAACAGGATCGACCCTTCGCTGCCACCACAGATAGCCGCCGACGCCCGCCCCTGTCAGGAGGGAGAGCGTAAGGAGGCCAAAGAGCACATTTCGCATCTTCATTGCTTGTCTTTCTTCGGCGAGGCGATCGCTGTTCCCCTTCCTTGCCGCAGCGTCAGGACGCGATCGGCCTTGCCGCCCTCAAACTGTTCGCGCGTGCCATCGGGCCAGAATATCTCCACATCCGAAAAGCGGTCTTCTTCTCCAAGCCCAAAGTGTACCGCCGCCTCCGACGCGCTGAGATAGCTGTCCGCCGTCTGCAAGATGCGGAGTTGCCGGTGGCACGCGGTGCGGACGGACACCTCGGTCCCAAGGGCGTCGCGATTGCCCCCACGGTCGACAGCCCGCACGCTCAACCAGTGTCCCCGATTGACCGCCTTGTTGCGAAACACCCGCGCGCGGCCTCCCGCCGTGGTCAGCACGAGATCCAGCCCGCCGTCGCGGTCAATATCTCCGACCGCCAAGCCGCGCGCCACGTTGGGCTGACCGCATAACGCCGGATTGGATGTCGAGATGTCCTTGAACCGCCCCGCGCCGTCGTTGGCGAACACCTGATTGCGTTCGCCGTAAGGACCCCAATGATCTCCCAGCGGAGAAGGACCGACGGCGGGACCGCGCGCCGCCCGCCCGTTGGCGATCACCAAGTCCGGCCAACCATCGTTGTCGATGTCGAGCAGCGCCGTACCGAAGCCGGTGCTGCGCCATCCGGGCGAACTCAGCCGCGCTTGCGCGGAGCGATCACTGTACAATCCGCGCGGCCCCTGCTTCCAAAGGGTGTGCTGCTCCTCGGTAAGATGAGTGACGAACACATCGAGCAGTCCATCGCCGTCCACGTCGGCGAACGCCACCCCCATCCCTGCCTGCGCTCGACCCATCGCGTCGTAAGCCAGTCCGCGCGGCACCGCCTCCTCCTTAAAGGTGCCGTTCTTCTGGTTGATCCAGAGGTGATTCGGTTTCCCGTCGTTGGCGACGAAGATGTCCGTCCAGCCGTCGCCGTCGAAGTCGGCGCAGTAGACGCCCAGACCGGGACCGGGAGCTTTGCCGAATCCGCTGGAGGACGTCAGGTCTTTGAACTGCGGCACGCCCTCCTTTTCTCCCATGTTTCGGAAGAGGCGAGAGACGGTCGGCGGGAAGGCGCCCGGCGAGCAGTAATCCAATTTGCCGCGCGAGCTACAGCGCCAGGACGGATCGAAATCAACATAGTTGACGACGACAAGGTCGAGCCGGCCGTCGCGGTCGAAGTCGAGGAAGGAGGCGGAGGCGCCCCAGGCGGGATTGTCCAGTCCCGCTTCTTTCGTCACATCGCGGAAGACGCCGTCGCCTTGATTGAGGAACAGACGCACACTTCCGACCAGTGTCACCAGCAGATCGGGCCGGCCATCGTCGTTGACGTCGCCCACCGCCGCGCCCATGCAATATCCGGCGAAGTCCAACCCCGATCCCTTGCTGGCGTTGACGAAACGGCCATCCTTCACCTGTCGGTAGAGTTGATTCGGTCGGCCCTTGGGACCGCCGTTGTTCAGCAGGTAAATATCCAGCCGGCCGTCTCCGTCGCAGTCGAACAACGCCACTCCCGATCCGGTTGTCTGCGGCAGGGGATAGGTGCCGTCCAACGGCCCCGGATCCTGAACGAAGTCAATCCCGACTTTATCGGTCACGTCCTCGAACCAATCCGGACCATCCGCTTCGGCGGATGGGGAAGGAGTTTCCTGGATACGCTGACATCCCGCCAGCAGAAAGGATAGAAACAGTGCGGCGACAACAAAACGATTCATAATCTGGTTTCTCGTAGGTCAGACTTTCCAGCCTGACGGTCAGGCTGGAAAGCCTGACCTACGAAGTTTTCACCTTGGGGAGCGCGATGGGTTTCCAGTCGAGTTTCCGATAATCCGCGGCGAACTCCGTCACCTCGATGGCCTGGTTGACGGCCACGTCGCGGAAAACCTGCGTGGTTCCGCTGGTCGGCCAACGGATTTCCAACTCGGCGATACGACGCGCCTTCGCCAGACCGATGGTCTGTTGCAGCGGGTTGCCTCCGAAGCTGCTGCCGGAGGAAACGTGACGATGGACGGTCAACGGCTTGTCCGCAACCGTGACAACCTTGATGCGCGCGCCGATGGCCGCGCGATTGGTCTTCTTGCCGATCAATTTCAGCGTCAGCCAGTTGTTGCCCTGGCCGGGGTTCTGAAAGAGGAGGTTGTGATACTTGTCGCCGTTGGTGACGCCGCCCATCTGGATGAAGATGTCGATTTCGCCGCAGCGTCTCCAATCGCCGCAGGCGACGCCGTGTCCCTTCTGCAAATGGCCGGTGCCGGTGGAGGATGTGATCTCGGCGAAGCGCTTGCCGTCCACGTTCTTGAACAGGCGATTGGGCACGAGCATCCCCAGTTTCGGGTCGCCCGTACCGAGATAAAAATCCAGATAGCCGTCGTTGTCGAAGTCGGCGAAGTTGCTTCCCATGGAGGCGAAAACCAGGTCGAGACCGGCTTCCTCCGTCACGTCCTGAAAGCCTTTGCCGCCAAGGTTGCGGTAGAGCTTATTCGTATCGCGCCGTCCGTGCGGCCGACCTTGCAAGCCCTTGACCACGTCCTCCAGCGAACGGTCGTACGAGGTGACGAAGAGGTCTAGCCAACCGTCGTTGTTGTAATCCCAGGCCCAGCAGGAAAAGCCGACCGTCGGACCCGTGATGCCCATTTGGGCGGTGACGTCGGTGAATGTGCCATCGCCGTTGTTGTGGTACAGCTGAGAGGGCGCCTCCCCCGAATTGCTGATGAACAGGTCGGGGAAGCCGTCGTTGTCGTAGTCGATCCACGCCGCTCCCTTAGCAGCCCGGCCGTCCCAGCGCAGACCCGCCTTGTGAGCGACCTCCTCGAACGTGCCGTCGCCTCGGTTGTGATACAGGCGGTTGGGCTGCCGTTCACAGCAGACGAATAGATCGAGGAAACCGTCGTTGTCGTAATCGGCCCAGGTAGCGCAAAGGGAGTTGACGGGATCGAGCAATCCCGCTTCCTCGGTGACGTCGGTGAAGGTGCCGTCGCCGTTGTTGCGCAGCAGGCTCGGCCTGACCGGCCACGGCAGCCACGCGCCCCGGACGATGAAAATGTCGAGGTTGCCGTCGTTGTTGTAGTCGGTCTGGACGCAGTTCAGTCCACCAAGCTGCCCGCGCAGGCCCGCTTGCTCCGTGCGATCCTCGAAGGTGCCGTCGCCGACGTTGCAGTAATAGGCCATCGACTCGGTGGCGTCCGTGGTGGTGACGACGAGATCGAGCCGGCCGTCGTTGTCGAAGTCGTCGAGGATGGCGCCGCCGGACATGTTGAAGCGATCAACGCCCACGGCGGCGCTGATGTCGCGGAACTGGCCGATGTCGAATTCGTTGTGGAGGTAGGCGTCCGTGGGCAGAAAGTAGCTTGGCTCGATCTTGCGAGGATATTCCCCCAGCGTCATGTGGGCCAGGTTCAGCAGCCATTTGACCTCGTAATCGTCGGGAAATAGCCGCAAGTGCTCGGTGAAGTGTTCGATCGCGAGGCGGGAGCCGGAAGGGTTGGTGTGAAAGGCGGTGGGCACGATCGGCAGAATGCACGAACATGCACCCCGGCACTTGACGCAGTTCTCCGTCTCGCCGAGCCGCAAAGCGGTCACGCCTTGATAATAAATCACCGTGTCCATCCATTCGCGCGACAGGATGGCGCTGTCTTGCAGCGCGGAGCGCATCTCCTTCAGGACTTCGTAGGCTCGGCGCGGTTCTCCTTCGTAGTTGAAGAACATCGCTTTCAAGAGAAGGAGGTTCGCCTTCGAGTCGGTAATGCGCGCCTCCGCGGCCAACTCCCGGTCCAACCCCTCGATACTGCGGTAACCGACCCGCCGCCACGCCTCGCGGATCTCACTCAGGGTCGCTCCTGTTCTCCAAGGTTTCATCAAGGAGACGACCGCGACATGGCCGCTAGTGTCCTCGATGGTGCGCGGTTTGTAAGCGGGACGCTCCGCTTCGTGCGAGGAGTCGCCTGTCAACTTGCGTGAGGGCAGCCACCAGGGAGAGGTTGCGAGGACGCCGGCGGACGCAGCCAGTCCGCCAACGCCGGCCAGGAAAAGACGGCGGGATATGTTCTTCGCCGAGTCCCGCATGTATGGTTTCCTCTCGCGGGCGCTAGAAACGAGAACGGCAAGCGGAGAAAGCTCGATTAGCCTTGTTTTCAATTCCTCTGAGCGGATCTCTCAGGGGGGGCTGACGCCCCCGCTCGGAGGAATTGAAAACAAGGCTAATCGGTGGACGTGTTTTGCCGGAACCCGTTACCAATCGCTCGGCATGGGGAAGCCGTCGTTGGGAACGCAGGCGTAATACCACGTCGTCGAACTCATGCCCTGGGCCACGCCGCGGACGCTGCCGTCACCAAGTCCAACTTGCATTGTGCCGCCGTGCCCACCTTGCAGGACGTACCAACTGCACGCGCTGGGATTCGGCGCGACCTGGAACGCTTGGTAATCGGGATAGGCCGTGCCGCCAAAGTACTGCGCGGCGAGGCTCGATGTCATCCAGCCGAATCCAGCGATCGCCCACTGACCGTTCGGCGTGCTCCACGGAGTGGCCGCCCAGACCGGCTCGGTATGTCCACCCGACGAGGGCCGGCAATCCTTGTAACGCTCGCCCCAGATGACCGTGTTGGAGGTGCCGTCGGGCATGGCCGTCACGACCGTCCCGGTGCCGTTGGGGTTGAAGACCATGGCATTGCCGGCGTAGTTGACGGCGGCCCAGCCGTTGAAGAGGTTGCTCGGCTCCGTCGGATCGCCGGGACAGATGAAGGGCTTGACCTGAGTGGCGGCCTGAGCCTCCGCGAAGCCACCGGCCGCGTTGTAGATGTTCTGCTGTTCGATGAACGGCAGCAGCAGGTAGTGCAGCGAGGCATGACCGCCGTTGGGTTGTGCCCACATGGCGGGCAGCTTGCTGTAGGTGTCGTTGTAATTATGCACTGCCAGACCGAGCTGCTTGATGTTGTTGGTGCATTGTGTGCGCGCGGCGGCGTCGCGCACCTTCTGCACCGCTGGCAGCAGCAGGCCGATGAGGATGGCGATGATGGCGATCACCACCAATAACTCAATCAGCGTGAAGCCGCGCCAGCGTTTGAAGAAACCGAATCGAGGCATGGAAATGCTCCTGGAAAAAGGAAAATGGAGTACAATCCTCAAGACGAGGCCGATGGGATCCGAGGGGGTGGTTCACTTGGTCACTTGCAGGTCATAAGCACCGGACGCGGGATTGGGAACCACCTCGCGGTCCAGCCCGGAACCGTTCGGATTGTTGTACTTCGCATTGATTGGGACCGGGGTGCCGCTCATGCCCGGAAAGTTGGTGGAAACCGTCACCTTGTAGGCGCCAACCGGAGCGCCGGGTTTGCCGTCGGTGGTGAGGGAATAAGAGCCGTCGCCGCCGATGGATCCGGTCGGCACGCCCTTGGCTTTGTTGCCCTTCGCCAGGTCGGGGTGGAACGCAACCTGTCCGGCCGTCAGAGGGCTTCCGCCCAAGATCACTTTTCCGGATACGGGAATGAGTTTGTCTTTGCCCGACGAGCCGCAGCCGAGCGACGCCAGGAGGAGAGAGAAACAGGCCAGGGCAACGGGTGCTCGCAACGGCAATGGCGAGAACAAGCGGGTTGGACGAAGGGCCAAGCAAAAGGATCGGCGTCGATCCGACTCTCCATGCATCACGGTGCATCTCCTGTGAAATCCGGGTTATTCGTGGCCTTTTAGTCGCGGGAACCGATGGCCGAGACGATTCGCGATCACGAAACAGAACGTGGCATCGAAACGAGAGGGTGAGGAACTATCCCACGAGGAGCCTCTCTGTACTATAGACTCAAACCCACTTGAATCTATCAATTCTCACATGAAAATGTCGTGAGTGGAGAAGGTTTTCTCTGCGGTTTTCCGTGAAAACGGCATGAGAAGCGCGCGGGAGAATAAGAGGCTTTATCTTGTTGGCGAGCCGGGAGCGTCGGCGACCGGAGCTCCCCGGTCGCTGACGCTCCCGGCTCGCCAGTCTGTTACTGCCTCTAAAGAGGAGGCCCCCTCGAAATGCCGCACCACGATGGGTTATAATCAACGAATGAGCACCAGCGCTGGAGTGGGAGTTCTCATCATGAATCGGCGTCCCCTCTTTTTCAATCGCGCGGCCTTGACGTTGACGGCCCTCACGCTGGCTGGAAGTCCGGTTTGGGCACAAGTTGGCGTGTCTCCACGTGCTCCATCCGCCGCGGCCGTGGGAGGCAGTCCCATCTCTCCCTTCCTGTTCGGAGAGCCTGCTTATCCTTTTCGGGCGACCGCGCCGAGCAGTTATCGAGGGGCTACCTTGCCCGACCAAGGCAGCGTCGGTATCTTTCGTGGCCCTTCTCTTGATGTAGCGTCCACTCGTTCGGTGTCCGCCCCCAGTCGGTCGGTGCGGAGTCAACCGGCGATCGGCGCGTTCATCGGTTTCGCCACGCCATCGTCCCTGTTGGGTGTGGACTCCACTTCGTCGTTGCCCGGAAGCGGTTACAGGCCGGCGTCGGACAACCGAGCGCACATCTGGCTGCGCGTGCCGGCCGACGCCCAGGTTTGGTTCGACGGCAAGGCCACGAAACAGACCGGCTTGCTGCGCCTGTACGATTCGCCGCCGCTTGCGCCCGGCAAGAAGTTCATCTACGAGGTGCGCGTCCGCTGGATGAAGGACGGCAAGCCGATCGAACAGAATCGCCGGATTACCGTCGAGGCCAAGGATTGGCTTCGTTTCGATCTCACCCAGCCGCCGGCTCCCTGAATCTACTCGCGCTCGCCATGTCGGCCGGACACTCGTTGTTGCCGCGTTCATCTCCCGCGCCCGCTCGCGGCGGAGATGAACCGTTTTTGTTCATGCGCGGAGCCACATGTCCGAATAAAGCAGAATTTATCGTGTGGTCATCGGACTCTCAGGACCGGCGGTTATAATCCACGACGGTTCGGAGGTTCCCAGTAGAAAGGGATGTTGACGCGAGTCGCCGGCCGGAGGGTTGCGCATGGCCATCCGTTTGCTGGTCATTGAAGACGATGAAGAAATCGCTGACTTCATCGGCCGGGGGCTGCGCGAAGAGGGGTTCCTCGTTGAGGTCGCCGCCGAGGGACTGTCCGGCTGGCACGCTTTGCGAACCGCTTCGTGGGACGTGGTCGTCCTGGATTGGTGGTTGCCGGGACAGGATGGACTGACGGTCCTGCAGAGATTTCGGCAGATCAACCAGACCACGCCGGTGCTGTTTTTGACGGCCCGCGACGCCGTCGAGCAGCGTATCCAGGGACTCAACGCCGGCGCCGACGATTACTTGTGCAAGCCATTCGCGTTCGCCGAGTTGGTGGCGCGCGTTCACGCCTTGTTGCGGCGGCGGCCGGGCAGCGTGGGAACGCAGCTGCGCTATCAGGACGTGGCGATGGATTTGACGACCCAGCGCGTCGAGCGGGGGGGACGGCCTGTCGATCTGACGGCGAAAGAGCTTGCCCTGCTGCTGTTCTTTCTGCGCCATCCGGGCGAAGTGCTCTCGCGCACCCGGATTTATGAACACGTCTGGCAGGAGTCGTTCGACGGTCTTTCCAACACCCTGGAGGTTCACGTCATGGAGCTGCGCCGCAAGCTCGAAGCGCACGGCGAACGCCTCATCCATACGGTGCGCGGTCGCGGCTACGTTCTTGGCGATACGCCCGCTCTCTCGCCGCGGGACAAATCATGAGCCTGACCACGCGACTCTCGGCTTACTTTTTGGCGACGCTGGCGCTCGTCCTGCTCGGCTTTTCCGGCGTCCTGCTCTTCCTCGTCCACCACCATCTCGCGGCCCAGACTCATCAGCGCCTGGAAGCGGCGATGCAAACGCTCGTCGCCGCCATTGAAGTCCATGCGGAAGATGTCGAGTGGGAGCCGTTGGAGCGGCACGTCACGCTCGGCGAAGATCCCGGCGCGGATCAAGTTCGCTGGATGGTCCACGATGCGTCGGGACAACTCGTGGATTGTTCCCGCAACCTGGAGTCGGAGGCGAATTCCGAACTCGCGCTCGGCGCGCCCTTCGGCGCGGGATGGCACGTTCTGGGCCGCCGAGTCCGGGCGGGAAACTTCGACGCCGAAACGGTCGCGGAACTCGACACGTCATCGGGTGGAGATCCGAGCGCGGGGATTGCATTTCAACAATTACCCCGCCAGGTCGTCCTGCCTTCCGATCGCACGCATCGCGGCTCCTCATTGACGATTCGCGTGGCGCTCTCCGGGCAGCCGATGGCGGCAACTCTACGACAACTTGCCTGGACGCTGGCCGGCGTTTCCGTGGGATTGTGGGGAGTCGGTCTGCTGCTAAGCCGCCGGGTGTGCCGGCGCGCCATCGACCCGGTGGTGCGGATGGCGTCTTCCGCCCGAGCGCTCCGCGCCGACGAAGCCGGGCAAATCTTGACCATCGCCGGCACGGGCGATGAACTCGAAGACCTGGGCCGCGCGTTCAACGACGTGTTGACGCGCTTGCGGGAAGTGCTGGAACGCCAGCAGCGCTTCACTGGAGATGCCTCTCACCAGCTGCGAACGCCGTTGACGGCCGTGCTGGGACAGGTGGAGGTGGCGCTGCGCCAGGAGAGATCCGCGACGGAGTATCAGCGCGTACTTGAGTTGGTGCGGCGACGGGCCGGCGACATGCGCGAAACCGTGGAATTGCTGCTGTTTCTGGCCCGGATGCCGGCGAGGACCGCGTTGCCGCAGACGCGGATCGTGAACCTGGCGGAGTGGTTGGGTCAGCGTATGCGCTGCTGGGCGGAGCATCCGCGCGTCGGCGACATCCAGTGGCCGAATGAGGCCGAGATCGCGGGATGGGAGATACGAACGCAACCCGCGCTCTTGGGGCAAGTCTTCGAGAACCTAGTCGATAACGCCTGCAAGTACAGCGATCCGGGCACGCCCATCACCATCCGAATCGAGCAAGCCTGGCGTGGAGTGCGGCTGATCGTCGCCGATCGCGGACAGGGCATCGACGCCGCGGATTTACCGCACCTTTGCGATCCTTTTTATCGCTCGGCGGAGTCCCGACGACTCGGACGACCCGGTGTCGGCCTGGGGTTGACCATTGCCGGTCGCATCGTGAAGGCCCTGGGCGGCGAACTTCGCATCGAAAGCGAACTCGGACGCGGCAGTCGCTTCAGTGTCTATCTGCCGGCGGTCAGCGAAACCTTCACCGGTGGGGCAGGCTTCCAGCCTGCTCGTGAGGAAACGGCAGGCTGGAAGCCTGCCCCACCGGCGGAAGAAAAGGGAGGGGATTAGGCAATCTCGGATACTTTTCCGGCCGGACGGGGTTTGCAATAACTGCGATTTTAGAAGAGTTCGCGTGCTTCTGCCGATTAGTAATAGGTGCGAGAATCGGCAGAAAAGGCAGAAGCCTCACCAGGAGCGACCACATAAGATGACCGGGCAATCTTGGGAACCTGCCGAAGTGCCGCCTGATCCAAACAGTGATAGGAGACACCTGATGCCGTCATCGCTTGTTCGGCGGTCCGCTCGGTCTGGATGGGTGTGGATTCTGCCGGCCCTGCTCGCGGCGATTCTTGGCGCCACGGCGGGACGCGCCCAGCAAGCTGCCCCAAGCAATCCGCCGGCCGGCGCGGTGGAAGAAATACCGTCCCCTCGGCGTCTGAATGCCGCGTCCGATTCGGAGGCGGGGACGCCCGGATTGTCGTTGCCGGACGCGCTGCGCTGGACCATCGAACACAATCCGCAGTTGGCCACCCTTCGCAAACAGCGCGGTATCGCCCTGGCCGGCGTCGTCATCGCCAATACCTACCCTTTCAATCCGATCTTCCAGCATTTTGTCTGGGGCGCCATCGGACCGGCCCCGACCGTCACCAATCACGTTTTCAACGAGCACACCACGCGACAAGACATCGAACTCTTCGGTCAGGGCAAGTATCGGCGGGCCATGGCGCAGGCGGCCCTGACGCGCACCGAGTGGGAGATCGCCGCTCAGGAGTTGCTCACCGCCATTCAGATGGTGCGGGCCTTCGACACGGTGCTGTATCGCCAAGACAAGCTCCGCGTGCAGGAGGAATTGCTGAGCTTGCAGGAAGACGTGATGAAGAAGGTCGAGCCGTTGGTGCAGCAAGGGCATCTCCCGCGAACTGAGTTGATGTTAGCGCGGGCGGACCTGATCGACGCACGAACGGCGCTCGGCCCGGCCCGCAATCAACTCGTCGTGGCGTGGAACGATTTGCGACGCCTGCTCGGCATGGTGGACGAACACTGCTCGTTGCAAGGATCGCTGGAAGCGGCTTTTCCCGATCTGGGAAAAGTGGACCTGGTGGCGGAGGCCGAAAAACGCCGGCCCGATCTGCACGGTTTGGAGGAGGCCATCAAGGAAACGCAGGCCGCCCTGCGTCTGCAAATCGCCAACCGCTGGGGCAATCCGTCGCTCGGTCCGGCCATGGAAGTGAACGAAACCAGCGTCGCCTTCGCGGGCATGTGGCTAATTTGGAGTCCGCCGATCTTCAATACGCGGAAGGGCGAGATCATGCAGCGGCAGGCCGACGTCGGTCGCGCCATGCAAGCCGCCCGTTCGCTCGGCATTACCATCCACCAGGACGTCCTCGCGGCCCTGAAGCGGTTGGAGTCCGCCGCGGAGGCTGTCGAGATGTATCGCACGAAGTCCTTGCCGGAGCTGCGAAAGGATCTGGAGGGATTCGATCAGCTGTTCAAGCGGGGAGAGCCGGGCGTCACCCTGGCCCGCGTCATCGCCATCCGCACCCGCCTGATCCAGACACGCAGCGCCTACCTCGATGCCTTGTTTGAATTGAGTCAGGCGCGGGCGGATCTGGCCGCGGCCGTGGGCGATCCCTCCCTGACGGTTCCGTTGCCCGCCCTGGCTGCCGCTCCCCCGCACCCTCACTGACTGGCTATGGTCATGCCCTCGATCCAATTCGTCCTTCACCATGCTGGAGCCGACCTCATGAAGCGACCTCGTCACGCTTTGCCTGCGGCCCTGCTCTTGTTCGCGGGCTTGCTCCTTTTCGGGCCGATCGGTTGTCAAAAGGCGGCGCCTCCCGAGGGGGAGGAGGAACCGAAGGCTTCCGTCAAGGCCGTGGCCGCCGAGCGCGCGTCCCTGGACGAGTACATGGAATTGCTCGGCACGACCCAATCGTTGCCGCAGCACGCCGCGCGCGTCGCCGCTCCGGTGGAAGGCCATGTCCTGTGGGCGCTGAGTGACGGCAAGGGCACGGCCGTCGTCGAGGGGCAGCACGTCGAGAAGGGGCAAGTGATCGTGCAGCTCGACGATCGCATCGTCCGCGCCAACCGCGCCAAGTCGCAGGGCTTGCTCGACGACCTCAAGGCGCAGATAAAGCAAGCCGACATCGCCGTGCAACTGGCCCAGCTGGAGCGCGACCGGCTTGAGAAACTCCTTCCGGGCGGCACCGGCGCAATCCCTCTGGTCTCGAAGGTGGAACTAGAAAAAGCGAGCCTGGTTTACAAGGACGCCGAGGCGAAGCGCAATGCGGTGCTGGCGAAGGAAAAGTCCCTACGCGCCGAGTTGGAGGCCATGGATGTGCAGATCGAGTTCCACAAACTGCGCACCCCCATCGCCGGGCAG
>DATBGU010000252.1:0-23698 GCA_036557825.1 Gemmataceae bacterium
CGAGATCGGTGCCCGAATGCACGGATTTGAGGATCGTCAGGAAATGCTCGAACTCGCCGATCAGCGCGTCCTTGCGGTCGCCGTGAAAGACCGGATCGGTGCGGATCGGCCGCTCGAAACTTTGCATCCGCTGCCGCGTCACTCCGCCTTCTTCCAGGGTACGATTAAACGCGGCCAGGTCGCCGTTGCCGCGCAGGAAGGCGAGGTAAGCCTGACAGATGACGACATCGTCGGGCGTTGTGTTGTTGTGCAGTTTTTGATGCCACTCCTCAATGAAGTTGCCGGCCGTCTCCTTGAGATGGTTGCGGTGCATGATGTGCAGGATCTCATCGCGCACGCGCTGCCCTTCGCCGCCGCGTCCCAGCGTCGTGAGCATCTGCCGCGCCCAGAAGCGGCAGCGCGACGCCGGCGCGTGCCCGCGCCAGATGCCGGCCAGCCGTGCCGTCAGCCGGTCCTGCGCGTGGCTCAGTTCGCGCGGCTTCGTGTTGTAGCGCCGCTGCCAGTCGAGTTGGCGGATCGCGCTGTAACGCAGCCAGACGAACAACAGCGCCAGCGCTTCCTCGTCGTCTTGCGCCCTGGCCAGCAGATCGTGGCACAGGTTGAAGCGGTGCATCAGCGTCCACGAGCCGGCGCCCATCTCGGCGCCGACGATCTCCTCAGCGAAGTCGGACAACTTCGGCGAGCCGAGGCGGTGGTCCTTCGCGCTCTCGAACAGCGGCAGAAACAGATCCTGTCCGCCGCTCTTGAGCCAGCCGTCCTCGCCTTGATGCAGAACGAAGCGCATGCCGCGCGGCCCCTGCCCCTCGTTCGGCCGTGGAAATCGCAGTTCGAGATATTGCAACCCCTCGCGTGGGGCGAACGGCGTCCGCGCGGCCTTGTCGTCGGCGAGCGTGGTGCCGTCGGGACGGTAATTCTCCGGCGGCGCTTGCCAGTCCTGCCGATATTGCCACGCCAACCCCCAGTGCAGCTCCAGCGGTGCCGCGGCGTCACAGACCAATCGGACGCGCACCTCCTCCGGCGTCCGGCGGATCGCCGCCGCCATCTGGTCGCCGCTATCGAGCGCAAACACCTGGCGCGCGGCACCCTCTTCCGGCGTCCACGCCGCCAGCGCTTCCTCCGGCGCGCGGCCGCCGCGCGGCAGCGGCACGACGAAATCCTGACCGTTGCTCTTGATCCAGCGGTTCTCTTTCGGCGAATAAATGACAAACGCCAGGCCGCGCCACGGACTCGGCGAATCGAGGTGGATCGTCACTTCCTTGCGGCCATCGCCGAAAAACGGCGTGCGCACGGCGCTATCGCTGGCGGGCGTCGTCCCGTGCGGCCAGCAATTTTCGGGCGGTCGATTCCACGCCCCACCGGGGTGGCGGGTCAGTCCCCAGTGCAGAACGGTATCGACATGGTTTTGAATGTTGATCGTCAACGTAAGCCCCGCGCCGTTGACCGCCTGCGTGACGGATAGGCCTTCGGCAAGCGGGGTGGTGATTGCGGATTGAGTTGATTCGGCCATCCTGGATGCTCCTGCGGGCAAACGATTCCGTGGCGATTTCCTTGATGTCGAACTTGAGCAATTCGCGTGCCTGCGGTTGCTCGCGGCGCGTAAACCGGAAGATATAGTACCACAGGGGGTCGATCGTTCAAACCCGTTGAGGTTGCGGCATGCAAATCCTTTCTATCCAACGCAAGAAACGCATCTATGCGATTGCCTTTTCGCCCAGCGGACGCGAACTGGCGGCGGCCTGCAGCGACGGCTTCCTCCGCGTCTGGAACCTCGCCCGCGGCCAGGTCCGGCAGTCCATTGCCATCGAGGAGACGCAGTGCGGCTACGACCTCGCCTATCTCGACGAGGACCGCCTCGTTTTCGCGGGGCCCGTCGAGCTGCGCTGGTGGGACATCCCAAACAACGGCTGGAACGTGATTCAGCCGGGCATGCGTTGGATGCGTCAACTTCGCGTCTCACCGGACGGCAGCCTTCTCGCCGAGGTGGACCGGGCGCCTTCGACCGACTGGGCGGGCGACGGTCTGATCGTGCGCGAGATACCGACTTGGAAGCGGTTGCCGGAACTGACCGATCCGACGCACACCACCGGCGGCCTCGCCTTTCGTCGAGACGGCAAATGGTTGGCGACCGGCCACATCCTCCGCGTCGGCGAACGGCGGCGCCACTTTGGGATCTGGCCCGGAGGATTTCCCGTTCCCGACTACGACTATGTCGTCCACGTCCGCGAGCTGCCGTCGGGACGGATCGTGCATTCGCTGGATGGCTGGCAACAGGGCGTCAGCAACCTGGCCTTCACGCCCGGCGGCGAGATCCTGGCCGGCACCGCCGGGCCACGCTTGCGCGTTTGGGACGTTCCAGGCGGCCGCCAACTCGCTCTGCACAAGCGCGGAACCAAGCACTTTCAGGGTCTGTCGTTCACCGCCGACGGCCGCTATCTCGCCACCGTGAGCAACGACGAGACGGTGCGCATCTGGGACGCCTACACCTGGCAGGAGCACAAGACGTTTACCTGGAACATCGGCAAGCTGCTCAACATCGCCCTCGATCCCGAAGGCTTCCGGGCCGCGGCCGGCAGCGACAAGGGGCAGATCATCGTGTGGGATCTGGACGAATAACTCCTTGGAACCTTCTCGGGTGGCGCAAAGAGCCACAAGGCTCCCGAGCACGCGGAATCGGCCGCGTCAGCCTTTCTTTTCCAGCAACCCCGCGATCGGCTTGCCCTCGGCGAAGCGCACCGTGCGGCCGATCGGCGTCTGATTGACCTTCTTCGGATTGATGCCGACCGCCGTCAGGACCGTCGCGTGCAGATCGCCGACCGTCACCGGGTCTTTCGGTTTATCTTTGCCGTCGGGGTCGGTCGCGCCGATGACCTGGCCGCCGCGGATGCCGCCGCCGGCCAGCGCCAAACTGAATCCGACTGGCCAGTGATCGCGGCCGCCCACCGCATTGATCGTCGGCGTGCGGCCGAACTCGCCGGTACAGACGACGAGCGTGCGTTCCAGCAGGCCGCGCTCGCGCAGATCGCGTAGCAGCGTGCCGAAAGCGGGATCGAGGATGGCGACGCGACCGCGACAGAGGGCGTGATTGTTGGCGTGCGTGTCCCAGCCGTCCAGCGTCACCTCGACGCAGCGCACGCCGACCTCGATCATCCGCCGCGCCGCCAAGCAGGCCCGGCCGAACGGCGTGTCGCCGTAGGCGCGGCGCAGGGCCAGCGGCTCTTTCGAGACGTCGAACGCCTTCAACTGCTCCGAACTCATCATCTTCCGCGCCCGCGCCATCGTGTCGCGGTGCAGCGTGGCCTCGACGCGGCCGCGCCGGCCGCGGGCGAAGGCGCTCTCGATAACCTCGAGATGTTTCAGACGCTGCTCGTCGCGCTCGCGCGGCAGACGCGAAACGGTATCGGGCACTTCGCCGGCCGGGTCGCCGGTCTTGAAGGCGTCGTAGCTTTCGCCGAGAAAGCCGCCGCGCGCCGGCCATTGGCCGGGCAGGATGCTGACGTGGCGCGGGATGTCGGTGCCGGCCTCCGGCAGTTCGTGACAGCAGACGGCGCCGATGGAGGGGTGGACGACCGTCGGATCGGGACGGAAGCCGGTCTTCATCGTGTAGGTGCCGCGCTCGTGATCGCCCTCCTTGCTGACCATCGAACGCACCAGGGCGACGGAAGCCATCTCGTCGGCGATGTGTTCCAGGCCGGCCGCCAACTGCACGTCCTTGACGGCGGTCTTGATGGCGTCCGTGCCGCCGGCGATGGTGGTGCCGGGATGCGGATCGAACGTCTCCAACTGACTGGGACCGCCTTGCAGCCAGAGCATGATGATCGACTGGGCCGGACGATGGCGCTCGGCGGGCGCCTCGGCGGCGCGGGCCAGCAGATGACCGATGGGCGTCATCCAGGCGACGCCGGCCAGGCCGGCCAGGCGCAAGAAGCCGCGGCGATCCGGGTGCGGGTAGCGGCTCAGTGGTTCCATGAGAACTCCGTCGAGTTGATGAGGGCCCAGAAGAATTCCTCGAAGCGCTTAGCGCGCTTCAAGGTCGAATCGGTCAGGAAGCGCTCGAAATACTCAGCTTCTTCCGCCGTCGGACGGCGCGTCAGCACGGACAGGTAGGCCGCCTCGACGGCGCGGGCGTCATCGGCCGACATCCAACCGACCTGCGTCGAAGCGCTGAACAGGCCTTCCTTGATCTTCTCGTGAACGAGCGATCCGTTCATCATCAGCAGGCGCTGCGGGATGGTGCCGCCGTGGCCGCCGAACTCGTCCTCGCCACTGTCGCCGTAGCGCTTGACGAAGTCGTTGCGCTGGCCGAGGCGCGCCAGGCGGGCGAGGATGTGCGATTCGGCGTTGAGCGTGGCGACCGACGAGGCTTGCAGGACGCTGTCGACCACCTGATCGGGCCGCAGACGGGTCAGCGGGAAGACGGCCCATGCCTTTTCCTCGCTCTCGCCGACATCGTGCTCGGCGGCGCTGTCGAGGCGGAATACCTCGGTGGAAGCGATGACTCGGATGAGGCGGCGCATATCGAAACCGTGTGCCGCGAAGTCGTCGGCGAGCAGATCCAGCGCCGGCGGCGCGGCTGCGTCGGACTCCAGGTTATCGACCGGCTCGACCAGCGGCCGGCCGAGCATCAGCGCCCAGACGCGGTTGACGGCGGCGCGGGCGAAATGCGGGTTCTTCGGATGCGTGACCCAGCAGGCCAATTGCCAGCGCCGGTCGCCCTTGTCGGGCAGCAGCTCGTCGGCGAAGGGCACGCGCGGAGAGATGATGCGCTCGGCATCGGTCTTCTTGTCCTTAATCTCGTACTCGCCGGGCCCGTCGTGAACGCCGGTGAAGCCGAGGTGCGTTTGGCCGAAAAAGGCGGACAACGCCTGAAAATCGGTCTGCTTCCACTCGGCGAAAGGGTGATTGTGGCACTGAGCGCAGTCGAGGCGCAGGCCGAGGAAGGCGCGGGTGACGCGGCCGGCCAGGCGCACCGGATCGGGCTGGTTCTTGTTGTCGGGCTGGATGGTGACGCTGATGAAATTGGTGGCCGGCTTGTCCGTCCACAACCCCTCGGAAGCGATCAGATCGCGGACCATTTGATCGTAGGGACGGTTCTGCGCGAACTGATCGCCGAGCCAGGCGACAAAGCGCCGGCGGCGATAGAGGATGAACGGTCCATCCTCGGTGCCCACGAAAGCGCGGCCGAAGCGCTCGGCGAAATTGTCGGCGTAGCGGCGATCCTGAACGATGTGGTCGATCCACCACGGCAGGCGCTGGTCGGCCGGCAGATACTCGAACTGACGTATCTCCTCCAGCGACGGGATCGTCCCCATGAGGCCAAGCGCCAGACGCCGAGCGACGGCGAGGTCCGGCGCGGGCGGAGCCGTGCGCAGCCCTTGCTCGCGCCATTGGTGGCGGAAGGAAATATCGACGCGATCGACGACGGCGCGGAAACCGGGTGACTGATAGGCGCTGGCGTCGAAGCTGGTCAGCGGCTTGGGCTGGCGCGGCGGCATGAGGTTGGCGCCCAACGCGAACAGACCGCCACCGACCAGGCCGAGAAACAGCAGGTTTCGCCGCCACATGGGGATGTCCTCGGGAGGATGCTGTGTCAAATAGTTTACCACAAGGCGGTCGAGCGGGTTTCAGGAAAGGCCGGCAAGAACGATGCTTCGGAGCCCGCAGCGTAAGCGAGGACAGCTGACTCCCTCGCTTACGCTGTGGGCTCCGAAGGAAGATCTGGATGCTCCGTCTCTCCGGCGGGCGGTTGCGTGCCGGTGATGAGGCGGGCCGCCCGGTTGCGCGTGAAGTAGTTCCACGCCCACTGCAACATCACCAGAATGCGGTTCTGAAACTCGATCAGAAAAAGGATGTGGACGAACAACCAGATCAACCAGGCGATCGTGCCGGACAGACGTATCCAGCCGAGATCGGCCACGGCAGCAGCGCGGCCGATGGTCGCCATGGTGCCGCGGTCGTTGTAGCGGAAGTGCAAGGGCGCCGCGCCTTGCAGGCGGCGCTGGATGAGGTCGGCGACGTAGCGGCCCTGCTGCATCGCCACCTGCGCCACGCCGGGCAGCGGTTTGCCGCCCTGGTAAGGGTAGTTCGCCATGTCGCCGATGACGAACACTTCCGGATGCCCCGGCAGCGACAGGTCCGGCTGCACCACGATGCGCCCCGAACGGTCCACCTCGGCGCCCGTGGCCTTGGCCAGTTCCTTCGCCAGCGGCGAGGCATCGACCCCCGCGCCCCACAGCACCGTGCAGGTGCGAATCACCTCGGTTCGGTCCCCCGAACGGACGGTCACGCGATCGGGCCGAACGTCGGTGACGACGGTCCCCGTGCGCGCGGTGACGCCGATTCGGGTCAGCGATTTGACGGCCTTATCCGACAGTTTCGGCGGATACGCACTGAGGATGCGGTCGAGTCCTTCCAAGAGCAGAATGCGCGCGTGGGCTGGGTCGATCGAACGGAAATTGCCGCGCAGCGTGCTGTGTGCCATCTCGGCGACGGAGCCGGCCAACTCCACGCCGGTGGGTCCGCCACCCACAACGACGAACGTCAGCAGCGCTTGCCGCTCCTCGGCGTCGGTGCATCGCTCGGCGCGTTCGAACGCCGACAGGATGTTGCGCCGCATGGCCGTGGCGTCCTCGACCGATTTCAGGCCCGGCGCGTAGCACTCCCATTCCGGATGGCCAAAGTAATGATGCCGCGCGCCGGTGGCCACGATCAGCGAATCGTACGGCTCGCTGCCGTCGCGGAGCTGCACCAGACGGCGCTCGAGATCGAAGCCGACCACCTCGCCGAGCAGGACGCGCGTATTTTTTTGGCGTTTGAGGACGGCGCGCAGCGGCGAGGCGATGTTGGCCGGCGACAGACCGCCCGTCGCCACCTGGTAAAGCAGCGGCTGGAACAGGTGAAAGTTACGGCGGTCGATCAGCGTCACGCGCACGTTGGCCTTGCGCAGCGCCTGCGCCGCGTACAGGCCGCCGAAACCGCCGCCCACGATCGCCACGCGATGACTCGAATCCATGTCGTCTCCCGGATAGGCGTCCCGTTTGCAAAGGTGAACGCGGCTCGTCGGCCTCCGCGGCATGAGGGGGATTTGCGGCCGATGTATCAATGTCCCCGTTTGTGTACAAAAATTTCATCAACTTTCGAGACGCTTACCTGCCGGACTCATCCCGTCGTTTTTTCGCTTGCCAGCCTTCACGCCGTCGGGTCAAATACCTATTCCGATTAAATCTCTCTTCCATCAAAGATCGCCTATCTTCGTGTCGGGTTGACCGGACGCCCTTTTCCCATCTTGTTCGCGAGGAGGAGTCATGGTCCGCCGTCTTCACGCCTGCCATCGGCAGGGGTTCACGCTGATTGAACTGTTGGTGGTGATCGCCATCATCGCCATCCTCATCGGCCTGCTGTTGCCGGCCGTCCAGAAGGTGCGCGAAGCCGCCGCACGCATGCAATGCAGCAACAACCTCAAACAACTCGGCTTGGCCACGCACAACATCAACGACGTGATGGGTTCTCTGCCGCCGGTGAACTCACCGGACGGCTGGACACCGTTGACGCGGGCGGCCTCGGGCTACAACGGCGGACCGTGGACCACCTTCGCCTTCCTCCTGCCCTTCCTTGAACAGCAGAACATCTACAACGCCATGACGCGGACCGCCTATCCGCCGGGTGGCTACTGCGGCGGACAATATTATCAGGTGGTGAAAACGTATCTCTGTCCCTCCGATCCCTCCGTCAACAACGGCTTCAGCCTGACCACCTACGGCGGGGCCAACGGCTTCGCGGCCAGCTGCTACAGCGCCAACTACTACGTCTTCGGCAATCCGCAGGCCGGCAGCGATTACTACTGCGTGCAAGGGTCCAACAGTCTGCCGCGCTCCATCCCGGACGGCTTGTCGAACACGATCTTTTTCGGAGAGATCTACGCCTCGTGCGGCCTGTGGGGCGGTCCCAGCTACGCGGCCGCTTCGCTGTGGGCGGATTCGACACTGCCGTGGCGAGCCGTCATGTGCCACAACACGCTGTACAAGAACGTCAACCCCGGCTACGCACCGTGCAATCTGTTTCAGGTGCAGCCGCAAATCTTCACCAGCTGCGATCCCAGTCGCGGACAGTCGGGACACACGAGCGGCACCAACGTCGGCATGGGCGACGGCAGCGTGCGCTTCGTCGTCCAGAGCATCAGCCCCACGACGTGGGCGCTGGCCTGCGATCCGCGCGACGGCCTACCTCTGCCCAGCGACTGGTGAGCGCATTCGTTCGGTCCGGTTGTCTTGCGGCGAGGGATTCGGTCATGTCGCGGTGGATGTTAGGCGGTCTCAGTGTGTCACTACTGTTCGCGGTGGGGTGTGGCCCGGCGGGGTTGCCGAAAACGTATCCGGCGAACGGCACAGTCGTCTACAAGGGCGGTCGGCCCATGAAGGGCGGCTCAGTGCAGTTCACTTCCACGCAGGATCCCGGCTTGAAAGTGATCGGCGCGATTGGGGACGACGGCACGTTCGCGCTGACGACCATCCGCGATCAAGCGCGGGCCGACGGCGCGCCGGAGGGCGAGTACCGCGTCACCGTCCTGCCGCCGCTGCAGGGCGAGCACAAGGGCTTGCCGCCCATCATGCTGCCCCAAACCTACAAGGTCGGAACGACAGACAATCAGTTCAAGATTCAACTGAACGTGCCGCCGCCACGCTCGTGAGACCGGCCCGCCTCGAAGAGACATACGGCGCTGGATGCTCTACCATGTAAGAAGTGCCGCGCCGTCGCGCGGCCCGGAGCAGATAGCGCATGAAGATCGCCGATCTCTTTTTTTCGATTCAGGGTGAAGGCCGGCTCATGGGGGTGCCGTCGGCCTTCGTGCGCACCACCGGCTGCCCGCTGCGCTGCGTCTGGTGCGATACGGAATACACATCGTGGCGGCCGCAGGGCGAGACGATGCCCGTGACGGAGATCCTGATGCGCTTGGCCGAGTTCCCCACCCGGCACGTTGTCGTCACCGGCGGCGAACCGCTCATCGCCCCGGACATCGAAGAACTGTGCGCGGGCCTGCGCCGGCGCGGCTATCACATCACCATCGAGACGGCGGCGGTGCTGTTCAAGGACGTGGCCTGCGACCTGGCCAGCCTCAGTCCCAAGCTGACGAACTCGATCCCGTATCGGCGCGAGGGTGGACGCTGGGCGGCGCGGCACGACAAGCAGCGTCTGCGTTTGGACGTGATTCAGGAATTCATGGAGCGCTCGGATTATCAGCTCAAGTTCGTCATCGAGCAGGCGGAGGATGTCGAGGAAGTCCAGACGATCGTGGCGCAGTTGCGCGGCGTCGATCCGGCGAAGGTGCTGCTGATGCCGCAGGGCGTCCGTCACGAGGAACTGGCTCGGCGCGGCTCGTGGCTGGCCGAGATTTGCAAGCGCTACGGCTACCGCTACTGCCCGCGTCTGCACATCGAACTGTACGGCAATCGCCGCGGGGTATAAGCGACGCGTTCTTCTTGTTGAGCCGCGACCGTAAGGGAACGGAGAAAGACGGCTCCCTTACGGTCGCGGCTCACCAGGTTGTTGGGGCTATTTCGACGTGCTGGAGAGTTCCAGGCTCACCACGTCGGCCGCCGGCACGGTGCAGCGGAGCGGCGTCTTGGCCGGATCGCCGTAGATCGGGGGCAGGAACGGTTTTTCCTCCTTGCGGGCCGCGATTCGCGGCAACCGCTCGCGCGGCTTGTTTTTGCCCGTGTGCTTGGGGTCCGGCTCGGGGAAAGACTTCGTCTTGCGGACCACGATTCGATAGGCGCCGGGCACGGCCCCATCGTCGCTCCGGTAGGTGGTCAGACGAAAATTGCCGTCGCTGTCGGTCAGGCCGGAGGCGGGCCGGGCCGCGTTGCCCGGTTCCGGGACGAACAGCACGGTCGCGCCGACGACCGGCTGGCCGTCCAGCGTCACGCGGCCCTTAACGTCCGCCGTCTTGGCGCATCCCGCCGTCAGCACCGCTATCAGGGCCGGCGCTCCGAACGTACCGTTTCGCCATCGCATGGCCGTCTCTCCGCGACTACTCAGGGCGGGCTGGCCGCTTGACCATCGTTGCGGCAGCCGAGCAACTGATACAGTTTGTGATCGATGTCCTGGATGATGAAGCGGACGGTGCCGTCGGCGAAGGCAAAATTCGCTCCCCCCGGATGATGCGACTTGAAGCCCCAGGCCACGTTATTGTTGGTCATCGTGTGCGCGGGCCCGGCCGAGGCCGCCCCACACCAGGTGGTGTCCGTCTCCGAGATGGGGTAGTTGATGGGGATGATGGTGGACAGCACTTGCGTCCCATAAATGTTGTACCATCCGAACGTGCGCATGTGGCTGTTCTGCGCCGGCAAACTCTCGCCGAGGAGCAGTGTGTTGGAGGCGCCGTCGGGATCGTCGCTGAAGCCGATCTTGGCGCCGCTGCGTCCGAAGAGGCCGCGGCAGTCCGGCGTCAGGTTGCTGTCGGCGTCATCCGAGCTGATCTTGTAGCCCCACGCGGGTTGGTTGCAGTACTGGGCGAACGGCGTGTAACCGCACTTGTCATCGAGGCACTGCGGGCCGAGGCTGCCGGCGTAATTGCTGTAGGGGCCGGTGATCTGAAACCCATCGCTGGGGCAGCGCAGCATGGGGAACGTCTTCGGTAGGACGCCGGCGCGTTCGGCGGTCCCGATCGAGTCGAAATGTGGGATGGTCAGGTTGGGGATTTGATTGTAGAGGTTGGTTTGCTCCACGTACGGCAGCGTGAACACCAGCCAGGTGCCCTTGTTGGCGCCCCAATCGACGTTCGACCACAACTCGTTGGGCAGGACGAGTCCTCCCGGAGGGTAATTGCCGTGGTCCATGTGGTAGTTGGTGCAAGCGAGGCTGAATTGCTTCAAATTGTTGGCGCATTGCATTCGGCTGGCGCTCTCGCGCACCTTTTGCACGGCGGGCAGAAGCAACCCCAGCAGCACTCCGATGATGGCGATGACGACGAGCAGTTCAAGCAGGGTGAAAGCACCCCGCGGGCCGGCAAGGGGGCGAGCGGTGCGTTCGCGCATGGGCCACCTCAAACAGACACTTGAAGAAAGGAACGGACTACGGACGAAGCGAGTCGAGGCGATCGAGTGGTCGCGTGATTCTTAAAGTATCCAAAGGAATGAGTAACTTCTAGGAAAAAATTCATGATTGCAAACCTCACGTTGCCGCCCCTACAATGGGGATCAATCCCCGCCCGATCACGGAGAGGAATATTCCTGTCTTTGCGTTCCACGGGAACGATGGCCATGAAGCGAAGACCGGCATCGGGCCTTGTCCTGCTGTCCCTCGGAGGACTGGTGTTGGTCCCACCGCTCCGCGCCGGGTTCCCGCGGCCTCAGCCCCCCTTACCGCAGCGCGTCGTCCTTGCCGATCGCGTGGTCGTCGGCAAAGTGACCAAGGTGGTGCCGGACCCCGTCCACGCCTTGGCCCTGCCGAAGATCCCCGGAGCGCCCCGCGTCCGCTATCAGCTCGCCGTCCTCCACGTCGAAACGACCTTGGTGGGCGCTCGCGGTCCGCGGGAAATAAGGATCGGGTTTGTTCCTCCCCCGTCCTCGCGTCGCCCTGCGGACTTTCAGTGGACCGTCGGCCAGGAGGGCTGTTTTTTCCTGCGCAGCCATCCCGACGAGTCCTTTCTCGTGGTTCAGGACTCCGGGGACGTTATGGACAGGGCGCGGACGAAGGAGTTCGACCGCGACCTGGCGCTGGTGAAACGCTGTGCGAAACTGCTGGCCGATCCCGCCGCCGGGCTGCGCGCCAAGGACGCCGAGGACCGTTTGTTGACGGCGGCCATGCTGATCTTCCGTTATCGCACTCCGCAATACATTTACCGAGGCGCGCCGAAGACGGAGCCGATCGACGCCGAGGAAAACCGGCTGATCCTGTCCATCCTCGCCGAGTCGCCGTGGACGGAAGCGGACGTTCGCGCGCCGACCGGCCGCCTCCGCCTCTTTTTGCGGATGGGTCTGACGGACAAGGACGGTTGGAAGTCTCCCGATTCCACGAAAGAAGCGGCGTCGGCGGCCCGCGAATGGCTGGCGTCGAACGCCAAGGAGTATCGCATCCGCCGCTATGTCCCCGAGTAATCGGGCGAGGATGAGGGAAACTCCTCTCTCCCGTGAGGCCGCCATGTTCGCTCGGCCGCGCGCACTCCTTCGGATACTTCGTCAGCGTCCCAGGCTCCTATTTTGGCTCCTGATCGCCCTGGTGGGCGGCGGATTCGGCGCCGTCGCGCTGGGCCGCGTCCTCCAGGTCGAGTTGCATGCGCGGGCGGCCGAGCGCTATCTCGAACAAGCGGACCGAACTCAGCGCCGCACTCATCTGACGCTGGCGCGCGACGAACTGGCCCATTGCCTGGAGAGGGCGCCGGACAGCGCGCGCTTCCATTTCCTCGCCGCCCGCACGGCGCGCCGGCTCGGCGACCGCGAGAGCGCCGCGCGTCATCTGGAAAAGGCGGCACAACTCGGCTGGGTGCCGGAGGCGATCGACCTGGAGCGCATCCTTGGGCAAGCCCAGCGGGGAGATCCGAACGCGGTCGAGGGCGTGCTGCTTTCCTTCATCGACCGCGATCATCCGGACAAAGCGCTCATCCTCGAAGCGCTGGCCCAGGGTTATCTGAGAACGTATCAACTCGCCGGCGCCCTCGCCTGTCTCGATCGCTGGCTGGCCCTCCAACCGGACAACACGCAAGCCCTGCTCTGGCGCGGTCAAACCCTTCTTCTGCTGGAGCGGCGCGACGCGGCGCTGGCGGATTATCGCCGCGTTGTCGAGTTGGACCCGGAAGAGGACGAGGGGCGGCGAAAACTGGCGGAAGTGCTGTTGGCATCGCATCAGACGGAAGAGGCGTTGTCCCATTTTACGCGCTGGCACGAACGGCAGCCGGACGACCCGGAGGCGCTGCTGGGCCTGGCCCGTTGTCAGGCGGAACTGGCCCGGACGGACGAGGCGATCGCCCTCCTGGACCGCTTGCTGTCCCGACATCCAAAACAAGCGGCGGCCCTGGCCCTGCGGGGCAAGTTGGCCCTTGAGGCGGGACAGACCACCGAGGCGGAGCGGTGGTTGCGGCGGTCCCTGGCCGCGGCGCCCTTCGAGCGCGAGACGCTGTTTAGCCTCCATCGCTGCCTTCAGGCGCAAGGCCGACCGGAGGAAGCCCAGAAGTTCCTGACCGCCATCGAGCGCATCGATGCGGACCGCGAACTCTTGAAGCAGCTGAGGAACGCCGTCCACCAAGCGCCGCACGATGCCGGTCCGCGCTGCGAGATGGGGCGCATCCTGCTGCGCAACGGTCAAGAGCGCGAAGGGCGACGCTGGCTGGAGAGCGCGCTGCGAGAAGATCCTCACCACGCTCCGTCCCACGCTGCCCTGGCGGACTCCTACGAGCGGAGCGGCGATCGCGCGCTCGCCGCCCAGCATCGGCAACGAGACTTGCCGCGCTCTCCTTGAAACTATGGCCTCCCCCGATCGCCGCCGAGGGAAATCAAGTGGGTGAAGGTGCGCAGGTACAATCGACCGCCCGCCACGGCCGGCGTGCTGTGACTGCCTTCGCCGATTCGGTTGTGGGCCAGCAGTTCGTATCGCTTCGAGGCCGCCAGCACGATCGCGTCGCCGTCTCGGGAGATGTTGTAGAGCCGTTCGCCCACGCAAACGGGCGAGGCGTAGTAAGAGCCGGGCACTCGCTCGCGCCAGTGAACCTCGCCGCTGCGCAGGTCCGCGCAGGTGACGACGCCGCCGTCGCCCCAAAGGAACAGCAGATCGCCCACCGCCAAGGGGGTGGTGCATAGCGCGGCCGAGCGACCGATGCGGTAAACCTCCTTCGGCTTTGCGTCCGGCTCGTCCGTGGGTGGGCGGACGGCGACCACTTCCTGACGAACGCCCAGCCAACCGCAAGCGGCCAGCACCAGATCGCCCGCCACGATCGGCGAACCGATGGCCGTCTCGATGTGCCGTTTGTCGAAGACATTCAGCTCCCAGGCGACCTTGCCGTTCTTCGGGTCGAGGGCGGTGACGCCGTGCTCGTAGTTGGTGAAGAGAAGCCGCGCCGGCCCGTCCTTGGGTCGATAGACGCAGGGCGTCGTGTAGGTGGCCCGGCTGCGGCGCGGCGCCTTCCAGCGGATCTTTCCACTCTTGCTCTCCAGCGCGATCAGGAAACCCGGTCCATCCTGGTCGTTGGCGACGACGACCAGATCCTCGTGGATGATGGGCGAAGCGCCGAAGCCGTGTCCGGACCGATACGCGCCCAGGTCGGCGCGCCATGTCTCCTTGCCGTCGTGCGTCAGGGCGATCACGAGATATTCCTTGGGATTGGCCCAACAAACGTAGACGTGGTGCTCGTCCACGGCGGGAGTGGCTGACGCGAAGCTGTTATCGCGGTGCTTGCCGTGCCGCGCTCCGGCAAACTCCCGCGTCCACTGTCGCCGGCCGTCTCCGGCGTCCAGGCACACAAGCGTTCGCTTGCCCGTCTCTTCGTCGGCGGCGGTGACGAAAAGACGTTGGCCCCAGAGGACGGGGCAGGAGTGTCCCGCGCCGGGCAGGCGAACCTTCCAGTTGTAGTCCTTCTCGGTCCAGCGGACGGGAATCGTCGTCGCCTTGCTGACCCCGGAGCCGTTTGGTCCCCGGAAGCGCGTCCACTCCTGGGCCGGGGCGTGCGCGGCCAGCGCGGCGCTCAGCAGACCGACGCTCACTAGGGAAGGAAAGATGTTCATGATGGACCTCATCCGAGTACGCTACCGCTGCTTCCGTTCCGCCGCGGCGACAGTAATCCCTCTCAAGTGTACTCGCAATGGGGGTGTCGAAGTAGGTTCGAGTCGGAATCGGGCGATTTCCTTTTTGGGTTGGCCCTTATGTTGAAAATCATTGCAACCGCTGTGGAGAATGGTAGCCTCAGCCGCTGGATTTGAAACCGAGCCTCCCAGACCGCGTCCATCGGGGGAAGATCGGGGGAGGGGCGAGCTTTGAAGCGTCGGTGTGTATGAATCGTCTGAGAGGACATCACGTACTCACTACGACCTCCACTAGACAAGTAGGGGATCGAGTAGGGAGGACACACCGAGCATGAACTTCAAACCTTGTTCACTTGTCTTGAAGAAGTTAGGACGATTGCTGACCTTGGCACCTCGAAGCGGGCCTACGCACGGTGAGGGGTATGACGAGAAGCTCCAAGAAGTCGCCGGTGAATCAACATGAGAATACAGGCCGGTAGGAGGAGACGGGAGTGAGAAAGAAAAAGATTCTGACGGTGGGTTTTAAGCTTGGCGGCGGAGACGCAGAACACGTCTTGTTCGAGTCTGATTGGTCGCTGCTAGATGCCGACATCGTCCTGTTCGAGCCATCGCTGGGTGAGGCCGAGTATGAGAAACGCTACAATGGCAAGCCACTGCTCACAGAAAGATCATCAGCGGAAGTCTCGACTCGACTGACTCACTGGCACAGCGAACTGCGATCCGCACTTGCTGCGGGCAAGCTCATCGTGATTTTTCTGACAAAGCCTCTTGAGGTGTTTGTCCACACCGGGGAGAAGGCGCACTCGGGAACCGGTCGCAGCCGCGTAACGATCAACCTTGTCCGCCCTGTCACGAGCTATGCCGCCGTTCCTCATCTGACTGGAGTAACGCCCAAAAGTGGTACCGAGATCGTGCCGAACGGTAAGGTCGGTTTCTTCGCTCCCTTCTGGGCCGAATTCCGAGATTACTGCGAGCCGTACGAAGTTTGGATCGAGGGGAAGTTCTCCGATGTCCTCCTGCATACGAAGACCGGCGACAAGGTGATCGGAGCCGCCGTGGGACAAGGGGGTGGGACGATGCTGTTCTTGCCGCCCTTCCGATACAGGAAGTCGAAGCCGCGCACCTCGAACGAGGGCGGGAAGGAGAAGGGGCCGACGGAGGGTCAGTGGGGCAAGAAGATGGTCGCCGCGCTGGTCAACCTTGCAGACGTTTTTGCCAACGAGCGAGCGGCTACACCGCCCCCGAGTTGGGTGAACGATGCGGGATACCGTCTTCCACAGGAAGCCGTTCTTGCCTCACAAATCCTCGACGTTCAGCGACGTTTGGGGGCGATCGAGGCGGAGAAGCAACAACTCGAACAACAGCTTATCAAGGAGGGTAGCCTGCGGCGACTGCTCTACGAACAGGGCAACCCGCTGGAAGAGGCCATCTTGGAGACCCTCCGGCTAATGGGGTTCACCGCTGAATCATTTAAGGACGGGGACTCGGAATTCGACGCAATCTTCAGCAGCCCCGAGGGCCGCTTTCTCGGCGAGGCAGAAGGGAAAGATAACCGAGCCGTCAACATTGATAAGTTCAGCCAATTAGAGCGAAACTTGCATGAAGACTTCGACAAGTCGGGCATGGGGGAGTTCGCAAAAGGGGTGCTGTTCGGCAATGGGTTCCGCCTGGCCCCTCCGGGCGACCGCGCCGAAGTTTTCACGGAGAAGTGCTTCACTGCGGCAAAGCGGATTGGGGCCGCGCTAATCCGAACGCCTGATTTGTTTGCGCCTGCTCGGTACCTGAAATCGTGCGAGGACGCCGACTACGGGCGGCGCTGTAGGGAAGCGATCTTCGCGGCGAAGGGGGAGGTCGTCATATTCCCCTCCCCTCCAGCAGCTGAAGCTCCTGGCGATGTCGCGACCCGCGAGGGGTCATCCGTGAAGGAAACTGGCAAAGAGCCCACTTGATGGGATGGGACAGTTACTTTCGGAGACAGCGATCTTTGCCTCAGCAGGGGATTCACCGTTACCATGCCAAGGACAGGAATCTTACCGAGATCGTTTGGCTCGTCAGTTTCTTCAGCAGCATGAGGCGCCATGAGCGAACTCCCCGAATCCCTTGGACCTCTGGACGCCCCCGTCGAGCGGGCGTCGGCGGTGCGCTGGCGCATCGTCGGACTGATGATGGCGGCCAGCTTCCTCAGCTGGTTCAACCGCGTCAGCATGTCCGTCGCCGGCACCGAGCGCGTCATGGAGGAGTATCACATCTCGCCGACGCGGATGGGTTTCGTCTACTCCGCTCTGCTGTTGTCCTACGCCGCCTGCATGACGCCGGGCGGCTGGCTGATCGACCGGCGCGGCGCCTGGGCGGCGCTGGCGCTGATGGGCTTCGGCTCGGCGCTGTGCGTCGCCCTGACCGGGAGCGTCGGCCTGGTGTTCGCCGGCGGCACGGCGGTATGGCTGGCCCTGCTCGTCGTCCGGGCCGCGACCGGCGTTTGCATGGCGCCGATCTATCCGGGGTGCGGCCGGATCATCGCCCGCTGGCTGCCGCCGCGACAGCGCGCCCTCGCCAACGGACTGGTTAATGGAGCCGCTCCCGTCGGCATCGCCTGCACCTTCGTCGGCTTCGGCACGCTCATCGACCTCTTCGACTGGCCCGTCGCCTTCCTCGTCACGGCCGCCCTCACCGCTCTGCTCGCCCTGGTGTGGTGGGGATACGCCACCGAAGACCCGGCGAGACATCCGAACGTCAACAACGCCGAGTTGCAGCTGATCCGCGACCGGCTGCTGTCCGCGCCGACGGCACCCGCCGCGCCCCACTCCACGAGCTGGTGGACCTGGATGGGCCTGTTGCGAAACCGCAGCCTCGTCTTGCTCACGATCAGCTACGCGGCGCTGGGTTACTTCGAGTACCTGTTCTACTTCTGGACCGAGTATTACTTTCGGGACGTGCGGCACCTGAGCGGCGAAACGAGCCGGCTGTACGCGGCCGTGCTGAACCTGTCGATGGGCGGCGGCATGATGCTGGGCGGACTGATCTCCGATCGTCTGCTGCACGTTTGGGGCCGTCGCTGGGGTCGAGCGGCGGTGCCGATCGCGGGGATGCTGCTGAGCGCGGCGCTGCTCGGCCTCGGACTGACGCTGGACGATCCGCTGGCGTTGGTGGTCTGCTTCGCGGTGGCGCTGGCGGCCGGCGGAGCGTGCGAGGGACCGTGTTGGGCGACGGCCATCGAATTGGGTGGCCGGCGCGCGGGAACGTCGGCGGGTATCTTCAACACCGGCGGCAATGTCGGCGGGCTGCTGGCGCCGGTGGTCACACCTTGGGTGAGCGGCCTGTTCGGCTGGCAGTGCGGTCTCGCCCTGGGCGCCGTCGCGTGCCTTCTGGGTGTCGGTCTGTGGCTCGGCATCGACCCGCGCGAACGGCCGCCCGGAGAGGAAGACGACGGGCGATTCAAGGCCGGCGATTCGCCGGTGAAGTTGTGATGCCGCCATCGGAAAGACGGGACGGTCTGCGTAGAGGCTCTATCTTTTTGGCGAGCCGGGAGCGTCAGCGACCGGAGCCCTCCGGTCGCTGACGCTCCCGGCTCGCCATTCGGTTAGTGCTTCTTATCTCGAACGTGCAGAGTGGACGTACCGCTGTGGCCGCGAACCTCGGTACGGTACATCATCTCGACGTGGGCGGCCGGCACCAGATAATCGCCGGCCAACTCCGCGTGCAGCACACAGCGATCGACGATCCGCCCTGAAGTCTGCTCGTGATGGTAGGCGATCAGCGTCTCGCGCTCCTCGCGCAGAACGTACGAGGTGCCGTCCTGCTCGAAACGCCGATCGCTCGTGGGGACCACTTCGCAGCACGCGGGACGCGGGTTCTCGACCAGCACGAAACGCATGTCGTCGCCCTCCGCCGGCACGGCCTCGACGACGCTCTCGACGTAGGCGCCGCGCGGCACGATGTCGCCGGGTTTCAGCTCGCGGCTCCATTTGCCGTGCGCGTGCAGCAGCCAGAAGCGGCGAACCACACGAATGCCCTGGTTTTGCGGTGCGGCAAGGCCGGTCACGTGATAACGCAGGGTCAGGCGGTACATCATGCCCGCCGAGCTTTCGGGGAAGGCGATGCGGTTGAGTCCCGCCTTCACCTCGGCGGCCGGCACCACCATCGTTCGGCTTTCCGACGCCTGAGCGAAGTCAACTTCGTGAACGGGTCCGTCGTTGCAGCGGAAGGCGACGCGCGGCCGACCGCGCGGATCCTGCTCCTGGCGGACCAGGTAATCGCACAGGGCGTAGACAATCATGGCCGTGTCCTTCGTCGAGTTCCAGCGGTTGCCGCGCTTGGTCGCCACGAAATAGGACAGCACACCGGGGATCAATTTGTCTTCCTTGTCGAACGCCACCAGCGCCTTCAGCGCCATGGCCGTTATCTCGAACGGATCGTCGCCCCAGCGGGAGAAGCCGGCGGTGCGCCAGTGGACGCGGTCGCCGGTCGTGACGGCCCGGCCGCGCAGGTCAGCCGCCAAGCGCTTGGCCAGTTCCGGCTGATTCTGCTGCACGGCCAGGTCCAGGGCCAGCGCCAGGGCGTAGTCGGACAACTTGCGGTCGGCCCGCCGCGCCTCGATGAACTTCCACCATTCGGCCGGCAGATCGTGGCGATGGCCGTAGACGTACATGCAGTAGACGCGGTCGGCCGACTGGGCGGCGCCCATGTGGTCGATGAACTGCTTGAGCCGTTTTAGGCCGCGTTCGACGGCGGCTTCCGCTCCGACGGGATAGCCTGCCTTCTCCGCCTGCAGCAGACCGTAGAGGGCGTAGGGCGTCATCATCTCGTGCGTTTGTCCGGTCCCGTTCCAGCCCCAGCCGCCGTCGGGTTGCTGAAGTTCGAGCAGACGCTTGATCCCCGCCGCGACGCAGCCGGGCAGCTTCTTGGTCAAGGCGGGGCGATCGATTTGAAAGTGCTTGAGGATCTGAGCGACCTTGATCGCCGGCAAAAATCGGCTCATGGTCTGCTCGACGCAACCGTAGGGATAATCGACGAGGTAATCCAGCGTGTCGATGAGATCGGCCGTCAAGGTCGGCGGAAAGCGAATCTCCAGAACCGCTTTCCGCGGATCGACGCCGTCGGGCATCGGGATCTCGGCGGCGTCCTTGCAGAAGCCGGAGCGCGTGACCACTTGCTCGGTCGCGGCGCGGATGACGGGCAGGCGTTTGAGCGAGGCGTCGGAGCAGGCCTGAGACTCGGCACTCATGAGCAGTTGGGCGAAGCCGGCGTCGCCGGCCTGGAACGTCCAGAAAACGGTGGCGTCGCCCTCCGGTTCGAGCGAGATTTCGCGCTCGGCGGGCGCCTCGATGGTGCCGTTCTCGACCTTGAGGCGGACGCGGACGCTCTGGCGCGCGCCGGTGCGGTTGTGGACCCCGGCGGCCACCCGCACCTTGTCGCCCTCGGTGAAGAAGCGCGGCAGGATAGGGTTGACCATGATCGCCTTGGCGGTGCGGAAGTCCGTTTCGTGCCGGCCGACGTGGAGGTCGCGGCTGATGGCGGTGACGACGACGCGCCAGCCGGTCAGCGAGTCGGGCAACTTGACCTCGACCTTGGCCTTGCCTGCGGCGTCGGTGCGCAGTCGCGCGTTCCAGTAGGCGGAGTCGGAGAAGTCGCGGCGGACTTGCAAATCGGGTTGATTGCTGTCGCCGCCGAGCAGGGCGACGGGGGCGAACTTCTTGCCTTCGGGCGCCTGAACCACAAACGAGAGGTTAGCATTGCCCTCGCCCGGCAGGTGGGACGGGCTGCCCTGGAAGCCGCCCAGGCCGGCCATGCCCATCATGCCGCCGATGCCCCTGGATGGGTTGAAGCCGCCGCCGCCAAGGCCGGCGATGCCGCCGATGCCGCCCAAACCGCCGAACGCGCCGCCGCCGAAGCCGACCACGCCGCCGCCGATACCGAGGTTCCCGGAGCCTTGGAAATTGCCCCGCGAGCCGACGTTAAGGTTCGGCGGCGTTCCATAGTGGATGTAGGCGATTCCGTGCGCCGACCACGGTTTCAGGTTCGAGGAGGGATGGTAGCTCGTCAGAAACAGCGTATCGCCCAGCAAGGAATAGTGCAGCCGCCAATCGCTCTTTAGCGGCGTTTCCAGCCACTCCGCCACGCTCACCTGCCGCAGACGTGCGCCCTCCGGTAGCGTCCAAGTGTGGCCGTCGGCCAGCGCCCGCGTCTTGACGCCGACCATGCGCAACAGTTGCGCCACGTCGGCGGTGGAGAGAGGTTGCTTGCCCAACTTGCCGATAACGAGCGGCGCGATCGCGCCCTCCGCCGTGCCCGCCTTGTCGGGATGCTCGCGCGGCCAACTCCGGGCGCGCTGCACCAACTCCGCGAGGCACATGCCGCCCAGACGTTGCCGCAGCACGTCGCGCGCATGCGTTTGGTAAGCCCGCTCGTCGGCGAGATAGAAACTGCGCACATCTACGGACTGATCCGGCGCGATGCCCAGGAGCGCCTTGTCGTAGACGGAGACGATCAGATCGACCGACTCCTTGCGGTTGACCTGCACGTCGAGGGCGATCTTCTCCCCCGGCTCGCAGACGGGCTTGACCGCGGTGCGGATGGTGAGCATGCGCTCGGCCGGCACGACATGGAAGGTCCGGCTGGCGACGTGGGCCGATTCCGCGCCGCGCGGCACGTCGGCGTACTGCACCGCGATGGAACAGCCATAGCGAAGGTCGGCCGGCAGGTTCAGTTTCAGATCCGCCGTCCCGTCGGTCAGATGCAGCGTCCGCCACATGCGCAAGCCGGTGCTGTCCCGGAGGGTAAGTAGAACGCAGGCATCGGCGTACTTGCTGTGGACGGTCCCTGTCAGGGTGTCGCCCGACTGGTAGGTATCGCGATCGAGCCGCAAGGTGAGCGGCGGCGGCTCGGAGGAGGGACGCACGACGCAGCCGATCTCCTGCCGCCAGTGCGTGCCGTCGGGCCGGTGAAGCCGCGCGATCAGGACGTAAGCACCCGGTTCGGTCAGTCGCAGCCGGGCAGTATCTCCCCGGAAGGCGACCGCCGCCGCCGGAGTTCGGTGGATCGAGTCCCAGTTGGACACCGGCACCTTCACGACGCCCGGAACCCCGCCTCCGATGGCGGGCGGGACGCCCGCGCTCCGGAGCGCGGGCGTCCCGCCCGCTATGTTGGGAGGCGCGCCGTCCGCAACGCCGATGGGCCGCGGCGGCGCGACGGCGAGGCGCACGGCCACCAGGCTGGCGGACCCGCGCAAACCGACGGGGTCCGTGGTACTGGCGGTCACGGTGATCGGCTCATTGACCTGATAACTCGGACGCGAAAGGCGCAAGCGCAAGGCGTCGTTGATTTGCGTCACCGGCAGGGTGCGCGTACAGCGCTCCTCGCGGCCGTGCCCGTCGATCATCACGCCTTGCACGACCACGGCGTATCCCGGCTGCTGCCAGGCTTTCTTCAGCTCGATCGCGTACACTCCCTCGCCCTGCGGATTCAGTTCCACCCGCCCCTTCAGTTCCGTCACCACCTGCCGTTCCCGGCCGGCGCTGAGACCTTCCACCGGCTGCAAACCGTCCTCCGCTTCCGCCAGCGCTTGCTCCTCGGCGCTGAGATCCTCCATCAGCAACGCCGGCGGTTCGTCGGCGGCGGCGTAGGCGAACTCCTTGCCGTCGAGCGGGCCGGCCGCGCGCCGGTGCGGATCGCGCACGACTTGGGCGACGAGTTGAATCGTCGCGCCCGGCAGCGGCTTGTCGAGATAGTCGCGCCCCCGCAAACGCACCTTGAGGCGCCCACCATCAGACTGGCCGTCGATGGCCAGATACGTCTTCGACTTGCGATACTCGGCGAGGGTGACGCGGGCCGATCCTCGGTAGCCGGGGATGGACAGCCGGTAGCGGTCGAGCGGATCGTTGTCCAGAAACCTATATTCCCCGGTGATGCGTCCCCGCTCGTCGGAAGTGAGTTTCAGCCGGGCGGCGACAGTCTTTTTCTGCTCGCTTTGCAGCACGACCTCCACGGTTCGCGGCGAAACCGGCACGAACTCGCCGCGCTCGTCGAGCTGACGCAGATAGCCGGCGAACTGCAATTGCTGTTTGGGCCGATAGGCGCCGCGGTCCACGACGAAGAACACGCTGGGCGGCAATTTGCGCGGCGGAGCCAAAGTGACGACCTGTTGCATCCTGCCGAAACAGAATACCGCACGGGTAGGCTTCTCGACCTTGTGCGGCCAGGTGAAAGTGTTGCCGCGTTCGAGCTTGATCTTCTCGACTTTGCCGTCCATGCGCACGGCGACTTGTTCTCCCGCATGGTCGCCGACGCCGCTGACCCAGCCGACCACCTTGGCGGAATCGGTCAGCACCGTCAACTGAACGGGGTTCCTTGCACGCTGGAGCGCGGCATTCGAGGTGAGTCGAATCGGCGACGGTGCATCCGCGCTGGTGTGTCCCGCCGTGCGCAGTAGGGCCAGGAAGGTCGCGAGGATGACAGCGATTCCGCAGCAACCCAGTCTACGGACGGAGAGCGTGGAGCGTAAGGAAGGTCGCATGGAAGTGTACCTCGGAAAAGTCGGCGCGGGCGAGTCCTCAGCATGACGCGACCACGTGCAGCGACGCGGTTCCGAAGGCGCCTTCCTGCCGTGATGTCGTGTAAACGTCCCTTTTTTCGATCCTTGCGCGGATTCCCACGATTTTGTGTCCCCCGTCGGCGTTCGGCGAGAAGTCGGCAGGCTCTCCGCAAACATCCACTCCGCCCTTTCGCCGTCATGAGCCGGATGCCGGGGAGCGAGAGGCCGGGATTCAGCTTGACGGTGGGTCGTCCGGGGATTGCAATGACCGAATTAGGGCACGCTACCGGATTAGGGTGCGCGCCCTAACAGTACAGCGCGGGTTCCCTGATGGCCGATAACTCTGTTATTCGGGAGGGAATCCGATGACAGAACAAGAAATTGCCGGCGTGGGGCCGGCCTTCGCGGCTTATCTGGGACGCTACCGTGCTTGCTTCCTCCAAAA
>DATBGU010000253.1:0-16462 GCA_036557825.1 Gemmataceae bacterium
AGCAAGGTTTCGAGGTGCTGCCACAAGGCGTCGGTAACCAGGGGTTTCATCGCTCCTCCTCCCTTGACTGGGGATAAGATCGTCCAAAGGAGAAGGCCGCAGCCAGCGTGCCATTGGCTCATTTTTTCCGAACGCTCTAAGGCTTCATCGCACGAGATCGGGCTGCCTTTCGTACTGCTTGGGGTAGGCACGACACTCATCCGCCGTCTCATCGTAGCCACTGTCCCAATATTTCATTGGGTGAGGGTAGGGGCAGCGGGCAAGGAGCCTCAACTTCCCCAAATTCATTGCGAATATTGTCCATGCACTCATCAAGATACGTGATAGCGTTGGAATATTGTATCTGGAAATAATTTGCCTTGGCTCGCTTGCTCATTCGCCGCCACAGAAGCGCGACACCTTTGCGAACTCGACCAATCCCGAGCCCTGATTTGAGACGCGAAAGTTCGGCAACTTCATCGACGCGATCCCACTCGATCATCTCCTGAAAGTCGTTGCCAAGGACATCTCTACCATCGATCAGCACAGCGATTCTCACGATGTTTTCTGCTGTGATGACAGTTGGGCATCGTTCTTCACCATCATACGGGTATGGACTACTGTAAATAGACATGGTTTCCTCCACTTCCCACAAATCGCCTCACGACTTAGGAGTAAAGGTGCCTCTTCCTCACTCGAACAGCGATTTCTGCTCGCCGTTCATCTCCGCCTTGCCATTCTTCTCCTCGGCGCGGCCTTCAACCTTGTCCCAATCGACCAGCTCGATCGGCGGCAGCACGACGCGAACGAACGAGGTACGCTTGACCGCCTCGAAGCCCTTGCCGCCGCGACTCGCTGTCTCGCGGCTGCCGTAAAACTCCATCTGCTTGCCGCCGCTGGTCTCCACAACCAGGGCGTCGTTCTGATTGCGGACCAAGGCGCCGCCCAGACAGGTATCGCGGCTGCCCAACTTGATGCCGATCACGCCTTTGCCGACGCCCGCCAGAATGTTGACTTCTTCCAGCGCGAAGTGCAAGACATGGCCGTCGGCCGACGCCAAAAAGAGACTGCGATGCTCCGGTTTCGTCATCGTCGCCAGGACGACCTTGTCGCCCTCGGCCAAACGGACGTAGCGGCGGCCGACCTTCGTCGAGGCGGTGCGGAACGGCGCCAGCGGCGTGCGCAGCACTTGTCCCTGCGCCGTTGCCACCAACACATAAGGACCGGCTGGCTCGCCGTTCGCGGGGGGTTGGTCCACCGGCGTGAAACGCTCGTCCGTGGTCACGACCCCGACGATGCGCACCTGATCGGCCAGGCGGAAGAATTTGACGATCGGCTCGCCGTAGCCGGACGAGGCGGGCACCTCGCTGATGCGCATGGTGTACGAAGTGCCGTCGTCGGCGAAGAAGACGACGTGATCGAGCGTGCTGCCCGGCACGACCGCCAACACTTCATCGCCCTCGCGGACGCGCGTTCCCTCCACCGACGCCAGCCGGCCGACGCGCTTGATCCAGCCGTCGCGCGTCAGCACCACGTTGGTGTTCTCGCGGACGATGTACGCCTCCGGATCGAACTCCGGCGCGTCCTCCGCCGAACCCAGGCGCGTCCGCCGGCGGTCTTTCGCGCCGTACTTCTCGCTCAGATCGTTCAGCTCGTCCTTGATGACGCTCCACAGTTTCCGCTCCGAACGCAGGATGCCCTCAATCTTCTCCGCCTGCGTCTTTTTGTCCTTCAACTCATCGAGGATTTTCTTGATCTCTAACTGGGCGATCTTGTAAAGCTGCACCTCCAGGATGGCGGCGGCCTGTTCCGCGTCGAGCTTGAACGCCGCGATTAAGCGCTGGGCGGCGTCGGCCTTACCGTCGCTCTCGCGGATGATCTTGATGGCCTTGTCCAGGGCGTTGAAGATGATGCGGAAGCCTTCCAGGATGTGGATGCGCCGCCGCAATTGCTCCAACTCGAACTCGAAGCGACGGCGGACGGTCGCCAATCGGAAATCGAGGAAGTGACGCAGGATTGCTTTCAGCCCCAGCCGTTCGGGCCGCGTCCGCTCCTTCCCCTCCTCGTCGGCGACCGGCACCAGGCACGTCATGTTGTAGGCGAAATTGTCCTGCAACGCCGTGTGCCGGTAGAGATAAGCCATCACCAAATTCGGATCGGTGCCGGGCTTGATCTCCAGGACGATGCGAATGCCTTCCTTCTCGTTGGACTCGTTGACGAGATTGAGCAGCTGCGGCAGCTTGCGCGTGGCGATGATCTCGCCGATGTCCGACTCCAACTTGCCCTTGTCCACGCCGTAAGGAATCGACGTGACGACGATCTGCTGGCGCTTGCCGGGTTCCTCGATTTTCCACTCGCCCTGTACCTTGATGCTGCCGGAGCCTTCCTCGTAGATTTTGCGCAGCGTGGCGCGGTCCGTGACAATCTTCCCACCGAGCGGAAAGTCCGGCCCCTTGATCTTGTCGAGCAATTGGGCCGTCGTCGCTTCCGGGTTCTCGATCAGATGAATGCAGCCCTTGATGACCTCGCCGAGGTTGTGCGGCGGCATGTTCGTCGCCAGGCCGACGGCGATGCCGGAGGCGCCGTTGACCAGCAAGTTCGGGAACTGCGCCGGCAGGACAATCGGCTCCTCGCGCGTGTTCTCGTAATTGGGCCTCATGCTCACGGTGTGCTGGCGCAACTCGTCGAGCAGTGTCTCGGACACAGCGGCAAGTTTGGCCTCGGTGTAACGATCCGCGGCGGGCGGATCGCCGTCCACCGAGCCGAAATTGCCTTGACCGTGAACCAGCGGGGCACGCATGACGAAGTTCTGCGCCATGCGCACCAACGCCTCGTACGCCGCCGCCCCGCCGTGCGGATGATAATTACCCGTCACGTCGCCGACGATCTTGGCGCACTTACGAGGTCGGCCGTCGAACGTCAGATGCAGGTCGTGGTACATGGTGTACAAAATGCGACGCTGCACCGGCTTCAGCCCGTCGCGCACGTCGGGAAGGGCGCGCGCCGTGATGACCGACATCGCGTAGTTGAGGTAACGCTCCTCCGTCTCGACGCGCAGCGAAACCGGCTCAATGGTTTCCGGCATGAAACTACCTCGCCAACAGAACAAACATACATTTCTTTCCGAATTGTAGCAGCCTCGTCGCAGAAAACCCAGGTCAGTTCACCCCGACGAACTGAGACGCAACAACTTGTTATCAAATAACTTGCGAACGACTGCGATCACTTGGTTCAGAATAAATACTGTTCATGCGTCCATTATTCCGCGTCATGGCAGCGCGCGCCGCCGCCGAGTCCGATTCATCCAACTTCCAAGGATGAATCGGACTCGGCGGGTTGGCGCGGGAGAGCGGACCACGGAAGCAAACGCGCGTTATTTCGACGTCGGCGGATACGCCTTGGCGATGTCCTCCAGCGTCTGATCGAAATCGTCGGGCACTTCCTCGAAGCTGGTGATGCGGCACATTTGCATCATCTGGCGGCCTTGGCGCGTCGATTTGGCGGCCAACATGCCGCTGCGGAACTGGGCGAGCAAGTCCTCCGAGAGGATACCCGGATAGTACGCGATCACGGCGCAGGGGAACGATTCGGACTGCTGCAAGACCTTCACCTTGGCGAATTCCTCCGGATACTGCTTGCGATACGCCGTGAGATCGGCGTCGTCGATGACGGCGGCCTGGGCGGAGCCGTCGATCACGTCGTCAATGGCGTAGTTGGCGTCGCGCGGTCGAGTGACGCGGCCGAAGTATTTGTTGGCGGTGTTCCCGTCGGGAACGCAGCGGTGCTCCAGAAACAGCCAGCAGTGCTCGCGGCTCAGGTTCGGCAAGGCCATCACCTTGCCCTTGAGATCCTCCACGCCCGCAACCTTGCCGTCGCTGCCGACGACGAGGTGCGCGCGGAGAAACGGTTGCTTGTTGACGGCGATGACCAGCGGCCGGAGTTGGGGGAACTTGGCCCTGGCCCAGGCGAACTCGACGCCGTGGAAGATGCCCAGGTGGATCTCGCCCTTCTTGAGTCGCTGCCCCAGGTTCGTCGCGTCGCCGCCGGCGACGAGTTGGCCGCTCACGCCGGTCTGCGATTCCAAGAGCGACTTGAACGGCCGCATGATGACCTGCATCAGCGGTTCCGAGGTGTCGCGGAACAGACTGGAGATCACGCCGATGCGAATGGACTGCGACGACTGGGCCGGCGCGCGCGCGCTCATCGTCAGCAGGGCCGCGATCAGTCCTGCCATTCCCAGGATTGCTGCCGAATAACTCCACTTGCCGCGTCCCATATCTCCCTCCGTTCCGCGTCGGCTGGCGTTTGTGGGATACAACCGATGCCTCTCCCTCCGGACAACGGTTCCGGCGGAGGAAACACCTTCCTTTCACTCACGGTTTTTCGACGGATTCCTCGGCTTCTTCCTTCGGTTCCGACGCGCACGGCGGCGCGGCGTCGAAATCGACGTGGAAGCCTCCGGCCGTCGCGCGTTCCAGCGCGGCGAGGGCTTGCAGCGCCTGGTAGTGCGCGTCTTTCCACTCCAGTTGCAAGCGCGTCGTCATCAGGCCGGCGTTGATGATCTCGTCCAGGTTGGGATAGCTGCCGCGTTCCTGCTTGTTGAAGCTGTTCTTCAGTTTGTCGGAGAACTTCCTTGACTCCAGGTAAGCGGAGCGCACATGCGCCGCTTTCTCGGACTTATCCAGCCAGCGCCGGTACAGGTCTTCGACTTCCAGGGCGATCAGGTTGCGCGTCTTGACGGCGACGGCCTGGGCACGCTCGTAGTAATCGTGGGCTTGTCGCACGCGGGCATCGCGCGAGCCGCTCAGGAAGGGCGGCATTTCCGGTCCGACAATCGCCGGCCGATAGTTGACCCCGCCCATGTCGCCGGAGGGGATCGGCTTGGCGTGGATGTCGGAGCCGGACGCGAAGGTGCGCATGTTGGGCCGGCAATTGCTCGACGCCTGGGCGTCGATTTCCAGGCAGATGACCTGAACGAGCGTGTTGGCCTGGATGATCTCGCCGCGGCGCGCCAGCGCCAGCGCCACCAGTTCCTCCAGTTGCGGCTTGACCTGCGGGCAGGGCAGATCGCGGTCGGGCAATGTAAGGCCGAAGTCCGGACCGACGCCCATCGCCTCGCGCAAGGCGGCGAGAGCGCGTTGCTGTCCTTGCGCTCCCTCCTGCGCGCGGCCTTCGAGGGTTTCCAGGAACGACTTCACCAGGTTTTGATGCTGGGGCAGAACCACATCTCGTCGTCCCTTCTGGACCGCCGGATCGGACACAAGTGTCAGCAGATCCTTCAATCGCCCGCGTATCTGCCCGTTGGCCGTCTTGACCTGCTGGGCGGCGTGCAGGGCGGCCAGGTAGCTAAAGGTGACGCCGTGCAGCGTCTCGGACTCGGCCTGGATCAGGCCGGCCTGAGTGATCGTGACGCCCAGGGCCGACTGTTTCCGCCGTATGGGCAGATCGCGCGCCAGGAAGTTCGGGACGTGCAAATTCTCCAGGGCACTGGCGCGATCGATGGCCGCCTTCACCGAGGCCCGTGTCGCGGCGAGGGCCGGTTGTTGCCCCACGGCAATTTGTCTGCACGCTTGCAAGGTCAGCGGCGCGTTCGCCGTCGGAGACGCGACGGCCTCCGCAGCCGGTTCGGGCAGGGTGTCCGCGACGCTGGGCGACGACAGGCACAGTAGCAGGGGCAGCGCACCGGCGAAGGCGCGGCGGAACACTTGCCCGTTGCAGGGACAACTACGCATGGATCCTTCCTCAATAGTTGCACGGACAGGAAGTCGCGACGGACCGCGCTCGCTTCCTCACTCCTGGATGCGCGCCCTTTGAAGACACCCAAGTATAGGATCGGTAGGCAAGTTCAATATCTCTAAAGGACGCGTGTTCTTGTGCCCGTTTCCACGGCGACGAAGGGTTGACGGGTCGGATTTCGTTGTCCTGGCGTTTTAGCGAAGCGGGCGCTCTTCCGTAAACTGGCGGAGGTGGGTGAAATAACAGGGGGCATGGTAGGTCCGGCGAGCCGAGCCGGACTCGCTGTGCCGCTCGGCTCGCGGCACCTACCGAAGCGCGGTATCGCCCTTAGGTCCGGTGAGCCGAGCCGGATCGCAAGTACCGCCCAAGTGAAAAGGACGTTCGCATATGTTACCCGAATTGACGCCGGCTGTCGCCCGCGCCGTGGAAATGGCTCGCCTTCGCGCCTTCGGTCTGGGCCTGTCCGAGGTGCCGCCGCTTTATCTGCTGCACGCACTGCTCGCCGAGGAAGAGGGACGGGCCTGGTCGCTGGCCGTCGGGGCGGGGATGGATGCCGAGGCCTTTCGGGCCAGCATCGTTCCGCTCGACACGCCTCCTCCGTCGGAACCGCCTTCCTTGTCCTTGCACCCGCGCGCTCAGTCCGCCCTGCTCGCCGCGCGCGAACTGGCCCTGGAGGTGTCCGGCGATACCACCGTTGCCAGCGAGGCGCTATTGCTGGCGCTGTTCCGCACCGACGAGACGCTGTTCGCCGAGGTGGAGGCATTCGGCCTGTCCGTCGTCGATCTGGAAGCCGCCATCCTGGCCCAACGTCCGCCGCCGCCGCAGCTCGACGAGCCGCTCCGCCTGACCGACGTCACCGAGTGTCTGGACACCGCTCGCATCCTCGACGCCGCCGCCAACCGCGCCCGCGAGGGGTTGCGCGTCATCGAAGATTATTGCCGCTTCGTCCTCGACGATGCCTTCCTCAGCCGCACCCTGAAGGAATTGCGTCACGACCTGACGGAGACGTTGGCCGATCTGTCAGCGAACCTGCTGCTGGAAGCGCGCGAGACGCAGCGCGACGTCGGCACCGAGTTGACCGCGCCTTCCGAACTCGAACGCGCTTCGCTGCGCGACGTGGTGCTGGCGAACTTCAAGCGTCTGCAAGAATCCCTGCGCAGCCTGGAGGAGTTCGGCAAGGTCCACAGTGCCGATCTCGGCGAGAGCCTGGAGCGACTGCGCTATCGCGTCTACACCCTGGAGCGTGCCGTCGTCCTCGGCGCCGGCGCACGGCAAACGCTGGCGGGGGCGCGGCTGTACGTCCTGCTCTCGGCCTCGCAGTGCGCCGCCTCCCTCGATTGGATCATCGCGGAGGCCGCCGCCGGGGGAGCGCGAATCGTGCAATTGCGCGAGAAGAATTTGAGCGATCGGGATCTCTACGAGCGTGCCCGGCAAGTACGGCAGTGGACACAGCGGGCCGGCGTACTGTTCATCGTCAACGACCGTCCCGACATCGCGCGGCTGGTCGAGGCGGACGGCGTTCATCTCGGTCAGGACGATTTGTCGGTGCGCGAGGCGCGGCGCATCGTCGGACCCGACGCCTTGATCGGCGTCAGCACGCACAACTTGGAGCAGGTGCGCCAGGCCATCCTCGACGGCGCCAGCTATCTCGGCGTCGGCCCGACCTTTCCTTCCGATACCAAGAACTTCGCGGACCTGGCCGGTCTGGAATTCGTGCGTCAGGCAACGGCGGAGACGACGCTCCCGGCCTTCGTGCTGGGCGGCGTGAACCTGAACACGATCGGTGCCGCCGTCGCCGCCGGAGCGCGTCGCGTGGCCGTCAGCGCCGCCGTCGCCCACGCCGACGATCCTCGCGCCGTCTCCGCAGCCCTGCTCGCCGCCCTGCCGGAGGACTGAAGGCGTCCGCACACGGCAGTCCCGTTCGCAGATGGACTCACTCCACTCAGTTCGGCCCGAAGTCGCTGGGCGGATCGAACGACATATCTCTTCGTTCAAATCGAGCGCGCGAACCGTCCGTGTCGGACATCATCCCGTGATATAAGTGGATGAGATGTTTCTTCTTTTTCGCCGAGCATCCGTTCACGGGCCGAGTGTGATATGTACAGCGAGGAGCGGAGGTCCGAGCGGAAGCCGGAGGTCGGGCTTCGCCGGGGAATAAGCCGAAGACAAAACCGGTAAAGTGAAACCACCAGGCATAGTCGGACAGCCCAGGCACTCGGCTATCTGGTGTTGGAGGGGGGGCGAATCCCTCTACCAATTAGTCGGGGGTTTGGCCGCGCCGACCGGCTCAACCGGCAGCCTCGGCCGGCCAGTAATATGTTTGTTTCCGCTGCGGAAACCCAACGCCTCTTTGAGGACGTGAAAGATCCCATGGGGGTGAAAGAGGACGGCGGGTGGATCGATGAAGTGCATGACGCGATAAAAGCGCAGCAGCACGGGCTTGTTCCAGGCGCAAAGCTTGAACAGACGATCGACATACCAGTGCAAAAGTTTCGTGCCGAAGGGGCGCTGGCCGCGCGTCCGCGGGTAAAAGAAGTCCGAGGTTGTGGCCAGGAACCAGGGATTGGCGATGACCTTGGCCGCTTGCTGGAAGAACCGTTTCGCGAATCCCGGAGGGATCGTCGGGTCGGTCTGCCGCAGCATGCGATCCAGCACCTCGACTTGCAAGGCGCACGCACTCATGCCCTGCCCGTAAACCGGGTTGAAACTACAGACCGCATCTCCCAGGATGATCAGACCCTCCGGCGGGCGGGCCAGCCGTTCGTAGTGCAGCCAGCACTGGGCGGGGAACCGGAAGGAGGAGATGGGCGAGAGCGGCCGAGCGTCTTTGATCGCTTCGTAAAAGTCGGGCACCTCCAGCGCGCGCGCGAACTCTCGAAAGCCCACTTCATCGTCCGGCGGATAGTCCTGTAAGAATCCCACACAACTGACTAGCCAGCGCCCGCCCTCGATGGGGAAAATATATCCGGTTCGCGTGTGGTGCGGAGGGGTGGCGAAGGCGGCCAGGATTTGCCAGTCGCGCGCGCTTCCCTCGGGGCGCTCGTAGATACGACTCGCGTAACCGATGCTCACCTCGACCGTGGATTCCTCCGGCCTGGCGTAGTCCAGGGATGCGAGCCACTGGGGCGTGCGGCTGCCCCGCCCGCTGGCATCGACGACCAGATCCGCTTGCCACTGCTCGGTTCTTCCTCTCTCGTTGAGGTGCTGGACCTCGACGCCGATGATCCGGGTTTTGTCAGCATTGGACAGCAGCCCGACGACCTCCCAGTGTTCGGGAAAGGTAATATTACTGGTGCTCTGGGTACGGCGGCGAACCTGCGCCTCCAGAAACGGCCGGCTCTGCCAGTACGACGGCAGGTCCGAATCGATCCGAAGCTTCCAGACACCGTGGTGGTACCAGCGAAGATCCCTGGCGAAGTCGCATACCACGGCCCCGCCCGCGACCAGTTCGTCGAAGAAGCCGGGATAGAGGCGCTCGATGACGCGCACGCCTCCGCCGAAGAGCGCGTGAACGTGACATCCTTGCGGTACGCCTTTGCGCGGTTCGGGCGTCTCGGGGATCGGGTCGCGTTCGACGACGGTCACCTGATCGAAGTGGTCGCTGAGCACCCGAGCGGAGAGCAGCCCGCCGATGCTGCCGCCAATAACCACGGCGTTTTTGCCCAGTCGCCGGGTCGCGGCGCCGGCCATTGCCGCAGCCATGGAAATGCTCCCGAGTCGGGTTGTACCAGCCCATAGCATCCGCAAGAGCAACTCTTGCTCACGCCGCGGGTTGATTGGAAACGCGAGGCTAAACGCAATTATTCGGGGATGGTGCTAGCTCTTCCAGCAACTCCTTCGCCTCAACCAGGTCCGACGTGGCGAACCCCTCGGTGAACTCCCCGAGAACCCCCGACAATCTCTGTCGGGCTTCCTCTGGCCTGCCCTGCTTCTGTCTCAGGCGACAGAGGCTCATGATGGCGCGCAGCCGGCGCGAGAGGGCCTGCTGACACCGGGCCACTTCCCTCGCCTGCTCGAAAAAGGCTTCGGCGCCGGCCTCACTCTCGGGCGAACGAGCCAGCAGTTCCCCCTTCAGACGGAGCAACTCGCTTTCCTGACAGCGTTCGTTGTGGTTCTCGACGAGGTCGAAACCGCGCGTGAGCCATTCGTTGGCCTCGTCCAAGCGACCGGCTTGCAGAAACGACTCGGCCAGGAAGCTACAGGGGTGGGTCAAGGTACATCTGCAGCCCGATGCTTCCAGCGTTTGCAGGGCGAGGTTGAGCTGTCCGCGCGCTTCGTCCAGCTGGCCCTGCCGTATGAGGATATTGCCGCGGGCGAGGAGCGCGTGAGCCCCCCAGAAGCGGAAATCGTGTTGGTGGCAAATCGCGTACTCCTCGGCGACGCTTTGCCGTACCTGCTCTTCAAGCCGGCAGTCCTGGTGGAGGCGCCGGCGAAAGTAATGGGCCATGGCGAGGCTGAACGGATGCCCCAGTTCGCGGGCAAACTGGATCATGTCCTCGGCGCGCTTCAGGGCCTGATCCGGAAAACCCATCTCCCAGAGCGTCAAGGCGAGGTGGCACTGGTATAACACGCCGACATTCTGGCCGGTTCGCCGCGCGTGGTCGCGGGCACGTTCGGCGTCGTACAGGACGAAGCCCGTCTCGAAGTGCGGTCGCGCCATCGCAAAATCGCCCGCGTAATAAGCCGTACATCCTGGCAGCCAGTGGGCCTCGGCCAGCAACTCGCGGCCCTCGGGCGACTGGCCCACGAGCCGCATCACTTCATCGGCCAGCTGCCGGCACTTGTCCAGTTCGAGGCGCAACAGCCGAAACCCCCATAAGCCCCACAGGACGAAGAAGCGGTCCGAAACGGTGCCGACTTTTTCGCACAGTTCGCGGGCTCGCTCGATGGTCGGCGCCACTTCCGGCGCCCCCCAACCGCGCGCGGCGGTCAGCACCACTCCCAGCGGCGCCAGTAGTCCTAATTCGAGCTCATCGCGCTGGGGCGATTCGTCGAGTTTTTTCAGGATTTCCAGCCCTCGGCTCAAGTGAGTAATCGCTTCCTTGTTGGCCGAGCGCTCTTGCGAGCGCAGGCCGGCCTTGCGCCAATAGTGGGCCCCCTTTTCCAACAAACCGGCCTCGGTGAAGTGATGGGCTAACAGTTCGGGTTCCGTCTCGACCGTCTCGGCGAATTGCTCCTCCAGAACGGTGGCGATCCTCCGGTGGAACTGCCGCCGCTTTTTCTTGAGCAGCGAGTGGTAGGCGGCGTCCTGAATCAGAGCGTGTTTGAAGGTGTAGCGACACCGCGGCGGACGGCCTTTCTGGAAGAGGATTTCCGCCTGGACCAGCTTGGACAATTCCTCTTGCAAGATTGACTCGTCGAGATCGACAACGGCGCGCAACAGCTCGTAGCTGAATTCCCTGCCCACCGTCGCCGCGAAGAGGGCAACTTCCGGCACGCTCGCCAGGCGATTCAACCGCGCCAGCAGCAAATCCTGGAGGGTGGCCGGGATGGCGTCGAGGCGGAAGTCCTCGGCCAACTCGACCACGCCGCCCATGGCGTGTAGCGCGCCGGATTCCAGAATGACCCGAGTAAACTCCTCGATGAACAGCGGCACGCCGTCGGTCCGCTCGACGATCTGGGCGACGAGGTCGGCGGGGAGGTTTTTCCGGCCCGTCTGTTTTTCCATCATTTCGCCGACTTGCCGCCGGGTGAGCCGGTTCAGGGCCAGTTCCGTGTGGTGGGCCTTGCACTTCCAGTTCGTTTCAAACTCGGGGCGAAACGTGAAAACAACCAGAAGGGAGTCCCAGGCCGCCTCGTGGACCAGGCGATGGAGGAACTCCAGGGTGGTAGGGTCCGCCCAGTGCAAGTCTTCCACGATGAAGAGCAACGGCTGCTCCGCCGAGCAAGCCCGCAGCCAGTCGAGAAGGGCCTCCTGAGTCATTTCTTTCAGTCGTTGTGGCCCGACGTCGAGCGGTGCATAACGGCCGTCGAGCGGCACGGACAACAGCCCGGCCAGCAAGGGAACCCTCTGTCGATCGGCGAGGTTGTACCGTTCCAGGTGCTTCACCAGCTTGTCCAGCCGCTCCCCAGGCGTATCCTGGCGGCCAAAATCCAGCATCCTTCCGAAGAATTCGGTCGCGGGATACAGGCCGGTGTTTTTAAAGTACGGCGAGCAGCGCCATTCGATCAATGGGCCCCACTGGCCGGATTTCTCCCCCGACGGAAGCCCCGAAGAACTGGGGTCGCCCTGGGAAACATTCGCGCGAAGCTCGCGGACCAGGCGGGACTTGCCCAGGCCGGCATCGCCGACAAGGAGCACCACCTGCCCCATCCCTTCCCGGGCCTTCTCCCAGCGGTCCCGCAGGATGCCTAACTCCAAGTCGCGGCCGGTGAGGGGAGTCAGGCCGACCGCCTCGGCGACCTCGATCCGACTTTTCACTTGGCTTTCGCGTACTACCCGGAATATCTGTAGGGGGCTTGCCGCGCCTTTAACGGAGTGGGATCCCAGGCTCTCGCAAATAAAAAAACCCTGGACCAGCCGGTGTGTGACCTGGCTGAGAAGCACGATGTTGGCTTCGGTCGAGATGCCCAGGCGGGTGACCACCGTGCGGACTTCTCCCAAGAGGGATATCGGTTCCGCACTCTTGCCGCCAGCAGTTACTTCCGCGACGGCCATCCCCGTGTGAATAGCAATCCAGCTGGAGAGGTCGGTGTTGAACTCGTGTCGGATTCGCTGCTTGAGTTCGAGAACTCCATCCCGGAGGCGCAACCCGGCTCGCACAGCGCGCTGAGCGGCGTCCTCATACGAGATGGGGTAGCCGAAACAGGCGAGCAGTCCCTCGCTGGGGGATTGCACGATGGTGCCGCCAAACTTAGCAATCGCTTCGTAACAGATTTGCTTGTACTCCATCAGCAACTCGTGCTGCTCTTCGGGGTCCAACTTTTCCAGGAACGTGTCGGAATCAAACAGGTCACTCTTGCCGAACAGGAGCGTCACCTGACGGCGCTCGGCCTGACGGCCGCGCCGCCGGATGGAGGAGAGGGTTTCCCGCACGACCGTCTTGGCGTCTTCGGTCGGCGTCACGGCTGGCCCGGACGGGCCGGGGTGCGACTTCGTTTCGAGCAGGGCACGCAGATCCTGAGCCATGTCCCTGGCCGTCGTGTAACGATCTTCCTGTCGTTTGGCCATCGCTTTCAAGCAGATGCGCTCCAGTTCCGGGGGGATGTCGGCAACCAGCTGGCGAAGTGGTTGCGGAGCGTCTTCGCGGATTTGACGGAGCAATTCAAACGAGTCGGCGGCGTGGAAGGGCAGTCGGCCGCACACCATACGATAGAGGACCACCCCCAGCGAGTAAATGTCCGTTCGCCCATCGATTCGATGGCCCATGCCCATGGCCTGTTCGGGAGACATATAGCGGGGGGTGCCGGAAATGTATCCCCGTTCCGAATCGCTGGGCGTCTCGTCACTGATCGCCAGACCAAAATCGACCAGCACGGGAGTGTTGTTGTCCTGCAAAATAATGTTTTCTGGTTTCACATCTCGATGAATAGTGCGGTGCGCATGGGAATAGGCCAGGGCATCGGCTACATCCAAGGTAATTCGCGCGGACTCCCGCCAGTTCGGTTGGTAGTTGTTCAGCCAGGTGTGTAGGGAGATTCCCTGTATATAATCCGAGACGATGTATAACTTCTCGTCCTGTACGCCCACATCGTGGATGGTGACGACGCCCGGATGATTGAGCTGAGCCAACTGGCGGGCTTCCAGGAGGAACTTTTGTTCGACCTCCTCGCCCTTGAGGTGCGGTACCTTGATGGCCACCTGACGGTTGAGCTGGGGATCGAATCCGATGTAAACCTCGCCGAACCCCCCGCGGCCTCGAAGCTCGCGCACCTGATACCGGCCAAAAGCCCTAGGCAGTCGCCGTCCGGCCGGGGTGGCTGAACCCTGTAGAGGGGCTGATTGGGCAAACTTCATGGTTTCGTCGGAGGTATCCGATCCCTGGCCGGAACCCTCGGGACGAATTAGAGATGTGCGCTCTGGGGGAAGAGAGGACTCCGGCGTTTCATTGGAGTTCCCGCTCATTGCATGCTCTCCTCACAGAAGGAACTTCGTCGGAGTGGCCGAGGATTCCACCGAGCCTCGTTTAACGGATTCACGATTCGAGGATGCACGGCCGGCAGCATGGCAGGTAAGCTGACTCTCCCTATTACCCTCCAGAAGAGCTCCGCCAAGATTCTACCGAGGCTTTCATCAAAGTAAAAGCCCACGGAGGCGCACCGCACGCTGGCCGAGCGCCGGGGCGATGCGGGGCCGGCGAGTCTTGTGCTTGGCGGCGCGAACTCACCGGCCGCTTCATTTCCCGTTCAAGGGTTCGGCTTTCCCTGCACCGGCGTGGTGGACGAAGGCACCGGCTCGCCCGCCCGCAGTTGCTGATATTCTTCCTCCAGGCGGCGGAGGACCGCGGCCGCTTCCTCAGGCCGGTCGCGCAGGATCTCCTCGGCGTCCGCACGGATGTAGCGATAACTCCGCTCTTCTCTGGTTCCCAGGGCCGGAACCCTCGGGGACGCCTCGCTGTAATCGGGCCATTCCCGGTCTAGTTCCTCAAGCCGCTCGATGGCTTCCGCCAGGGTGCGGCGGCGATCGATCAGTTCGCGCACCATGCGCTGCCTGACCTCCACGCGGCGAAACGTTGCCGCCCGCAACTGTTCCAATTTCTCGTTGCGGTGAATGGCCGACAGGTCCGCCGGGGTACAAGCGAAGCGAAGACTGAAGACGCACACGGCCAGAACGCTCACGACGACGGCGACAATCGCCGTCCGTATCGACGTGTTCATGAGAGCTTCTCCATTGAAGCCCGGGAGAGCCAGTCAAGGACTCTCGCGATGGGCGATGGTCTGCGTTACCAGGACAGAACAGACACTCGGGCGCGCAGACCGAACGCTCGGGCGCTGCGTGGGCCGGTGAGTGTTTGGCTTGGCGGCGAAGACTCACCGGTCACGTTTCTCATCCGTTGGTCGAATCGGCCCTCGATTGAGGGTTCAGGGTGCCATGAGTGGGGTTACCGCCCACCGTGCCCCAGATCGCCATGCCCGAGGCCACGAACGCCATCGTCAGGCCAACTTGGCCGCGCCCAAATAAAGTGCTGCAAGGAGGGCCACGCGCACCAGCGACAAGGCTCTTCCGCAGAGCAAAACGGGCTTCGCGTGAGAACGTCCTGGGATGCGCTGCAGATGCGCGAGTACGGGCTCTGCCACCAACACGGCGTGCGGATCCTTGTCACTGGGCGAAGTCATGCGGGAGATCCTACCGAATCCACCTTCCGGAAGTTGTTTGGCGAGGTCTTTTCTCTTCAAACTCTTCCAGGGTATCTCTGCAAGGAGTACAATCAAGTCGGAAAACTGCAAACTTAGCGACGATGGAACGTGGCAACAGGAGACGGCTCATGCTCCTGCGGACGTTGCGCACCCATGACTTCGACGAACTGGCCAAGGGGTTCCACCGCTGGGATCATCGCTTGCGGCAGATCGGCGGCGGGGCGTTCCGGGGCGAACTCAAGTTCCTTGAGATCGGAGGGGTCCAGATCTTGCGGGTATCCTGCAACCGGAGGCTTCATGCGCAGGGCTCCCCTCCCCCCGGGAGCTTTGGCTTCGCTCCCGTCCTGCCGAGGAACCAAGGCGCCCTCTGGCGAGGCCGGCGCTGCAAGACCGGTCAGGTCGTCACGCTCGTTCCGGGTCAGGAAGAGGACCATATCACCGCAGCCGACTACGAGTTCGTCGGCCTGACCGTGGGCGGGGACTTTTTCCGGGAATGCGCGGCCGTGCTGGGTGGGTTCGACCCGGAAGAGCGGTTGCTCGGCCGGCTCGCCCTCACGCCCCGTCCGGGCTGTTGCCGCTCCCTGACGGCTCACCTCCGGGAATTGCTCGATCTGGTCGAAGAACGGTCCCAACTGCTCGTCCAGCCCCAGACCAGGCAAACGGTCGAGCAGGAATGCATCCGGCGTGTAGTGGAGGTGATTGCTAAGAGCACCGGCAGTGACCGAACCGAGCCCTGGTCCTCCAACCGGGAGCGGCTGGTTCGCCGCGCCGACGACTACATGCAGGCCCGCCTGGGGGATCCCTTGTCCGTGTTCGACCTTTGCCGGGAACTGGGCGTGAGCGAGCGAACGCTGCACTATGCGTTCCAGGAAGTCCGTGGCCTGAGTCCGATGGCCTATTTCAGGGCGAGTCGGCTCAATGCGGTCCGTCAGGAGTTGAAGGCGGCCACCGCGGGCACGGCGACCGTGCGGGAGATCGCTCAGCGTTGGGGCTTCTGGCACACTGGGGAGTTCGCCGCGGGTTACCGTCGGCTGTTCGGCGAGTTCCCCTCTCAGACGTTCCGCGGGTAGCCGATGGGCCGACCGTCTGCCGCTAACTGCGAGTAGGCGACGCCGCACGGACATTGTCCTCCCCGCCGTAATGTTGGCCGCCTGAAAGACTCAAACGAGTAAAGCAATTCCCCTCAGGTATCTTCCTTGTCATCTTCGCCCAAAGGCTGAACCACTTACGCCGAGAAATGAGCGCCGTAACTGACCTCCTGCCCAGCGAGGTTTGCTGCCGTTGGACACCGAAACGACAGTGCTCCCTTCTTAACAGTACAGCGCGGGTTCCCTGATGGCCGATAACTCTGTTATTCGGGAGGGAATCCGATGACAGAACAAGAAATTGCCGGCGTGGGGCCGGCCTTCGCGGCTTATCTGGGACGCTACCGTGCTTGCTTCCTCCAAAA
>DATBGU010000254.1:0-27941 GCA_036557825.1 Gemmataceae bacterium
TGCTGCGCAGCGCCGCCCACGATCGCGGCGCCACCGTGCTGGTCGTCGCCCACGACGCGCGCATCATCGAGCACGTGGACCGCGTGGTCCACATGGAGGACGGCCGCCTGCGGCAACAGGACGAACGGGAGCCGCGTTTGCACCGAGTGAAACAGGAGAGGTGACGAATGGCCCCGGTCGCTCCGGATTCCTGCTCCGGCTTGTCCGTTTGCGAGGTGAGTCCCATGGAACCATCCCGCCCTTCCGCGTCGCCGCCGCCGCGCCGCTGGCGTTTGACGATCCCGATCTCACTGGGCGTAATCCTGCTCTTGGCTTCGCTGGTGATCGCCGCCGTCAGCCTGCACACGCACGCAGGCGACCGATCGACCTCGCCGCCGCCTGCCGCGACCGCTTCGCCATCCGCCGACGAAAATCGCTGGATGTCGCTGGGCTATGTGGACATCGAAGGAGGTGTCACGCCGCTTTATCCCTTGCAGCAGGGGCGCGTGAAGCGCGTCATCGCAAAAGAGAACGAGCCGGTCAAGGAAGGGGATCCATTATTTGAATTGGAAGACATCGTGCCGACCCTCAAGGTCCGAGAAGCCAAGGCCGACCTCAACGCCGCCAAGGAGAGATTGGCCCAGGCTGAGGCGAGAGTGAAAGTAATCGACCAGCAGATTGCCGCCCAGAAGGAAGCCGTCGAGGCCGCCCAAATCAAGGTGAAACGCGCCCGCATCCTGCTCGAAAGGAAGAAACGGCTCCAGAAGATTGATGACGCCGTTGCCGAGGAGGTCCAGGACGCCGAGCTTCAAGTTGAGGAGGCCAAGGTGGGCGTGAAGGGCGAGGAAAGGAAACTCGCCGCGTATCAGGCTGGCCGCAGACCCGCCGAGGGCGACGTCAAGCGGGCCGGCGAGGACATTGAGGCGAAAGAAGCTCAATTGGAAGAAGCTCAGAACGCCGTGAAGGAGTGCGTTGTCCGCGCTCCGGCCGACGGCACACCGCTGCGCATCCTCGTCGGCGTCGGCCAGGCGCTCGGTGCCAACGCGCACCAGCCGGCCGTCCAGTTCGCCGCGGCCACTCCCTTGTTGGTACGCGCCGAGGTCGAGCAGGAGTTCGTCGGCCGCGTCCGCAAGGGCGAGTCCGTTCTCATCCAGGACCACATCACCGGCCAGGACTGTGCCCGCGGCAAGGTCGTGCGCATTGCCCGCTGGTACACCAATCGCCGGACAAACACGCCGGATATGTTCGCCGCCGGCAGCGACACACGCACTCTCGAATGCATTATCAAGATCGACTCCATCTTGCAGGAAGTGCGCATCGGCCAGCGCGTCCGCGTCCAGTTCCCCGATTGACGAGTTTTGGCGAGGCGCGTGCGCGAACCGACAAGCCCCAAGCTGTTACCACCGGAAGAAGCGATAGGGATCGTCCCATTCCTCCGGCACGTCGAGGTAAAGTCCGTCGAGCCAGCGTGCCTCGCTCTTGGATGCCTCCACACCGTTCCGAAAGTGGGACAACAGCGGCGTGGACCCAGCGGCCCCCATGTTGGCCGCCAGGCGCGTGACGAGGCACGAGGCGCGCCGGAAGGTCCGCTTCCGGTTCATCTGCTTCTTCGGGTCGAACTGCCAGGGGACGAGTTGACAAAAGACGACGTTTGCGTTGTCGGCCTGCGCCACCACTCCATTGCCGAGGATGGTCGCTCCGGCGGTGACAAGCGGCAGTTCGCGCGGGTCGCGGTTGTGAACGTCCGCTGCACCGATTCCGACGAGCAGTGACTTCGCGCCGGGCGGCTCGAAGTACGCTGCGATGTGTTCCCCCTTCTTCATCTCGACCTTGTGCGGCAGGAACGCCTCAGCCTCCGCCCCGTCCAGCCCGAGCGCTAAGACGTGACCGCCTTCCTTGAGCCATTTGTCGAGGCTCCCCGCGTCGCCGGCCAGCGCCTTGCCGCTGCCCAGACCGACGATCAGCACGCGGTCGGCCGTCAACTCGTCTTTCGCATAGGAGATGAGTGACAGCCCTGCGGATTCAAGGTGCTTCTTCCCGGCGGCGTCGCCGATGTAGAGAGCCGTGCACCGGGGCGACGGCTTCCAGCCCGAGACGTAGCGGAGAATGTTGCGTGCAAGGGCGTCGGTCGCCGGCTCGCTTTCCGTGCGTCCGGTCACGTCCGTCTGACAGAACAGCACCATCCCTTTGCCCTCGCGGTATTCCAGCAGCGGGCTGTATTGCAAGCCGTAGCCACCGTCGAGGATAGACAGGAAATCGCCTCGCGCCGGCTTCTCGATGAGCACGGAGGCGACGTTGCCCCGACAGCCCGCGCGCCAGGCGCGCGGCACTTCGAGGCCGCACCACTTCACCGTGGGTCCGTAGCGCGGCCTCAGCGTGTACTTGAGGCGCGGCGGCAAGAGCGTCGCCGCGCCGCGCCAATCGCGCAAGTGGTCCGCTTCGAGTCCGGCCAGCAACGGATGATCCGGCACGCGCCGGAAGACCTGTCGCAGGCCGTACTCCGCCACGCGGAAGCCGAAACGCTCTTCAAGCACTTTCGCCGTCTGCTCGAAGACGATAACCTTCAGCCCGTCCCGCACACGGCCCACGTCCGGACCCGGCCCGTCGCTCGTCAGCGCCTCCTTGCCGACGATCAGCACGTCGTAGTCGGACAGGTCCGCCGTCGCCTCCACCTTCCGAAACCGAACGCCCAGGCCGGCCAGCAGCTTGGCCGTCTCGCCCTTCGGATCGAGGAGCGCGATCTGCAGGTCCGTCCGCGGATCGGCCGGGCGCGGCAGGACATGGATGGTGAAGGAGTCCTTCTGAATCTCCCCGGTACTGAAGCGAACCGTTGTCGTGAGTTCGTAGTTGCCGGCCGCCAGAATGTCCGGCAGGTCGAAGCGCAAGGGGATGCGTTCCTGTTCGCCGACGCGAACGGAGACCTTCTTTTTACCGCCGAAGGGCCGGGGCAGGGCGAGCGACCACGCGCACTCGCACGCAACAGTCTCGCGGGAGTTGTTGAGGACGATGAGTTGTTTTTCGACCGATTCGCCGGGAAGGAAGTTGTGGTCCTTGCTCGTGAAATTGCCGGCTTTGCCGCCGACGTAGGTCAGCAGCGGCCGGTTATTGCGGAGCAGCGCCTGCGCCGCCGTCGTCGGCGCCCAGTCCGACCGCTCGCCGTCCACGCTCATCCACCCCTGCCGCGGCTGGACGTAGTCCGGGCTGAAACCCGGTCTCTGCAACTTGTCCCAGTCCACTTTCAACTCTTTGCGTCGTCGGTCCACGCGGGCGCGCAACTTCCAGAAGGCCGCATATTCCCACGGGGAGTTCGCGGAGATGCCCCAGGTACGATGAGCGCGCCAGTTGTCGGTGATATACCGGGCGAAGACTTCCTGCTGATCGTCGAAGTCGCTCGACCCGACGGGGCGCGGATAATCCCAGCGGTGCCAGAGGTTGCCGGACTGGAACTGCTTCGCCTCCCAGCGGAGGTTCTTCTTCTCCGCCTCGCCGACCCGGAAGGCCCGGTCTCCGAGGAACTGTGCGTTCCATTCGGCGAGACAGAACTCCCACGGCACCCTGGCGCTACCCCACTCGCGCCGGCCCTTGTACCAGCCGCGATACATCGTCCAGTCCCAGGTGAACGGTACGCCGTACTCGCAGGGGAAGACCGGCTTGACGCCCTTCGTCGCCCAATGCTCGAACCAGTCGGAGAGTTCCTGGATCGGCACGAAATTCAGATAGAAATTGACCGTGTGCATCGAACCCAGATTGCCCGACGAGTGGTGGTAGACGATCCGTCCGGGGTCCAGGGCGCTCACGATGGCTTCGGCGCGCCGCGCGAGCTTCGCGTTGTTTCGGCTCCAGGTATCGTCGCGCGGATCGTTGATGCCGTCGATAAGATCCGGGTTCATGTCCTCGTCGTAGCCGGTGGCGTTGTGGCTCATGCTGTAGGCCACGACCGAGGGGTGGTTCCGCGCCGCGCGGACGTAGAACTCCGCGTGGCGCGCGTAGCCGTTGACCCGGTCGGCATCCGCGGCTTTCCAATCGTAATGGCTGAAGTGCGGCTGAGAGAACGCCACGAGCATCCCCACGTCGTCCGCGGCGCGCAGCACTTCCGCGAAGCTGACGTGCGAACCCGGCTCGCAGCCGTAGTTGTGGGTGTAGACGAAGTTGATGCCGAACCCCTGGAGGCGCTTCAGAGTTTCCCGCGTTCCCTCGTAGCTCGCGGTTCGGGCGCCAATCTGGGCGTTGTCCAACGGGACGGCGGAGAGGTGGATGCGCGTGCCGTTGAGGTAGAAATCCCGGCCGTCGATCCAGAACTCGCGGAACCCAAAACGCACGGGGTGGTAGGCGTCGAGGAGTTTGCCCGCCGCATCGACCAGCGAAACCTCGGCGGTGAGCGTGTTCTGAGGCGTATGAATGTCCCACAGACTCTCGGACTTCCACTTCTCGGCAACGGCGACGCGGCCGTCTTTCAGGTCGCTCGCCTTGAACGACTTGCTGGCGAATTCGCGGACGGTGCGGCCATCCTGATCGATCTTGACGCGAAGAGCAAACGATGCGTCTGTGGCGAGGCCCTCAAGCGCGGCCCGGACCGTGACTTCGCCTTTGCGAACCGAGGTGTCGATCTTCACGTCGGCGATGCGCGCGGCGGAGGGCGTGGCGACGAGGTAGATATCGCCGCAGAGTCCGCGCCGTTCCACCGTGCCCTTCACCTCCCGCGCAGAGTTGGTGTCGGTGTAGGAGAGCAGCACGCCCTTCAGCGGCAGGGCCAGCACGAGGAGGCTGAGGACGTGCTTGCCGCCGGGCCGGCACGCGGCGGTGAGATCCACCTCGCCCGCCGGGAATCGCACCTCGCCCACCTTCTTGCCGTCCACGTGCACCACGGCGAAGGAGTTCACATACTCCGTCAACAGGATGATACGGCGGCCGCCCCATCCTTCGGGAACAGTCACTTCGCGCTGATACCATGCCGCAGTAGCTCTCCGCAGGTCCGTGTCCTTCCACTTCGGATGGGGGAAAAGCGTCTGGCAGTCCTCTTGGATGTAGTTGGCGTTTCCCGGCCAGAACCCCGGAGCCTTGAAATAGCCCCAACCGTCGGCGGGAACGGGGTCGGCGATCTCCTTGCCCGGTTGCCAGCGCCATAGACCGTTGAGGCAGACGCGCTCGCGCGTGGCGGTCTTCTCCTGGTGGGCCTTGCTCAGATCCCAGACGGCTCTAACGCCGGAGGGAAGCGAGACCCGCTCCGCCCCCTCGGCGCTCGCCACCCCGCCGAGGAGCAATCCGCCGGCGCAGAGAAACTCGCGGCGGTCCAGTGGGCCGCTATCGTGTTCCGAGACCATGAGAATCTCCTTCGGCGCAGGTGGTAGGCAGGACGGCGCGTTGGCCGTGGTCAACGAGGAGCGGTTGGGCGGCTCCAGGGGATGAAACTACTTTCTTGAAGAGGCTCATGCAATGAATTTCCAACCTTGGCGAACTCCCAACCCTGATAAGAGCTAGCGGACTAACCGTTTGGCTCGGAGCCCGCGGCGTCAGCGAGGGTTGGCGTTCGCGGCGCCGACGAGACTCGACAATACCCAAAAAACGGCCCACAATACGGTGAGAGCACGGACCGCGCAGGTCGTCGTCCGTGCATCGAGCGCCCGCGACAACGGCGTCTTGGAGCCGACCGTTTGAAGGACCGACCATGAATAATTTGCATCTGCCTTCCAGTTCGCGCAGCACAGCGACGGCGTGGAACTTCCCGCTGGGGATCGAGGGTTTTCGCTACGCCGACCTCAATCGCGTACGGCGGCTGATGGCGCTCCACCAGGTATTTCGCGCGGACCTTCGGGCGGTGGATCCCGCCCTCGCCGACCGATACGAACACGGCTGCGCGGAGGGCCAGGAAGATACGCAGCTGCTCATCGATGTTGCCAATCACCTGGATCGCTTCCTCGCCCGGCTTTTCCACATCGAAAAGGAAGTACTCGACCTGAATCGACACACCACCGAGGATCGGATGGTGTACGAATTCAAGAAACGCTTCCTGGATCGCCTGGTGCTGAAAACGCCCCCTGCCTCGCGGGAACTGGCGGCCGCGAACATCGCCGACGTCGAGTTTCGTTATCGGGAACGAGTGGCGGAACTCCTGACGCGGGGAGAATGGGCCAACGATCCCGAACGCGAGTTGGCCGAGGTTGGCCTCCAGACGCTCGACCGTCTGGCAAACGCCAAAACAAGGGGGGACGCTTCGGAGTCGGCACACTGCGAGGAGCGTTTGCGCGACGTTTCGGCTTGGGCGTGCGTGCTGGCCTTTCACCCCGAACTGAAACATCGCCGCCGGCAGTTCGCCTCCTTCGTGCATCCCGAGAAGCTGGACTTTGACAACCTGGTGGCCCGCGAGTTCAATGATCCGGCGCTGCCCACTCTCTTCGAGGCGCCGGCGGAGGGACGACGCCACCGCGACGGCTTCGGACTCACCGATCCGCGCATGGCTCCCCGCGAAGCCCTCCGCGAGATGCATTACTGCATCATTTGTCATCCCCGCGACAAGGATTCCTGTTCCAAGGGACTGCGCGAGAAAGACGGCTCCGCGAAGAAAAACCCTCTGGGCATCGAACTGGAAGGCTGCCCGCTGAAGGAGAAGATTTCCGAAGCGCACTTACTGAAGCGGGAAGGTCACGGCATCGGGGCGCTGGCCGCGATCATGGTGGACAATCCGCTGTGCGCCGGCACCGGCCACCGCATCTGCAACGACTGCATGAAGTCGTGCATCTACCAGAAGCAGACGCCGGTGAACATTCCCCAAATCGAAACCAGCATCCTCTCCGACGTGCTGCATCTGCCCTACGGCTTTGAAATCTACTCGCTCCTGTCGCGCTGGAACCCGCTCAATCTTCGCCGGCCCTTTCCCCTTCCCTACAACGGCAAGAACATTCTCGTGGTCGGCATGGGGCCGGCCGGTTACACGCTGGCCCATCATCTGCTCAACGACGGCTTCGGAGTGGTCGGCATCGACGGGCTGCGCATCGAACCGCTTTCCGTGCGCATGCGTGGGGCCAAGCGGCGCGTGCCGCAACCGATCCGGGACATCAACGACATCACGGGTCCGCTGGATCGCCGCATCATCCTCGGTTTCGGCGGGGTGTCCGAGTACGGCATCACGGTGCGCTGGGACAAAAACTTCCTCGACATCAATTACCTTCTGCTGATGCGGCGCAAGAAGTTTCGCCTCTACGACGGCATCCGCTTCGGCGGCACCCTGACGCTCGACGACGCCTGGAACCTGGGCTTCGACCACGTGGCCATCTGCACCGGCGCGGGCAAGCCGACGCTGGCGGCCATGAAAAACAACCTGCTGCGCGGCGTGCGTTTGGCCTCCGATTTTCTCATGGGCCTGCAAGCCACCGGCGCGTACAAGGCGAACAGCCTGGCGAACCTGCAACTGCGGCTTCCCGCCGTCGTGATCGGCGGCGGCCTGACCGCCATCGACACGGCGACCGAGATGCAAGCCTACTACGTGGTGCAGGCGGAAAAGACGCTGGATCGATACGACCGTCTGATGGCGAAAATTGGCGAACAGGCGATTTGGGCCAACTTGAATGCGGAAGAACGGGAGATCATCGACACCTGGTTGAAGCACGGACGGGCCATTCGCGCGGAACGCTCGGCGGCGGCTGCCGCCGGACGTCAACCGGACTTCAATCGCCTGGTCCGGGCCTGGGGCGGCGTGACCATCGTCTATCGCAAACGCCTACAAGATTCGCCCGCGTATCGCCTCAACCACGAGGAAGTCATCAAGTCGCTCGAAGAGGGAATTCGATTCGCCGAACGTCTCAACCCGGTGGAGTGTATTGCGGACGTTCACGGCGCGGTGGCCGAAATCCGCTGCGAATATCAGGTGCAAAAGGACGGCCGTTGGCAAGCGTCGGGCGAATTCGTGACGCTTCCCGCCCGTGCCGTGATGATCGCCGCGGGGACGCACCCCAACGTCACCTACAATCGCGAACATCCGGGCACGTTCCAGCTCGACGACAAGGGCGAGTTTTATCGCGGCCACAAGCTACAGCAGAGCGGCGGAGCCAAGCGACTCGTGCCGGCGGGTCGCTCGGAAATCGGCTTCTTCACCTCCTACGAGAAACACGGCCGCTACGTCACGTTCTTTGGCGACAATCACCCCCATTACGCCGGCAACGTGGTCAAAGCGATGGCCTCCGCCAAGGACGGCCATACCGAAATCCACCGCGTTTTCCAGGAAGAAATCGCGCGGGAGAAAACCGAGGACCAGGCCGAGCGCGAACGCAATTTTGTCCTGTTCTCCGAATCGCTGGACGAACAGCTCGTCGCCGAGGTGGTCGATGCGCTTCGCCTGACGCATCAAATCGTCGAGGTGGTGGTGCGCGCTCCGCTGGCCGCGCGGAACTTTCATCCCGGCGAGTTCTATCGCTTGCAGAACTATGAAACCTTCGCCGAGGAAGTCGAGGGCATCAAGCTCACCATGGAAGGTATCGCGCTGACGGGAGCCTGGGTCGATCGGGAGCGCGGCTTGATCTCGCTCATCGTACTGGAAATGGGAGGCAGCAGCCGGCTGTGTTCGCTCTTGGAGCCGGGCGAGAAGGTCGTCCTCATGGGACCGACCGGCGCCCCCACCGAAATTCCGCGCGATCAGACCGTCGTCCTCGCCGGCGGCGGTCTGGGTAACGCCGTGCTCTTTTCCATCGCCCTGGCTTTGAAGGAGAAGAACAACAAGGTGATTTACTTCGCGGGCTACCGGGCCCCGACCGACCTGTTCAAACGTCACGAGATCGAGAAGGCTTGCGACGTGGTGGTGTGGAGCACCGACCGCGGACCGTGCATCCAGCCGGCGCGGCCGCAAGATCGAACATTCCTGGGCAATATCGTCGAGTCCATGCAAGCCTACGCTTCGGGTCAACTCGGCGAGCAACTCGTTCCCCTGGACGCCGCTCAGCGCATCATCGCTATCGGCTCCGATCGCATGATGTCCGCCGTCAAGAACGCCCTCGCCGACAAGCTGCGCGCGCACTTCCCCAGGCAGCCCACGGCCATCGGTTCCATCAACTCGCCGATGCAGTGCATGATGAAGGAAATCTGCGCCCAATGTCTCCAGCGTCACGTCGATCCCGAAACGAAAGCGGAATCGTTCGTCTTTAGCTGCTTTAACCAGGATCAATTGTTGCAAACGGTCGATTTCGCCCATCTGGACACTCGACTCCGGCAAAACAGCGCCGCGGAGAAGCTGACTTCCCTATGGATCGATCATCTTTTCTCCGCGCGGTTGGTGCAGACGGTTTAGAAACGGAAATGCACTCGTTGCGCTGTCCCTCAACTCGTCCCTTGCCGTTCGTCCTTTTCGCTTCCGCTCGGTGCGGAGGACTTCTTTCTTGCCAGGCGACGCCTAGAATACAGTGACCCCGACGACGAAGGACGCGCCGGCCAACGCCGAACACCGCGCCGTCGTCGGGCCGTTTCTTCGAGTCCGCGCGGCGGCGCCGGACTCGCGTGACGACCCTGTGTCCCGTTGCGGCGGCGCTAGAAAGTAGGAAACCATGACTGACGAAAAACCCTCGGAAGACACTCCCTCGACCCCGCACGAACACACGCACGAACAAGGTTCGGAACACGAGCACGGCGAGGCGACGGCCACCGCAACCGCCCCCGTCAAGCTCACTCAGACCGTCGAAATTCGCGATGTCGGGCCGTGCAAGAAGCACATCAAAGTGACCGTCGATCGCAAAGACATCGACGGCCGCGTCGGCGAGAAGATCAGCGAATTGGTCGCGGACGCGCCGGTTTCGGGGTTCCGGCCCGGCAAGGCGCCGCGCCGCATCATCGAGAAACGCTTTCAACGCGAGGTCGGCGATCAGGTCAAAAGCGAAGTCCTGCTCGCCAGTCTGCAACAACTGGCCGAGGACCACGACATCGCTCCGCTGAGCGCGCCCGACCTGGACCCCGCCAACATCGAATTGCCGCGCCAGGGACCGCTGGTTTACGAGTTCGAGGTCGAGGTGCGACCGCAATTCGACCTTCCCAGCTACAAGGGACTCAAAATCCGCCGGCCGGTCCACACCTTCACGGATGAGGAGGCCGCCCAGGAGGAGCGCCGCTTGTTGACACCCTACGGCCAGATCGTCCCCAAGTCCGACGGCGATCCGCAAGTCGGCGATCTGCTCGTCGTCGATGCGGTCATCCGCGACGGCGACCGCGAGATCGGAAAGCTGACCGACGCCGACCTGCGCGTCAACAAGCAACTCGCCTTCAAGGACGGCGTTGCCGAGAACTTTGCCGAACAGGTCAAGGGCACCAAAATCGGCGACACCCGCGAAGTGGATGTCGCCCTGTCCAGTGCCGCCGCCAACCCGGAGCTGCGCGGCAAAACCGTCAAGGCCGTCCTCACCATCAAGGACATCAAGACGGTGATCTTGCCGGAATTGACGCACGAGTTCCTGCACACCTTCGGCGTCCATTCGCCGGAGCAGCTGCGCGAATTGATCCAGGTCATTTTGCGGCGCCGCCTGGAGTATCAGCAGCGACAGGCCGCCCGCAAACAGGTGCTCGAACACATCGCCGCGGCCGCCGACTGGGAACTGCCGCCCGACCTGCTGCGCCGCCAGGCCCACAAGGCGATGGCCCGACGCATCATGGAAATGCGCTCCGACGGTATCTCCGACGAGGAAATCCAGGGCCGCCGTCGCTTGCTGGAACAGGACATTTTGCAGAGCACGGCGCTGGCCTTGAAGGAGCACTTCGTTCTGCAAAAGATCGCCGAGGTCGAGAAGATCGACGTCACCGACGACGATCTCAATGAAGAGATCGAGCGCATCGCGGAGCAGGACGGCGAATCGCCGCGCCGCGTCCGCGCCCGGCTGGAGCGCGAGGATCTGATCGACGCCCTCGCCGCCGAGATGATCGAACGCAAGGCGCTCGATCTGATCCTCAACAGCGCCGAGTATGAGGACGTGCCGCTGGGACAGGAGGACCAGCCGTCCGTCTCGACCGTCGAGGCCCAGGCCGTGCCCGGCGCCATCCACGACCCCACGGCCGAGCCTCCCGCGGCGGAGGGGGACAATCCGGCCGCGCCCAATGCGTAGAATACTTTGGCGAGCCGGGAGCGTGAGCGACCGGAACCCTCCGGTCGCTCACGCTCCCGGCTCGCCAGGATAATGAGGAGCTATTTCATGTTCAATTTCGACCAGCACTTGCCGCCCGGCCCGCTCGGCCAGCGCTACCGGGAATACACCCGCCAGCGGCAGTACGGCACCAACGATATCTTGCTGGACAACCGCATCATCTTCTTCGGTTGCTCCAGCGGCAACGTCTACGAGCCGATCATCACCGACATGACGGCCAATCTCGTCATTCAGCAGCTGCTGTATCTGCAATACGAGAACCGCAATCAGGAGATCCATTTTTACATCAATTCGCCGGGCGGTTCGGTGACGGCCACGCTCGCCATTTACGACACCATGCAGTTTTTGGAGTGCCCGGTCGCCACCTACTGCATGGGAATGGCCGCCAGCGGTGCCGCCATCCTTCTCGCGTCCGGTACCAAGGGCAAACGCTTCTGTCTGCCGCACGCCAAAGTGATGATCCACCAACCCTGGAGCCAGGGCATCGGCGGGCAAGCCTCCGACGTGGAAATCGAGATGCGCGAGATCGTCAAGGAGAAGAAGCGGCTCAACGAAATCCTGGCGCAGCACACCGGCCGGCCGCTGGACCAAATCGAGGCCGAAACCGAGCGCAACCGCTATTTCACTGCCCAGGAGGCCCAGGAGTTCGGCCTCGTCGATGACGTGCTGGTCAAACTGGCCAGCGAGAAGAAGAGTTGACGTAGATAGCCCCCGGCTTGCCGGGGGTTCTCGTACCCCCGGCAAGCCGGGGGCTATGTAAACTTCCCAATTTTGCTTATCTTTCCTCACCCGGCTGCCGATCAAAACAAGGCGAGCCGGGTGGGTATGGAGATTTGTGCCATGCCACTGGTACCGTATGTGGTCGAGCGGAGCGGCCGTGAAGAACGGGTTTTCGACATCTACAGCCGACTGCTCAAGGACCGGATCATCTTCCTGCAAGGCGAGATCGACGACGACAGCGCCAACCTGATCGTGGCCCAGATGTTGTTCTTGCAATTCGATGATCCCAAGGCGGACATCCACCTGTACATCAACTCGCCGGGCGGCTCGGTGACGGCGGGCATGGGCATTTACGACACCATGCACTACGTGACCTGCGATGTGGCGACGTACTGCATCGGCATGGCCGCCAGCATGGGCGCGACGCTGCTGGCTGCCGGCACCAAGGGTAAACGCAACGCCCTGCCGCACGCCGAAGTGATGATCCATCAGGTGCTCGGCGGCGCCCGCGGCCCGGCCACCGACATCGAGATCCGCACCCGCCACCTGCTCCGCACCAAGAAGCTCATGAACGAGCTGCTGCACAAACTGACCGGCCAACCGCTGGAGCGCGTCGAGCGTGACACGGATCGCGACAATTTCATGAGCGCGCGCGAAGCGCAGGAATACGGCCTGGTCGATCATGTGCTGGAGCGCCTACCGCCGGGACAAGGAAGCCCCAAAACACAAACCAGTTAGGACGGCTATCGGCCGTCGGCCCTCGGCCAAAAGGAATGCCGAGGGCCGACGGCCGACCGCACCAAGGATCCCGCCTCATGCGCTGCCTCGTGGCTTCCTGCTTCGGTCTGGCGCTGCTTGTCGCGGTCTGCGGTTGCCATCACTGCGATCACGTCGAGTCCGAATTGCGTGGGCGCGAGAACGAGGTGCGCGAGTTGCGCGACGAGTTGGATCGCACCAGCGTCTACAACCAAACCTTGCAGCAGGAACTGCGTTCCCTCCGCGGCGAGTTGGGGGTCGGTCCCGACGGTCATACGCCGGCCGCTTATCCGGTACAATCCGTCACCCTGGGCCGGCAGACCGGCGGGCGCAGCAACGCCGACTGCCCCGGCGACGACGCCTTGCAAGTCCAAATCGAGCCGAAAGATCCCGAAGGAAACGCCATCAAGGTGCCCGGCCAACTTCTCGTCCACGTACAGGAAGTCCCCAAGGAAGGTGTCAAGCGACCGCTGTCCTCGTGGGCGATTCCGCCGGAGCAAATGCGCCGCTCCTGGCGCAGCGGCCTGTTGACCACCGGGTACGTCGTCAACCTGCCGTGGAAGGTCTGGCCGTCCACGGAGAAACTGCGCGTCACGACCCAGTTCCAACTCGCCGACGGCCGCGTCTTCGAGGCCGACAAGGACATTACCGTTCGCCTCACTCCCGTCAACAAGCGGCCGGCCATCGTACCCGATGCGAAGCCGACCCCGGCCTCGCCTGCCTCGCCATCGAAACCACCAGCGGGGAGCGAGGAAGGACCGAATCTGTTGCCGGCCCCGCAAAAGATCGAGCCGAGCAAGCCCACCACGCCGCCGCCGCCGGACGCGACTCCCGGCCCGTTCCTCGGCGTCTCGCGCCAAAAGACGCCGCTGAATCTCTGGTACAAGGTAGAGCCGCTGCCGGCGCCTCCCGCCACTGAGATCCTTCGTCCGGTGCCCCTCAAACCCGGTTCGTAGAGACACCAGTCAAGCTTTCACTGTCTCTCACAGTCGAAAACGGCATTTCAACTCCGGCCCATTGGACAATCGCTCGGTTGCGACCTACCTTTCATTAACACTCCCTCCCGAACCGGAAAGCCGATATATGCGCGGGCGTGTTCGACCGAGGGGCGGTGTTGCGGGGTTCACGGGCGAGAGGGTTTGTTCGCCTTTCGCGAGGGCGAGATCCATCATGAGTGTGTTGCGCGAGCCCAATGTCGAAGCGATTCCGGGCTATCGCCTCATCGAGCCGCTGGGCAGCGGCGGTTTCGGCGAGGTCTGGAAGTGCGAAGCGCCCGGCGGACTCTTCAAAGCCATCAAGTTCGTTTTCGGCAACCTCAACTCACTGGACGTGGACGGCGCCCGCGCCGAGCAGGAGTTGCGCGCCCTCAACCGCGTCAAGGAAGTCCGCCATCCCTTCGTTCTGTCGATGGACCGCATCGAGATCGTCGAGGGTGAGTTGGTCATCGTCATGGAATTGGCCGACAAGAGCTTGTACGATCTGTTTCAGGAGTGCATTTCGGCCGGCCTGGTCGGCATCCCGCGCGACGGTCTGCTGCGTTACATCCGCGACGCGGCCGAGGCGCTGGACCACATGAACGAGAAGCACAACCTCCAGCATCTCGACATCAAGCCGCGCAACCTTTTCCTCATCAGCGATCGCGTCAAGGTGGCCGACTTCGGACTCGTCAAGCACTTGGAGCGCTCCGGGGCGTCCGGCATCCTCGGCGGCGTGACGCCGCTGTACGCGCCGCCGGAGACGTTTAGCGGCGCCATCAGCGGCCGCAGCGATCAATACAGTCTCGCGATCGTCTATCAGGAACTGCTGACGGGACAGCGGCCGTTCAACGGCAAGAACGCGCGGGCGCTGGCGCAGCAGCACATCAACGAGGAGCCGGAACTGCGCGCGCTGCCGGAAGGCGAACGGCCGGTCGTCGCCCGCGCCCTGGCCAAGGATCCCGCCAAGCGCTTTCCCAACTGTCTGGCCTTTGTCCGCGCCTTGTACACGGCCCGCTCGCCGTCGCGCCCCGATTCGATTCACGGCGAGTCGGCCGGCGGCGAATCCGCGCGGCCCAAGTCCATCGCTGACACGATGGAGAACATTCTGCTGGAGCAGATGCCGGGTGAAGATCCGCGGCGTGCGGCCGCGGTGTTCGATGAGTCGGAGGACCAGCTCGAAGAAATCTCGAACCTGGGCATGACCGTCGCCCAGCCGCAGACGGGGGCATTGCGTCCCACGGTCGTGATCGGCATCGGCGCGTTCGGACGCCGCGCGCTGCAAGAGTTGCGTTGCCGTTTCCTCGATCGCTTCGGCGACCTCGACAAGGTTCCCCTCCTCCGCTTCCTCTATCTCGATACCGACGCCGACGCCGTGAAGGCCGCCACGCGCGGCGCGCCGGAGATGGCGCTGCGAACCACCGAGGTGCATCATCTGCCGTTGCAACCGATCTCGCACTATCGCCGCCGTCAGCTGGACCAGCTGAGCGAATGGCTGCCGCGCGAAAAGCTGTTCGCCCTGCCGCGCTCGCTCAAGACGCAGGGATCGCGCGCTCTGGGTCGCCTGGCCTTCACCGACAACTATCTGCGGCTGATGGCCCGGATTCGCCGCGAGATCCAAACCGCCTGCCATCCCGACAGCATCTATCAGACGGTCAGCCAGACCGGCCTGGCCCTGCGCGACAGTGTGCCGCGCGTCTACGTCATCGCCTGCGCCAGCGGCGGCGGCAGCGGTTTCCTCGTCGATCTCGGCTACTCGCTGCGCCGCTTGCTCAACCAGATGCACCAGCCGGAAGGGCCGCTGACGAGCTTTCTGTTTTGCGGCGCTCCCGACGACCCGGCCACGCCGCCCGCCGAGTTGGCCAACCTGCACGCCACGCTCACCGAACTCTATCACTTCAACGATTCGGCGGTCTCTTTCGCCGCGCAGTACGGCTGCGACGGTCCGCGCTTGATCGACGAAGGCAAGGCGTTCGACAGCAACTATCTTCTGACCCTGACGCACCGCACACCGGAGGCGCGGCGCGACGGCATGGCGCACCTGGGCAGTTACCTGTTCCACGAGTTGACGACTCCGCTGGGCATGCGCCTGGAGCGGCTTCGCGCCAGCCCCAGCGCGCTGCCGTTCCGCAGTTTCGGCACATATGGCGTATGGTTCCCGCGCGGATTGCTCCTGCACCTGGCGGCGCGCGGCGCTTGCCAACACATTCTGGAAGAGTGGCAGTCCGCCTCCCTCGACGAGCATGCCGTCATCCCCGACAAGCACGCGCCGTCGCCGCTCGACGACCTGGCCGGTTCGGCGCTGAACGACAAGTCGCACATCTCCGCTCACGATCTGCTCGAAGCCGCGCAGGCGCGCATACTGGCCGATCCGGAACTATCTCCCGAAGCGCTGGCGAACCGAATCCTGGAATTGGCGGGACAGCAGCTGGACGGCAGTCCGCGCGAACTGCTGACGCGCTTGCTGGCGGCCATCGAGGAACAATCGCAGCAGATGGTGGCGCTGGACGACCCCGGCGCCTGGGCACGGCAGGCGCTGACGCGCGTGCAGGATTGGCTGGGAGGCGGACTCCAGCCGCCCGGCACAACGGTTGTTGGACCGCAGCGAAAGAGCCGGCTGACGCGGTCGCTGGAGAGCGCGGCGGCGAAACTGGCGGACGCATGGGACCAGCGCTTCGGCGCGGCCGCGACCGGGTTGATGGAACACCCGGGCCGGCGCATCGCCATCGCCGAGGCCGCCATCAACCGTTTTCTCCGCTACGGCCGGGAGGCCGCCGAAGCGCATCAGCAGCGTCTGCATCAGCAAGCCGCTCGATCGCAGCAGAGTCAAACCCAGCTGCAAACGGCCCTCGATACGGCCATCGAGGGCGGCGGCTTCAGCTGGTTTGGCGGCAAGCCGCGGCGACTGCTGCGCCTGTTCGTCGATCACCTGGCCGCTTTCGCGCGCCAATGCTTGACCGAGGACACCCTGGCGGCGGTCCAACAGTTCTACAGTTTCCTGCAAGGCCGCCTCACCGACCGCCTGCGCGATCTGGCCTTCTGCCGCCAACGACTGCGGCACATTCAAGAAGCGCTGGCCGAAACGGCCGGCGAAGCCGGCACCGTATCGCTGCACATTCCGCTCGACGAGTGGACGGGGATGACCGCCCTGGGCACCGGCCTCGAATACAGCCCGACGCCGATGCTGTCCACCGAGTCGTTCTGGGACTCCATCCGCGAGTCGGCGACCGCGCGCGTCGTCCTGCCCGACGGCATCAAGGATCTCGAACAGGCGGCGCGCCGCTTTGTGCGGACCGTGACCGAGGAACAGTGGACGCAACTCGATCAGGTCTTCCAGGATCAAGTCCTGTCGCTGCGCGACGGACTGCAAAAGGCCTTGCTCAGCACGTCCGACTTGGTGCGACACCTTATGACGCCGCTCATCACTCAGGCCGTGGGCTGTCTCGGCAATCATCTACCCATCACTGACGTCGCTCAGGTCGAGTTTTCTTGCGAGGAGGAGAAGGCGAAAGGGTGCGCTGCAATCGGCCTGACTGCGCGCATCCAGAAGTATCACGCGCTGGCCGCTCCGCAGTTGCTTCCCACACCCAGCACGCATCGCAGCGGCGTCCATCACGCGGTTGTCGTCGGTTCCACGGCGTTGGAGGAAGATTCGTCGGTCCAGGAGTATGTCCGTCCGCCCGCACCGGAAGGGCGCAGTTTCCTGCTCATCCCGACCAGTGAGGACGGCAAACGCTACGGAGAGCAGGCCCGAAAAACTCTGCCGGCGTTGCAGTTGATTAACGTGCCCGGCCAGGCCGATCTAATGTTCTGCCGCGAGCAAGAAGAGTTGAGCCTGGAAGCTCTCGGACGCTTGCTGGGCGCCTGCCGCCCCGCCTACGAGGAGGTTGTCAACGTGCCGCAGTCGTCGCCGCACGCGCGCTTCGACATTCAAGACTGGATGCCGCTCGATCCCTGATCGGAGGCCCACCACGCCCAACTGGTGGGCCTCCTACGTCGGTCCACCCTACGAGACTCACCGCTTAATTCCCGAGAGATGCTCCAGCGCCAGCATCAGAGCGTGAGTGCCTTTGCGACCGTATCCCTGGGCCTGAACCGCCAGATACAGCTGATTGGCCAGGGCCAACCCCGGCAGCGCCAAATTCATGCGCTTGGCCTCATCCAGCGCGATGCCCATGTCCTTGATGAAGTGCTCGACGAAGAACCCCGGCTCGAAATTGCGGTCCATGATGCGCGGGCCGAGATTGTTCAGCGACCAACTCGCCGCCGCTCCGCCGCCCACGGATTGCAACACCGTCTTTAGATCCAGCCCCGCTTTGTGGCCGTACAGCAGCGCCTCGCAGACGCCGATCATGTTCGTGGCGATAAGGATCTGATTGACCATCTTGGTGTGCTGGCCGGCGCCGGCCGCGCCCTGATGCACGATGGTCTTGCCCATGCACTCCAGCAAGGGACGGACCGCCTCGACAACGTCGGCGTCGCCGCCGACCATGATCGACAGCCGGGCCTCCTTGGCGCCCACGTCGCCGCCGGACACCGGCGCGTCCACGCTGCCGACGCCCTTGGCCTTGGCCGCCGTGTGTATCTCGCGGGCCAGCGACGGCTCGCTCGTCGTCATGTCCACCAGCACGTTGCCCGATTTGCTGCCGGCCAGCGCCCCTTGGGAACCAAGGAAAACCTCGCGCACATCGACGGGGAAGCCGACGATGGCGAAGATCACATCGGAGCGCTCGGCCACTGCTTTCGGCGTGTCGGCCCAGGCCGCGCCGGCGTCGAGCAGTGCCTTAGCCTTGTCGCGGCTGCGCGTGTAGACCGTGGCGGGGAAGCCCTTGGCCATCAGATGGTGGCACATCCAACGCCCCATGACGCCGGTGCCGACCCAACCGACCCGCGTTTTGCCCGGTTCCACCTTGATCGCGGCCATGACAATTCTCCCTGGATAGAAACTTCGAGGCGAAATCCTTGATGATCGTAGTAGAGGATGGGGCAGACGGCAAATTCGTCAGGCGTGAATCGGTGATCGTCCATCGGCGATGCAATCTCTGGAATCGTTCGTTTTTCTCACCTAGAATCAAGGTGGATGACTTCAATCCAATCCTCCAGGCAAGACCGAGGCCCATGTCCGCCATCCTGACCTCCTCGACGTGCAGCGACCACCGCGTTCCGCGTCTGCGTGCGCCGATCGTGCTGGTCCACGGCCTGTTCGGTTTCGATAGTCTGCGCTTGGGTCCGTGGCTCGTCGCCCAGTATTTTCAGGGCATCCCGGAGGCGCTGCGCCGCGCGGGCAACCGGGTGCTGGTCGCGTCGCTGAGTCCGACCGGCGGCATCGTCGAGCGCGCCCGGCAGCTGAAGGAGTTGCTGGACCGCGAGTCCCCGTGCGAGCCGGTCCACCTGATCGCTCACAGCATGGGCGGACTCGATTCGCGGTATCTCATCTCGCGCCTGGGCATGGCGTCGCGCGTGCTGACGCTGACGACGCTGGGCACGCCGCACCGCGGCTCGGCGTTCGCCGATTGGGGCATTCGCCGCCTCCAGCGCGTCCTGCAACCGCTGTTCGACTTCGTCAACGTCCCCTATCAAGCGTTCTTCGACCTCACCACAGCCCACTGCGCCGAGTTCAATCGGCAAACGCCCGATGCGCCGGGGGTGCGTTACTTTTCCGTGGCCGGCGACTTCCTACTCCGCTGGCTGAGTCCGGAGTGGCAAATCCCGGCGCGAATCCTCTATCGCTCCGAGGGGCCCAACGACGGCGTCGTCTCCGTCGCCTCCGCCACCTGGGGCGAGGATCTGACCACCTGGGACGGCGATCATCTCAATCTGATCAACTGGAAACATTCGTGGGTGCCCGCGCGGCGGCAGAAGGACCGGACGTCTCACTACGCCGACCTGGTGCGGCGCCTGGCGGATGAGGGCTATTGATCCATCCGGGGCAAGCCATTGCCAGCGCATGGACACCGCCGCCTGGATCGCTACCTTTTTCAATACGCCCGAGCGCGGCGTTAGTTCGACGTGCCTGAATCGTCGTTTCTACCTTGTGGGAACGTCCCCCTACTCCAGCCGGATTTTTTTCCGAGAGGTCAACATGTCCAATCGCGTGAAGGTTCCCCTAATTGCCCTGGTGTGCTTCCTGATCGGTCTGTTCCTGGCGCCGCACCTGCCGTTCGTCCACGCCGCCGATAACAAGGTCAAGGCGCCGACGTGGATGCACGGCTTCAACGTCAAGTCGCGCAAGTCCAGCGAGTACGATTTCAACAAGGACACCAAGAAGTACGGCATCGAGGTTTACAAGGACGAGGAGAACGGCAACCTCATCTACGTCTCCGAAACCGGCTCCATCGCCGTGCTGCCGGGCAAATAAGTACAAAGTACGAAAAAAAGACAACGACTGTCTTTTTTTCGTACTTTGTACTTCGTACTTTGTACTTTAGAAGGGTACTCCCACCCCGAACCAGAACTGCGTGGCCGAGGTGACGTTCAGCGTCTTGGCGATGTCGAAGCGCAGCAGGGTGCGCTCGACGAAGCTAAACCAGGAAACATCGAAGCGGAAACTCGTGCCCACCGCGTGCGCGGTGGGTCCGACCGAGTGGTCGTAGGTGTACACATTGCCCACATCGTAGAACGGCACAATATCGATGTTTCGCAGGCCGAAGATGTGATCGCAGGCATCCAGATGCAGGTTGCGCGCGACCGGAATGCGCCATTCCGCGCTGCACACCCAGAGCGTGCTGCCCTGGCGCTGGGCCAAGTCGAAGCCGCGGAAATACATGCTGCCGCCCATGCTGAAGAACTCGCCGCGATTCGGTTCGCTCGTCCCGCCATAGGCCCGCAGCGCCAGGCGCGATTGGCCCAGCCAATGCAGCGGGCCAGCCAGCCACGGCGCGCCGGCGACTTGCTCCGAAAAGTCCGGCAGGGTATGGACGATGGAAAACTGGCTGGATAACTTCTGCATCCCCACCGTCGCCGGTTGCATCGCCACGCCGCCCTCGTACCACAGATCGAAACGAAAACCGCCTTCCGGGTTCCAGTACGGCGTCAGATAGTCCTTGCGGTAATGGAAGCCGGCGGCGGTCGTCTTGTCGAAGCGGACGCCTTGGATCGTGGGATTGGCGACGAAGGGCAGGAAATTATCCTGATAGGTGACGAACGACTCCATGAACTCCATCGGCGGATAGTACAAACTGGAGCCGTACTTGAAAATGTAACGGCCGAACAGCACGCCGCGCTTGGCATCGACCTGGCCCGGTAAAAATTGCGCCAGGCGCTGCTCGACATCGAAGCCGACCTGGAAATGACTGTCGGGCCAGTGGTCGAAAAGGCCGTCCACGCCGGCCACCACATCGCGGTAGTCGGTGCGATAACCCGCGTACGCGCCGCCCGCGAAAGTTTGCGTTCGATACAGGCCCGCACGGAAGCCGACCATCGTCGCCGTCGTCCGCGTGTACCAGGCGTCGTAGTAGGCCGTGCCGTAGATCCACGGCCCGAAAATCACGTTCCAGCGGTCATAGGCCGTGGTCAGGTCGCTCTCTTCGAGGAAGGTGTAGATCGGCGTGGCACGGTAGCGAACCGGCGCCTTCCAGAAGTTGTTCGTCGCGTTCTTGTCCACCAGAATCTGATCCGGATCGACGGCGATCTGCTCCGGCTTTTCCGGCAGACAAAGATCGACGCGGACATGGTTGTCGCCCATGTACTCGACGTGCGCTCGCGGTTCGTCCAGTTCGTAGTTCGCCTGGGGCAAAATGGGAATGCGGATCGGATAGCCCTTCTGTCCCGGCAGGGTGATGCCGAGGCTGGTCTGTTCGTTGATGTCCGCCTTCTGATGCAGCAAGATCGTGACGCGCGTGAATCGGGATTGGGCGCACTTCGGCGGCGCTTCGACCTTGACCTTCTCGATGCACCAGTCCGTCAGACCGGGTCCATACAGCCAGTTTTGAAAGAACTCCTGCCACGATCGGCCGGTGTACTCCTCCAGCTCGCGTTGAAAGTCGGCGACGCGCAGAATGCGGTAGCGGTAACGCTGGTGGACGCGGCGCATGAAATCGAGAAACGCCGGCGAGCCGAGGCGGTCTTCGATCAGTCCGACGACGCGCGAGCCTTTGTCGTAGGCGAGGCTGAACAGGTTAGCGACGTGCCCGTAGCCGGTTATCGGCTGGACGATCGGCCCGTTGTCGCCGCGGCCGATGGTGCCCAGCAGTCCGTAGGCGCGGTAGGTCTCGCGCGAAATGTTCGGCAGCCAACCGAGGCCGCGCGGATAACGAAACAGGTTGTTCGCCTTGCCGACCTTGGCGTCGAGCAAGCGATGGCTGAAGTGCGTCGCCAGCCCCTCGTCCATCCATGTCTCGCAGTAACCGTTGGTGCCGACCAGGTTGTACCACCACTGATGACAAATCTCGTGCGAGACGAGCGAATCGACGAAGCCGCCCGCCAGGTGCGGCAGGTTGAAGACGCGCTCGTCGATCATCACGAGCGTCGAGCATTCGTTGCCGTTCCAGCCGAAGAACGATTCGGCGATGGTGAATTCCGGCCAGGGATACGGCCCAAACCACTTGCTGTAGGCGGTGATGGCCTCGGTGGCGATGCGCACCATCTCCCGCGCGTAATGCTCGTGCTGGGGAAAGGCGAGGACGCGAATGCGCACCTTCGATTGCGGAGTGTCTTGCGGTCGAATCTCGTCCGCCGAGTGCGATACGCGGCGCGGGGCGTGCAGCGTGTCCTCCTCGGCTGGTTTCGGGCGCGGCACGGACACGACGCCCTCGAAGACACGGTAGCGGGCGCTGCACAAGAAAGCGAAATCGCGAACGCCCGGCGCGAAGATGTCCACCTGCTGCCGACCGTCGTCAAGCCGGCGCGAGGCCACGACGCTGCCGGTGCAGGCGATTTGCTGATCGCCCGGCAGCGTGGCGCGGACGCGGTAATGGGCCGCTTCGTTGAAGAACGGCTGATGCCAGGGCACAAAGGGCGTCGGCTGCCAGCTGCACCCGACAGGCGGCGTTTTGCTCGTCGGCGGATCGCGCGGCGGGCCGTAGTAGGCGAACACCGGCAGCCAATTGCTCAGGGTGGTGACGCCCTCCCACTGCCCCCAACGGCCCTGTTTGGGCGGCAGGTGCATGGTCAGTTCAAGCAGCACCGTCACCGACTCGCCGGGTCCGACCTCGCAGGGCAGCGGCACCACCAGCGTGGTCTTCGTGTCACCGTCATAGCGGAAGTCGAGGACGCGGGGCGGGCCGGATGGATTGGCCAGAAGAATGCGATGAATGTCGCAGGGCGGATCCTTGACACCCAGGGCGGCGCTGGGTTCCAGCCGCAGCAGCTCCAGCGTTTTGGCCGTCAGACCGATGTCCGCGCTGGGAACGACGTAGCGCGAGTGGGCGTTGAAGATGAGTTCGCGCGTCGGGACCGATTGCGGGTTTGTCCAGGTGGCGCGCATGCGGACGTGGGCGCGATGGTTGGCGAGATCGAGGTCCATGCTGACGTCGTAGCGCGGCAGCCAGGGCGGGCACGGACCCGCCTCCGGCGGCGCGGCCGGCAGGGAAGCGGTCGCCGACAACAGTATCAGCAGGGCGGCGAAGGACGCCGATTGCGTACGATCGAGCCACATCCTCAAGTCCCTGCACTCCGCGACCCAACAAACGGGAGATAACTTGCCTATTTCCCCTCGTCTTCATTGCCCACCTAACCTGCGAGCGGCGATTGTCGCAGCGCGTCATATCAATTGCCTTGCATGGGTGTCCAGGCCAAACTCGTTCGTCGATGTTAGGAACTAATGAAGCTAACGAGAAGTCCGCCTGATGGAAGCGGAGGCGGTCGTGTACACACGCTACTGGCATAGATTTGTTCGACGGCGACGGTACACTTCAATGCCGTCCCAAGGAGAACCACCATGAGTCAAGACGAAGCCTGGGTGCAGCTGGCGCGCGAATGCCCGCGCAAGATCCTCGGAGCGCTGCATCGCCAGGGACATTACGTTCACGGCACCAGTTCGCGCTTCCCCGGCAAGGTTCTTTGCTTCCACCGCGACAGTCCACTGCCCGAAGACTGGACGCCGACACCGGCGCAGGCCGTTGTCGCGCCGTGTTGCTCGGACGAGCAACACTCGCACCCTTGACCTCTCCCGTCTCGACAATCAATGTTCTCACGGGCGGTCTTGAAACGCTTCGGCGGAGGCGCGGAGGATACGCCCGAACCGTTCCGGTCTGTTGTTCAACCAGCGGGCCGCCCAGGGCAACAGCAGCATTCCCAGCTTCAGCACGAGGCGCGGCGAGGAAAGAACCCGCGTCCCCCCGCGCGAAAACGACAGCGAGCGCTGGACGGCGGCGCACCGTCGGCGAGCGTATTCTTCGAGCAGTTGGGTGGGGCGGTCCAAAGCGATCTCGGCAATGGCGAGAGCGTCGGCCACCGAGGCGTTGGCTCCTTGTCCGCCCGCCGGGGTGACGGGGTGGGCGGCGTCGCCGATGAGGAGGGCGCCGGGCGCGCCGAAGCGCGGTTTGCGCCCCCAACCCACGCGGAAGTGCATCATGCCGTGAGGATACACGCGCTCGCCAACCACCTCGCCCAGAAGCGGGTCGCGCGCGACGAACGCCCTCAAAGCGGATTGCAAATGTCGCTCGTTCCGGAGCGTCTCCTCCCACACGGGGAAAAAGGCGACGCCCGCACCCTCCGGCAGCGGAAAGGCGGGCATTCCCAGCAGGCCCGAACGGACGCGGTCCTCGTTGAGCCAGATGCGGATGGCGTCCGCCGGCAGGCTCGCCGGCCAGTCGAAGCGGATGGCGAGCAAATGCAGCGGGAAGGGAACAAGGTTCATCGACAACCCACAGCCGCGGCGGATCACCGAATGCAAGCCATCATCGCCGATGGTCCAGTCCGCCAGGATTTCGCGCTCCGCGCCGCTTGCGGTGTCGCGCGTTCGCACGCCGACCACGCGGCCCATGTCGCGCAAGACCGTCGTCACTTCGACGCCGCGCTGATAATCGCAGGGCGCCTGTTGCATCAGTAGTTCGCGCGTGTTCGCCGTCGAACACGGCTGCACTCCCACCGCGCGAAAGACATCGGAACCGAATTGCAGCAGCGGACGTCGTTTGTACGTGAGGACAAGGCCGTGGATCGGCCGCATCCAGCGCGCTTCGAGGTGTTCGGGAATCAGTGAGCGCAGCACCTTCACGGTGGCCGGCCACAGGATTTCGGGCCGCGTCTGGGGAACGGACGTTCGATTCTTTTCCAGCACCAGCACGCGCTTGCCGCGCCGTCCGAGCAGGTTCGCCAGCACCGCTCCGCCGATGCCGCCGCCGACGATGAGAAAGTCGATCGACATGGAACGCCTCCAGAAGAGCCGCAAGGAGAAAGATTCTCTGGCGAACGATGCGGAATCGAGATACCGTGTAATCTGTTCCCAAAGAGGGGTCGTCCGTGGTGAAGGAGGAACTTGCATGCGTCCCTCCGCCGCAGCTTTCGTGCATCCGTTGATCGCGCGTCGCACCGCCCTGCAAGCGGGCGCCGTGGGACTCCTCGGACTGGGCACGAATCACTTGGCGGCACTGCGGGCGACGGCCGCCTCGGATGATCCCGTCCGCACGCACAAGGCCCGTTGCGTAATCTACATTTTTTTGTCCGGTGGACTGTCGCAAATCGACAGCTTCGACCCGAAGCCCGACGCTCCCGCCGACATCCGCGGCGAGTTCGGTGCCATCGCCACGCGGACGCCCGGCTTGCGCATCTGCGAGCATTTACCGCAGCTGGCGCGGCGGAGCCATCTGTGGTCGATCGTGCGCTCGCTGACGCACCCCAGCAACGATCACTCGGCCGGACACATGATTATGCTCAGCGGTCGTTCGCCGCTGCCGTCGGGCTTCAACGCCAGCGCGCCGCGGCCGAGCGATTGGCCGTCCATCGCCGCCGTCGCCGGAGGAATGACGCGCCCGCGCAACAACCTGCCGCCGGCCGCCGTTCTGCCCGAACGATTGATCCACAATTCCGGCCGCGTCATTCCCGGCCAGTTCGCCGGCATCATGGGCAGCCAGCGCGATCCGTGGTTCATCGAGGCATCGCCCTTCGACGGGTTGGCCTACGGCGCCTATCCCGAATATGAGTTCGACCATCAGCAGCGGCCTCAGAAGCCCGGCAAGAAGAAAGTCTTCCAGGCTCCCAACCTGTCGCTGCCGGAAGGACTCGACGCCGGGCGTCTGGGCGGCCGGCTCGACATCCTTCGCCGCGTCGATCGCCAGCAGCGCGGACTCGACCAGTCGGCTGCGGCCGGCGGGTTCGACCATCACCGCCAAACGGCCGTGTCGCTGTTGACCTCGCCGCGCGTCCGCCGGGCCTTCGATGTCACTCGCGCCGACCCGCGCACGCAGGACCGCTACGGCCGCAACGCCTTCGGCTGGTCGCTGCTGATGGCCCGCCGGCTGATCGAGGCCGGGGTCAACATGGTGCAGGTGAACCTCGGCAACAACGAGACGTGGGACACGCACGGCAACATGTTCCCGCACCTGAAAGACAAACTGTTTCCACCGACGGACCGGGCCTTGTCCGCCCTGCTCGACGATCTGCACGACAGCGGACTGCTGGACAGCACGCTGATCGTCATGGCTGGCGAGTTCGGTCGCACGCCGAAGATTTCGCGTCTGCCGCAGTTCTACAAGCTGCCTGGCCGCGATCACTGGGGCGCGGTGCAGACGGTGTTCTTCGCCGGCGGCGGCGTCAAGGGCGGCCGGGTCGTCGGCTCGTCGGACAAGATCGGCGGTCATCCCGCTTCGGAGCCGCACACGCCGGAGGAAATGGCGGCGACGATTTATCACGCGCTGGGCATCCCTTCCTCGTCCATGTGGCACGACACGCTGGACCGCCCCCATCACGTCTACTTCGGCGAGCCGATCGCTGCCCTGTTGTAACGGGCCGGCGTGCGACATGCCGCGTGGATCACTTTCGCGAGTCGGAGACATCATTCATGCGCCTTTCTGTTTGCGCCGCACTGTCGCTCATGGCTGGATTGGTCATCTCCGGGATCCGAGCCGAACCGCCGGCGCCCGATCCGCTCCTGTCGCTGAACAAGGAGTTTCGCAAGACCTACGCTCGATCGCGCGCCAGTGTGCTGGCACGCGGCGGTCCCGTCATCGTGGTCGATGGCGCGAAACTCATCCTTCTGCACGGCAAGGAGCGCCAGGAAGCGGAAATCGACCTGGCGGAATATCACCGTCTGAAGTCGGTGGCGCATGTGCCGTTGACCGTGTATCTCCTGCTGGGCGATACCGGCGAAGACGATTCAATCACGGAAGCGAGTTTGGCCGAGTTGCGCGTTGTTTGTGAATTGATCGCCAAGACCGGCGCCGCGCTGGAGGAGCGCGGCTTCAAGAGGGAGATACTGGAACGGCAGCGGAAGCTCCTCGCGGCGAGCCTCGCCGCGGCGGACCAGGCGCTCAAGCGAGCGTGTTGCTCCGATAAGGAGCGCGTCGCCTTTGCCCGCAAGGCGGCGCCCTTGCTGCTGGCCAACGTCGCCGACGCCGCCCGCGTGCAGATCGACGGGTATCACGCGTGTGTGTCGGCCTGGCGGCGCAAGCTCACCGCCGACGAATGGGGGAAACTGCGCGTGGTCGTCATGGGTTCACAAATGCCTCGCAAGCAGCATCTCGCCGTACAGTATTTCGCTCGGTTGCTGGGGGAAACCGGCGAAGGACGCCGGATCGTCTACGCCGAGGGGTTGAACGACGAGAAGCGCGCGTTGAACCTGCTCGGCACGCACCTGCTCGACCGAGAGATCGCCGGCGCGTTTTTCGACGATCCGCAGCGAATGGACCGCGATTTGTTGAGCGATGCCGCCGCCGACTATCTGCGGGCACTCAAATTGGATTAAGAAGCCCGCGAGGACGTGAAACGACTCCGCGAAAGTGTCTCCGATTAAATAACTCCCTCTTGTCGCAATTGACGCACGCGCTCGGCCGTCAGTCCCAGCAGTTCCGTCAGCACCTCGTCGGTGTGCTGCCCAAGCGTCGGCGGCGACGTCGGCGGCCGCGTCGCGCCGTGGATGTGAAAGGGCGAAGCGATCAGATCCATCGGCTGCCCCGCCGGATCGCGGACGGTGACGCGCAGACGTTCGGCCATCTCCGGTTGCGCGAACAGGTCGGCGTAGGTCCACACCGGCGCGTGCGGCACTTCGGCCGTACGCAACAACGTCTCCCAGGCCGCCGTCGTTCGCGTTCGCATCAGCGCCTCGACGAGCGGTACGAGGAAGGCGCGGTTCTGGACGCGCAGCGTGTTGGTGGTGAAGCGTTCGTCTCCGGCGAGGTCGGGACGCTCGGCGGCGCGGCAGAATCGCTGCCACTGGCCGTCGTTGCCGACCGCCAGCACGAGCCAGGTGTCCGCCGTGGCGAAAAGCTGATACGGCACGATTTGCAGATGCGCGTTGCCCTGGCGCGCC
>DATBGU010000255.1:0-47455 GCA_036557825.1 Gemmataceae bacterium
GCGTGTCCTGGTGAATGGTCTGGCCGCGGCCGGCTCGAAGACGGGCATCGGACATTACACCGCCCAGCTGCTCCGCTGTTTGTCCGAACAGACGCACGCCGACGAGATTGATGCCTTCCCGCGTCCCTGGGTGTGCCGGGCCCGTTCGCTGTGGGCGCGTTTCCGTTCGCGGCTCGAACCCGCCGCCCCTGTCGCCTCGGTCCTCCCCACTGCTCTGGATTCGCCAGACAGGTTGAGTTGGCGCGGCCGGGCCATGCGTTCGCTGCGTTCTTCCGGGCAGTGGCTCTTGGCCCGGCATTTCCGCACCACGTCGCAGCGCGGCGGGTTCAACCTCTACCATGAAACGAATTACATCCCGTTGCCCAGCGAACTGCCGACGGTGGCCACCATCCACGACCTGTCCGTGCTGCTGCATCCGGAATGGCATCCCGCCGACCGCGTCGCTCATTTCGAGCGCCGCTTTCTGCACGGGCTTACGCAGTGTGTGCATTTCCTGGCCATCTCGGAGTTCGGCCGGCAGGAGATCCTTCGCACGCTGCATCTGCGGCCCGAACAGGTGACACGCACCTATATGGGCATCCGTCCCGGTCTGGCGCCGCTGCCGGAAGAGCAGGTCCAGGAATCGCTGCGACAGCTCGGACTGCCGCCGCGCTATCTGCTGTTCGTCGGCACCATCGAGCCGCGCAAGAACGTGGGGATGCTGCTGCGCGCCTACTGTTCGCTGCCGAGCGCGCTGCGCGAGCAATATCCGCTGGTGCTGGCCGGCAGCTGGGGGTGGAATGCCGGCGACGTGGCGCGGTTTCTGGAAGAGGAAGGACGTTCGCGCGGCGTTCTGCGCCTGGGCTACGTGGCCGAGCAGCATCTGGCGGCGTTGTACAACGGGGCGCGGGCGCTGGTGTATCCGTCGCTGTACGAGGGGTTCGGCCTGCCGCCGGTCGAGATGATGGCTTGCGGCGGAGCCGTCCTCGCCTCCACCGCCGGCGCGCTGGTGGAAACCGTGGGCGACTGGGCGCACCTGGTTGACCCCAATGACCTGGAAGGCTGGCGCGACGCGATGATCCGCGTAATCGAGGACGACGACTGGTGGTACTCCCTTCGCCGCGGCGTCGTCGAGGCCGCAAGTTCGTTCACCTGGGAACAGTGTGCTGCCGATACTCTCAAGGTCTACCGCGCTCTCTCGGGGGAAGAGAAGCGGCCGGCGCCTCACGCGGCGTCGTTTGGCCTGAGAGCCAGGACGCCGGCGGCGCCGCCTCGCGGCGCGGCGGCGTGCTGCGGGCAGGGACGGACGGAGCCTGGGGCGCGGGGCTTGTCCGGGACCGCAGAAGGGGAGTCGGATGCGCGTCGTCCTCAACTATCTACCCGCGACGGGGGCGCGGACGGGGGTCGGCCATTACACGGCCGAACTCCTGCGCTGCTTGCGCACGCAGGCGACGGACGAAGATCAGATTGAACCTTTTCCCGGCTCGTGGGGCCAGCGCGCCCACTCGCTCTGGCTGCGGTGTCGCCGCGACGGACAGATGGCTTCCGCGAATGCTCAAACGTCCTCGACTCCTTCGACCCGCCTGAACCTGCGGCAAAAACTCATCCATGCGGTACGCAACGGTGGCCGGTCGGTTCGCGGCCTTCTCTTCCGCTACCTGTGCCGTTCGCGCAAATACGATCTGTATCACGAGCCGAACTTCATCCCCCTTCGCTCCGAGTGCCCCACCGTCGTCACCATTCACGACTTATCCGTTCTGCTGTATCCCGAGTGGCACCCCGCCGAGCGCGTGGTGCATTTCGAGCGCCATTTCCTGCGCGGGCTGAAACAGTGCGTTCATCTGTTCACCGTCTCCGATTTCGTGCGCCGCGAGGTGATCCAGCTTCTCAACATCCGTCCCGAGCGCGTCACGCGAACTTACAACGGCATCCGTCCGGGCCTAGTGCCGCTGCCGCCGGAGGAAGTGGCGGCCGCGCTGCGCGAGCTGGACTTGCCGCAGCGTTATCTGCTCTACGTCGGCACCATCGAGCCGCGCAAGAACGTCAAGCGATTGCTGCAAGCCTACTGCGCTCTGCCGGCCTCGGTGCGCGAGCGCTGGCCGTTGCTGCTGGTCGGCAAATGGGGCTGGAACACTGCCGACGTGGCGGAATACCTTCACAATGAAGCGCGGCACCGCGGCGTGATCCATCGCAATTACATCGACGACCGCTATCTGCCGGCGTTGTACAACGGGGCGCGGGCGCTGGTGTATCCGTCGCTGTACGAGGGGTTCGGTCTGCCGCCGGTCGAGATGATGGCTTGCGGCGGAGCCGTCCTCGCCTCCACCGCCGGCGCTGTCGCGGAGACGGCCGGCGCCACGGCTCCTCTCATCGACCCGCTCGACGTGGCCGGCTGGCGCGACGCCCTGGTTCGCGTTGTTGAGGACGATGATTGGTGGCTGTCGCTGCGCCGCCATGCCGTCGCGGCGAGCCGGCCGTTCACCTGGGAGCGCTGTGCCGCCGATACGTTGCGCGTCTATCGTCAACTCTGCGGCGAAGGGAACCGGCTCAACAAGGCCGCCTGATTTCACCGGATCAACGAGAACCTCGAGCCGAGCGGCACATACCGGCGCTGGTAGGTCCGGCGAGCCGAGCCGGACTCGAAGTGCCGCTCGGCTCGAGGCACCTACTTCCTTGTCGAAAACGAACACGGCCCGCGATGAGAACACCGCGGGCTGCGTCGTTTTACCTTTCGCAGTATCACCGAATCAGTTGTCCCAGTACGACGGAGCGGCCATCATCTGCGGCCGCATGCGAACGGGGCTGACGGTGTTGGCAGCCGGGGCGGCGGCAGGGCGATAGGAGGCGTTCTGGATCGTCCGATAGTTGGGCAGTTGCGAGGTCGGGCTGGACTGCAAATAACTGGGCAGCGGCGAGGGGCTGACGGTCGGGTTCGAGGCGGGGGGCGTGGTCGTGCCCGAAGCCGGCGGCGCGGTCGCGCCCGGAGCGGCCGGATCGCTGGCGGGCAGCGAGCCGAGGCAAGAGCCATCACCGCAGCTACCGCCCGTCATCGGGCCGGGACAAGCGCCGTCCGCGCAGCAGCCGCCCGGCGGGCAGCAGCCGCCGCAGCAGCCGCTTGGGCCGCAACCGAGAACGCCGAAATAGTTCAGGCCTCCGCAGCACATGCCGTCGCCGCACGGGCCGCAGCCGCCGCCGCAGCCGCCGCTTCCGAACGGACAGCAGCCGTCACAGTAAACCGTGCCGCAGCAGACCGGGCTGAAGGCGTTGTACTGGCGGACGCAGAACTTGGAGCAGCAACCGCAGCTATGCGGGATCAATCCGAAACAGCAGCCGGCGAACGACGGCGTCGCCAGCAAGCTTGAGGACGCAAGGGTCAGGAGGGCGGCGGTGAGAATTTTTTTCATGGCGGTGGGAGCCTCTTGAGATTTCCACGAGAGGCGCCGGCCAACATCCTGATGGCACGGTATCCTCCCTGATTCCATCCAACTATACCCGCGCCGGAGCCTCGAAGCAGGCGAAGCAAGGCGATTTCGCCCCAAAAGCAAATATGTTATTCCGGCACGACAAACAAAATGCGTGGGATTGTGATGACCCATGCGGTCGAGGCGGAAATGCCGATTGGACGGTGAAAACACACGGAAAAGCTCAAGTCGGCGGAGCCGGCGTCCACGCCGGCACAGCATCGAGATCGAGCCGAGCGAAGTCGCGCTGCCGCCATTTCTCGACGGCGACCGCCGCCATCGCGGCGTTGTCCGTGCAGAGAGCGAGCGGCGGCACGAACAACTCCGCTCCCTCCTCGCGCGTCATTGCTTCCAGAGCGGTGCGCAAACAGCGGTTGGCGGCGACGCCTCCACCGACGGCCAATCGGCGCAGGTCGGTGCGGCGCAGCGCCTGCCGCGACTTGGCGACAAGCACATCGACAACAGCTTTCTGAAAGCTGGCGGCCAGGTCGGCCCGTCTCCGGCCGGGCGGCGGCGCCGCCGGTCGCGGCTGACTTTGTCCCTCCAGGGCGTACAGCACCGCCGTCTTCAGGCCGCTGAAGCTGAAATCGAGTCGCTCTTCGTGAAGGAATGAGCGCGGCAGAGCGACCGCGTCGGGATCGCCCTGCGTCGCCTCGCGCTCGACGGCCGGCCCGCCGGGAAAACCTAAACCGAGCAGGCTGGCGACCTTGTCGAACGCTTCGCCGGCCGCGTCATCGAGCGTGCCGCCGAGCATGTCGAAGTGCAGAGCGTCGCGGCAGTGAAACAGCACCGTATGTCCGCCGCTGACAACCAGGCCGATACACGGAAAGATGTCGCGACCCGCCGCCAACCGCGCCGCGTAGATATGGCTCTCGATGTGATTGACGCCGACCAGTGGCACGCCCAGCGCCAGCGCCAACATCTTGGCCGCGCTGACGCCGACGAGCAAAGCGCCGACCAATCCCGGCGTATTGTGGACGGCGATGCAGCCGATGTCTTGCAGACGCACGCCGGCCTGCTTCAGCGCCTCGTCGATGACCGGCAACAATCGCTGCAGATGAGCGCGAGCGGCGACCTCCGGTACTACGCCGCCGAAGCGCGCGTGCAGGTCCGTCTGCGAGGCAATGACGCTTGAGCGAATCGCCGGCTCGTCGGTGAAGACGGCGGCGGCGGTTTCGTCACAGGAAGTTTCAATGCTCAGGAAATTCAAAGAACTAACCACAGAGTCACAGAGAACACAGAGAAAAACACAGAAAAAAGAGGATATTCGCGCTCATCTGCTCAGTGCTTTTTCGTGTTTCTCCTCTTCTTGTTTTCTCTGTGTTCTCTGTGGCTCTGTGGTTAGTTCTTCTTCCTGCCAGCGCGCGCATTGCCGGAAGAAGGACAACGGATTGTCATGGACGACCTTGCGAATTGCTTCCTCGGCGTGTCCGCGGCGGCGCATCGCCAGAATGAATTCGGGCACGGCCAACGGGTCCGACTTGCCCCAGTCGCCCGCCGAGTTGACCATGATGCGCTCGGTGCCGACCATCTCGATGATGTCCACCGCGCGGTCCGGCGTACACTTCGTAGTCGGATACAGCGTCATGCCGCACCAGAAGCCGCCGTCCAGCGCCAACCGCACCGTATGTTCCTCGACATGATCGACGCACACGCGCGCCGGATCGACGCGGCGATCGCCCTTGAGCATGTCGAGAATCATCCGCGTGCCCTTGTACTTGTCCTCCAGGTGCGGCGTGTGGATCAGGATCAGCTCGTTGGTCTTCATCGCCAGATCGACGTGCTCCTGAAAAATGGTCGCCTCGTTGCGCGTGTTCTTGTTCAGCCCGATTTCGCCGATGCCCAGCACGTTGGGCCGCTGAAGGTATTCGGGGATGAGCGCGATGACCTCGCGCGACAGTTTGACGTTCTCGGCCTCCTTGGCGTTGATGCACAGCCAGCTGTAATGGCGGATGCCGAACTGGGCGGCGCGTTTCGGTTCGACCTCGGTGAGGTGGCGGAAGTAATCGCGGAAGCCCTCGGCCGAGCCGCGATCGAACCCGGCCCAGAACGCCGGTTCCGACACGGCCGTGCAGCCGCACTGCGCCATGCGGTGATAATCGTCCGTGACCCGCGAAATCATGTGAATGTGGGGGTCGATGTAGAACATGGTGGTTCCCTCGTTTTGGTGTGCTTCCCTTTCAGCATACCGCATCCGAGGACTGGTGACACTCGTTTTCGCCTGCGGTCGCAAGCTCGCGCGGCTCTAACGGTTGCATGAGCGAACGGGATGAGAAGTTTCCGTTTAGGGCGACCAACCGACCTTGTGCCGATAGGGAACGGAGGTATAGTTTCTCTCCGTCCCAGCGAGGCCGGGGAGTCCTCCCCTTTCACACTCCCCTCAGGAGGAACGAGATGGTGCAACGTATCTGGATCAGCTGTCTGGTGCTGTTCGTTCTTGCCGTCGCCGGCCACGCAGCCGACAAAGCCGGCAGCAAGTCGGCGGCGAAGAATCAGCAACCGAACCTGGAAAAGCTGAAAGCGTTGGCTGGCACTTGGGTGGTGGCCGACAAGGACGGCAAGCCGACCGACCAGGTCGTGTCGATCATCAAGGTGACGGCGGGCGGCAGCGCCGTGCAGGAGACGCTGTTCCCCGGCCAACCTCAGGAAATGGTGTCGATCTACCACCAAGATGGGGCCGATCTGGTGATGACGCACTATTGCATGCTGGGCAATCAGCCGCGTATGAAGGCCGATCCAAAGTCCCCGCCGAATCAGATCCACTTCGAGTTCGCCGGCGGCACGAACCTGGACCCGGCCAAGGACAAGCACATGCACGAAGGGACGATTACCTTCGTGGACGCCGACCACATCGAGTGGTGCGGCGTTGCCTGGGAAGGCGGCATACCCGTCAAGGGCCACGAGTGCGGCATGAAACTGGTCCGCAAGAAGTAAATGCCGTAGGGGGTTCAGAGGAAAGGATGGGCTTGAGCTATCCTTTCCTCTGAACCTATCTACCCGGAGGAACGGTGTCAGGTGCAAGAAGCGTCAGGAAAAGTGTCGAAAACCTTTTAAGATCGCAAAAGGTCCCTGACCCCTTGTCTCCATTTAGACCTCGTCCTCATCCAGTCCGAAACTGCGGGCTTCTGCCTTGTCGAATACAAACGGCACATCGTCCTCGAATCGCTCCCGATTCTCCGCCAGCCGCTTCTGAATCCATTCCTTCTCGCTTCGGAATTCATTCTGGATGTAGGGCATCACGGGATCAGCCATTGGATGCTGAAAGCCATTCAGTCCAAACCTCTTCCGTTCCGCCGTTTCTTGCGATGTTAGGTAGGCGATGAATCTATCCACTCGTTCACATCGCGTGTTCACGCGCCGGATTTTCTCGTCCTCTCGGTCGCTCATGTTGTCCACACGGTAAACCGAATCACGGAGGTACCTTTCAACATCGGGATCGTCAAGAGGGGTGTCCTGTAACACCAGATCGAGGTAGGCAAAGGTGCAAATCAAGTATCGGCAATAGTACCAGCCCGCCGAGGTAACGCGGACGTGACTCACGCCTTCGAGCGTCTCACTCGACCGCGTGTTGGATTCGATCAGCCTGCGGTTGAGCAAGCGGGTCAGCGTAGACAACACATCGTCGCGGTTGTCGAACCGTTCCTCGAAATCATTCAAGAGCAGCGCAAGGCTCACATATCCCCTCCCCTCGGAGGACGATTCCGATCGATGCGCCAAAAGTACGCGGATCAGCCGCCAACCCGTGAAGTGACTTGCGTTCCGTTGTGCCCCGACATTGAAGAGGTTCATGATCGGGCTTTGATCTTCGTTGTAGAACCTCCGGTCGCCTAGCATGATGGCCTTTACGAACTCGTGTTGTGCGACGTTGTACCGGCCCTCCCGGTTGTAGATTCGCAGCATCTTGTCCACGTCCGTCGCGCCGGAGGTCAGGAAGTTCGTGAACAGCTGAAGAGCGAACCGCATGTTCCCGTGACAGATTGCCTCGATGAAGCGTGCCAGCTTTCGGTTAAGGTCGAATATGCTGTGCTGTACGATCTGCAAGAACGCGGCAATCGACTTGTGTATCTGTTGCTCGCCTTCCTCCCCAGGCTCATCCGGCGATTGATTGGACAGCAGATTTATCGTGTAGCTGATGCGGCTGGCGATCATCTCCCGGAACTTCGGGGAAGCGACGTGGAACTTATTCGTGGTGAAGGCGGTGAACGTCTTCTGGACGCTCGCGGAGTAGTACGATTCCTCCCGCAGCGAGACGAGGGTGATAGATTCGAGGAGCCTGCAAATTCGCTGGGACAGCAGAAAAATCTGCGCCTGGTACGCGGGGGCGAGTTGGTCCACGTTGTCGATGAACAGTACCGGCTTCAAGCTCTCTTCCTCGCAACTGAACTTCAGCAGCCGGGGCAGGCTTTGTTGCAAAAGTCCAGACAGTGGTACTCTGGGGAAGCCAGGCAACTACCCAGCTTTGCCAACTTGTCTTTTTGAGGAGTTTTGCAACAAAGCCGCCGGGGCAGGTAATCTTGAAGGTCTTCCTGCCATTTTGCCAGGAACGGTTTGAGAATCTCGTCGTACTTCGGCGACTTGGCCTTGAACCCGCTCAGTACCGTGGACTCAAGAACACTGATGTTGTCGGCGAAGATGTCGCGTAGTCGGCTAAGCTTCTCCAGCCTGCGGTCACGGTACTTGTGCCGCAGTTCCTTGATGATAGAGGACCAGGCGAAGTGCTCGAGCTCGGCCGGGTTCGGGGGGGCTTTCAGGAAGTCAATGGAGAACCAGAGGGTGCGGTTTTCGAGCAATTCCCGCCCCGTAGTGCGCTGGTAACGCTTCAAGAACGTTGTCTTTCCCGAACCGATGGCACCGAGTAGCAGGTACAGCTTTCCCTTCCCGCCGCCGATCGACTTCGCCAACGACCGATCAAAACCGCCCTCCGCCGCGTCGGCCCCTACGGAGCGTGTGCCCTCGTTCACGAGAAACTTCGGGATCGACTCGGTGAGGATGTTATCAAGGTCGTTTGCCACCACCTTTAGGCTACCGGTGTGGACGTAGCAGGACTGAAGAACTTCGAGCTGCGCCTGGTCCGCGATGTCCTCGAAGATCAGGCTGATGAGCGGGCGGAGAGGGTTGTTCAGGCGATTGCGCAGCAACGGCAGGTCAGCGTTGTACAGCCGCTGATTGACACGGTCCAGTCGTCGTGACGCCCTCAGTGATTGACTGAAGGCTTCGGTCAACGAGCCGGACGTCACCTGCTGGTAGGCGAGTAGGTTCCAGAACGGAGCGAAGGCCGCCGCTACCCCCTCCAGGCTCGGGAATACGCGTGCCCGCCCTTTCCGCCAGCCTATGTCGTCGCGTATCGCGCGGAACACAATCCAGGTGTATCCGTTGGTGGCGATGGCGTAGCGGATCGGCGGGTCGTGGTCGTCGCAGTAAGCGCGGACCTGGTCGATCGCATCCTTGATTGGCTTGCTGGTAACCAACACGCCATCCAGGTTGTACCACTCGTCAGTATGCTTCTGCGCCAAGACGAACGCCGCGTCCTCCCGCTTGGCCTCGACGGCGAGCATCGGGGTGGAATTGGCCGCCAAGCAGTAGTCGATGAAACCGCTGTTGACATGGTCTTCCCGCGAGATATTCGACTCAGGCCACCCGAGTACGTCCACCAGCACGCGGTCGATAAGCTTGACGCGGGTGTCCGCCTCGCTTGCGCCTCCTCGCCGTCCGCAGAAGGTGGCAAAATCCTTCAGGGCTTGCTTCAGGTTTGCCAACGCTTCATCTGGGTCGAGCATGGTGGTCTTGCCTCATGAGCCGTGAGGTTGAAGCGCATCATCAGTCACAACTTAATTCTACTGGACTAAAAAAGAAATTAGGAACCTTTTGCGATCTTAAAAATTTCCTGATTCCTTTTCTCCATTTCATCCTTCCTCCGCCTGCCCCCAGCCCTGCACCATTGCCAAGTCTTGAGCCGTAATCTCTCGGTCGATGATCCACACGTCCTCACTTCCTGGAAATCGTTGGATCAAGCGACGTCGTGCAGCCTCCGCCTCTTCCCCAGTGGGAAAGCGCAACTGGGGCCTATTCCAGTGGAAAAGTAGCGATCCTCCCTCCTCCAGCATCGCTTGCTTCACCTGATCGGGAGTCAGGGGATCGCCTTTGCGGAAGGCGGCGATTATTTGGAAAGGCAACATCCCCGCAGCGTGGGCCTCAGGGACCGTGAGACCGCTGGTGAGCGCGATACGATCGCGCGATTCAGGCCCCTCGGCGATCTCGTAGGCACGCAGAATCGTGGCGGAACGCTCCTGTAAAGGAACATCTTGCCACTCATCCCACATTACGGTGACGCGCACTTTACCCGTCCGAAACACCTGCTCGTAGACCACCGGCTGCCCGGATTTACGATTGCTTTTCAATTCCGCAGCCAGTTCCTCGGCGAGTTCCTTGTTGATACTCCTCGTCCATGCCTCGGGACCGATTCGTTTGCGGGGCATGACTTGACCCTCATCCGGCCCCTACCATTTCATCGCGGCTGCGGGCGTTCCCAGCTCGGATCATAATCGAGCGAGAAAATCTGCTGGATGCGCTCGGCGCGGCCGCCGCTCTCGTCGTGCAGCACTTCCAGCGCTTGACGGATGCGCGCGAGGCGCGGATCGTCGCTCAGCTCGGCGCTGCCGGGGCCGCGGCCGATGCGGTCGAGGATGGCGGCGAGGTCGAGCAGACGGCAGCGCGCTTCGAGGAAGTATGCGTCCAGCACGGTGCGCGACGGCTGAGGAGAGGGAACACCGTTGCGCGAGGAGTTGTCGGCGGTCATGGCGTTGGCCTGGTAAAGAGACGCCGGTGATCGAGGCTCACCAGCTGATTGAGATTGCCCGAACGAAATCCTTCCAGATCGAGCGTGACGAAACGAAATCCGAGTTCCTTGAAGCGACGCACCATCTCCTCGTGGATGGCCGGTTCGAGGAGGCGAGCCAGTCCGGCCGGCGGCACCTCGATGCGGGCCAGATCGCCCTCGTGCAGACGGACGCGGCATTCGCGGTAGCCGAGAGCGTGCAAGTATTTCTCGGCCTCCTCGACGCGAGCGGTGCGTTCGTGCGTCACCTCGACGCCGGGAGCCAGGCGGCTCGACAGACACGGCGAGGCGGGCTTGTCCCACGTCGGCAGATCCCACGCCAACGCTAGTGCCCGTACGTCGGCCTTGGTGAAGCCGGCTTCCTGCAACGGATGGCGGACGCGATGCTCGGCGGCGGCCTTCAGGCCGGGACGGTAATCGCCCTCGTCGTCGAGGTTGGCGCCGCTGCAAATCACCGACGCGCCCAGTTCGGGCAGCAATGTCTCGATGCGCGAATACAGTTCGCTCTTGCAGAAATAGCAGCGGCTGCCGTCGTTGCGGACATAATCGGGATCGGCGAATTCTTCGGTGTTCACCAGAAGATGACGAATGCCGATGCGCTCGGCTAACCGGCGGGCGTCGTCGATTTCGGCGCGCGGCACACTGGGACTGTCGGCGGTGACGGCCACGGCGCGATCGCCCAGCGCCAGCCGCGCCGCCTGGGCGACGACCGTGCTGTCGATGCCGCCGCTGAAGGCGACCGCCGCCGAACCGAGTTCGCGCAGCACGTCCAGCAGCCGGTCGCGCTTGGCGGCCAGCCCGGGCGGCAAAACATCGAGCGCGGGGGATTGCATTTCTGTTCCTCAACCGAAGGACACCTTATTCATCCATGATAAGACATGGGCGCGACGCGCTCAAGCGCACGGGCCACCGCGGGCTCCGATCCAACGCACCTACACCAGTCCTCTCCTCCGGCTCTTAGCCGTTCAGATCGGAGGTATCGAGACGCCCTTCCGCCTGCAACTGCTTGAACTGCGCCAGCGTGCGGCGGATGCCCTCGATCAGCGGCGTGCGCGGCGGCGGCCCCACGTCGCGCTGCAAGGCCGAATCGTCGAGATCGTAAGCGATGGCGATTTGCCGCTCGCCGTGCGTGATGAGCTTCGCCGCAGCGGGATCGACCTCACCCAGCGCCCGGTGGAACGCCGGCAGGTCCACCACATCGCCGCGCAGGTTGTACGACTTCGCTCCGTTGTAGGGCGCCTCCAGACAGCGGAGGAAAACCTTGGCCACGTCATCGACAAACTGCAAGTCCTGCCAGCCGCCGTAGGTGATGTGATACGGCCGGCCCAGCGCCAGGCACTTGATGGCCTTGGTCGGCTCGCTGGTCATGCCGAAATCGCGGCCGACGCCGTAGACCGTCCACGGCCGTAGACCGATGCTCGACAGGCCGTGATCCTGGAAATAGATCCGCGCGTTGCCTTCGTTGCAGCATTTGAAATAGCCGTACTGCGTGGTCGGTTTTAGCGGCACCTCGTCGCCGAGCCGCCCGGCGGGATACGCCTCCGGCGGACCGAACACTGCGGCGGAACTGGCGTAAACGAGCCGTTGCACCTTTCCCTGTGATTCACGCACCGCCTCGAAGACGGCCAGGGTGCCCAGCACGTTGACCTTGGCGCCGAGGATCGGGTTCGCCCGGCATACCGGCACTTGCAGGCCGGCCAAATGAACGACGTGCGTGATACCGTGGCGTTCGAGCGCCGATTTCAGACCGGGAAGGTCGGTCACGTCCCCCTGCAGGAAGGTCACGCGGCGGACCTGCTCGTCGCTCAGGATCTGCCTCATGCGGCGCGTGTCTTCCCGCAAGTCGTAGATGAACGCCTCCTCGCCTCGCTCCAAAAGATTACGCACGATCCAGCTGCCGATACAACCGTAACCACCCGTCAAGAGAACACGCATAAGTTCGTCCGTAGTCCGCAGAATTACCAGCCCGCAGCGCCAGCAAGGGTTGCCCTTGCTGGCGCTGCGGGCTGGTGAGAGTTCGTCTATGGTCCGCAGCACAGTACAGAGTAGTCAATTAGCTCCGGATCGCGTATGCTTATCCTGTTGTTTTTAGCGGCGAACCCTTTGAAGAAAGGAACTCCTTCCGTGTCTCCAAGCGTTGCGGTTGTCGGTGCGACCGGTGCGGTCGGCGAAATCATGCGGCAGGTGCTGGACGAACATGCGTTCCCCTTCCGCGCCCTCAAATTCCTCGCCTCCGAGCGCAGCGCGGGCAAATCCCTGACCTTCAAAGGAAAATCGTACACCGTCGAGCCGATTCGCCCCGAAGCGTTCGCCGGCGTGGACATCGTACTGTCGAGCACGCCGGCCGGCGTCAGCCGCGAGTCCAGCCCGATGGCCGCCAAGGCCGGCGCCGTCGTCATCGACAACTCCAGCGCCTGGCGCATGGACCCACAAGTGCCGCTCGTCGTGCCGGAGGTCAACGCCGACGCCCTGCGGAGCATCCCCAAAGGCATCGTCGCCAACCCCAATTGCTCGACGATCCAGATGGTCGTCGCCCTGAAGCCGCTGCACGATCTGGCGCGCATCAAGCGCGTCGTCGTGGCGACGTATCAGGCGTCGTCGGGCAAGGGCGCCACCGGCATGATGGAACTGGACGCCCAGGTCGCGGCGGTCGGCCGCAATGAGCCGATTCCGCCGGTGAAGGCCCACGCCGCTCGCCTGGCCGGCAACGTGCTGCCGCACGATTGGAAGGCCGGCGACGAGGGCTACACCGAGGAAGAATGGAAGATGGTGCGCGAGACGCACAAGATCATGGGCGACGAATCCATTCAGGTGTCGCCGACCACGGCTCGCGTGCCGGTGCGCATCGGCCATTCCGAGGCGATCAATTTGGAGTTCCATCACTCCATCACCGTGGAGCAGGCCCGCGAGGCGCTGCGGCGCGCGCCCGGCGTCGTGCTGCTCGACAACCCCGCCAAGGGCGAGGTGCCGCTACCGCTGGACCTGGCCGGCCGCGATGAAGTGTTCGTCGGCCGCATCCGTCGCGATGCGACGGTGCCGCACGGACTGAACTTGTGGGTGGTGGCCGACAATCTGCGCAAGGGGGCGGCCACCAACGCCGTGCAGATCGCCGAAGTCCTCGTCCAGCGCGGCTGGCTGCCCCGTCGCTAAAAGAACTAACCACAGAGTCACAGAGAACACAGAGAAAAACACAGAAAAAACAATAAAAGAGAAGAAAAGACATGGAGCGATTTGCTTTCACTTTCCTTTTGTCTCTCTTCTTTTCTTCTCTGTGTTCTCTGTGACTCTGTGGTTAGTTCCTCTTCCGATTCATGCGTAATCTCAAGCTCATCCTCAGCTACGACGGCACCGACTTTCACGGTTGGCAACTTCAACCGGGATTGCGCACAGTGCAGGAGACGCTGGAGACGGCGCTGGAGGCGCTGACCCGCGAACGCATCCGCGTCAACGCCAGCGGGCGGACCGATACCGGGGTTCATGCCGTCGGGCAAGTCGTCAACTTCCGCAGTGAAACGAAACTCGCCGCCGAGGTATTGGTGCGGGCGCTCAACGCTCATCTGCCCGCCGATGTCGTGGTGTGCGAGGCGGCCGACGTGCCCGAATCGTTCGACGCCAACCGCGACGCCAAGCGCAAACTCTATCGCTATGTGATCCACGATGGGGTGGTGCCCGATCTGTTCATGCGGCGCTACTGTCATCACACGCGCTATCGGCTCGACGCGGCGGCGATGGCGCGGGCGGCGGCGTGCCTGCGCGGGACGCATGACTTCCACAGCTTCGAGACAGCTTGGCCCAATCGCGCATCGAGTGTGCGCACCCTCACGCATTTGGCCGTCAACCGCATGGGCGATTGGATCTGGCTCGATGTGGAGGCGGACGGCTTCCTGTACAATATGGTACGCGCCATCGCCGGCACGTTAATCAACGTCGGCCGCGGCTACTGGCCCGAAGCGCGCGTCGCCGAGATCTTGGCGGCCCAGGATCGCACGCAAGCGGGACCGACGGCGCCGGCGCGGGGGTTGTTCCTTATGCGCGTGAGCTATGAGCGCTAGACTCCGAGCAAGGAGGGCATCATGCCATTGCTGGATCATTTTCATTCGCCCCTGATCGACCGACGGAGTTGGGAGAGCTTTCACGGAGGATGGAGCTACCAACTGGAGGGGCAACTCAACGTGCGGCCGTTGCCTCATGGATTCGTTGCCGAGAGCAATCTCCACATCGGCATTACGGTGGCCGCAGACGTTGCCGTGTTTGAACGGGATGCCAGCGATCAAACGAGCGGTCAACCGAACGGAGCCGTGGCAACCGAAGTATGGGCGCCTCCACAACCGCCACTGGTGATTCCCGTCGATTTCACCACTCTCGAAACCTTTGAAATCCGAATTTACGACGCGGAACGGACAAGGACGTTGGTGGCGGCTGTCGAATTGGTCAGCCCAGGGAACAAGGATCGTCCGGAAAATCGCCGCGCCTTTCTCGACAAGTGCGCCGCCTATCTGCGCGAAGGCGTGTCCGTCGTCGTCGTCGATATTGTCACCTCGCGCCGGCACAATTTTCACGTCGCGCTGATGGAGTTGTTCAACGGCGGTGAGACAGCTATGCGCGCGATCACCTCGGACCTGTACGCCGTGGCCTATCGCGTCCGGCTGGTCGGCAAGCGAACGCAATTGGAAGCGTGGCCGGCGGCGCTGGCGCTGGGGGGACCGCTGCCGACGATGCCTTTGTGGCTGACGGAATCGTTGTGTGTTCCGCTGGAGTTGGAGGCGGGCTATCAGGCCGCCTGCCGCTACGCCGCCATTGGTTGAGAGCAAGCGATGAGTGACCGTCTGGAAATCGTTCCGCTGACGAAGCCCCCGCGTGTCACGGTTCGGGTGCCGGGTTCCAAGAGCATCACGAACCGAGCGCTGGTGCTGGCGGCGCTGGCGGGTGATAGTTTCCCTGGCGAGTTGTGGGGCGTTTTGCGGAGTGAAGACACGGAAGTTATGATTGCGGCCTTACAGTCGCTTGCTTTCAAGGTCGAGACAGACTGGCGAAAGAATTATGTGTGCGTGTATCGGGGAGAGGGAGATTTCATTCCTGCTTCGGAGGCGAACTTGTTTGTGACTAACTCCGGCACGAGCATGCGTTTCCTGACGGCGCTGGTCAGTCTCGGACATGGTCGCTATCGCTTGGACGGAGTGCCGCGTATGCGCGAACGTCCCATCGGCGATCTGCTGTCGGCGCTGGGCCAACTCGGCGTACGCGCCTGGAGTGAGGCCGGGAATGGTTGCCCGCCGGTCGTCGTCCAAACCGATGGTCTGCCAGGCGGTCGAGCACGCATCCGTGGTGATGTCAGCAGTCAATTTCTTAGCGGTTTACTGATGGTCTCCCCTTTTGCCCGCGCCGATGTAATCCTTGAAGTCGAAGGTTCATTGGTCTCAGAGCCGTATGTCTCCATGACAGTCGCGATGATGCAGCGCTGGGGTGCCGATGTGACGGTGGAAGATCGGTCTTTCCACGTTCGAGCGACTCGCGAGTACCGTCTGTGCAATTACGAGATCGAGCCGGATGCCTCGGCTGCCAGCTATTTCTGGGCGGCGGCCGCGATCACCGGCGGAGATGTCACCGTCGCAGGCCTTTCCTCGCATAGCCTTCAAGGCGATATGCGTTTCGTCGATGTTCTGGAAGAGATGGGTTGTACGGTGGTTCGCGACGAAACGGGCATCACCATCCACGGCGGCCCGCTTCGCGGCATTGACGTGGACATGAACGACATCAGTGACACCGTCATGACACTCGCCGTCGTCGCTTGCTTCGCTGAGGGACCGACCACTATCCGCAACGTCGCCCACATTCGCCACAAGGAAACCGACCGCCTCGCCGCCCTCGCCGCGGAGCTGCGCCGCGTCGGCGCACAGGTCGAGGAGTTCGCCGACGGACTGACCATCACTCCGCGGCCGCTGCACGGCGCCGAAATCGAAACCTACAACGATCACCGCATGGCCATGAGCATGGCCTTGATCGGTTTGCGTGTGCCGGCCATCGTCATCAAGGATCCCGGCTGCGTCGCCAAAACGTATCCTCATTTCTTCGCCGATCTCGAACGACTCCGCGGCGAACCGCGGGAGGACAAGTCATGAATCCACAGCGATTTCACCGAATTTTCTCCGTCCTGCTGCTCGCCCTCCCGTCGGCGGCACAGGCGCAGAACGAATTGAACAAGCCCTACGAATTTCAAATCGTCGTCCACGTCGCGCGGAACCGGCTGCTGACGGACGTGTTCCGCGAGCGCATCGAGCGCGAGCTGCACGACGGCTTCCAGACCGGACTCGGCGACATGGGCCGCGTCAAGGTGACGCACGAGCATCCGCGCCTCGCCGACGTGCTGGACCGGGGATTAGCGCGGTCGCTCGATAGCTGGAATGAACGCTCCGACGTCAAAACGCACTTCGTGCTGATTGACTTTTCCGGCGTGCATTACGAGATCCAAACGCGGCAGTACGACGGCGCGACGGGCCGTCCCAGCCCGGTGGTGCGGCGCGATCGCACGCGCGACCGCGATTTCGTCGCCAAGGCGGCGGCCCTGCTGCTCAAGCAAGACTTCGGCATCCTCGGCACGGTGACGACGGCGCCGGACGGAGCGCAGCAGAAGGTGAAGGTTGAGCTGCGCGGCGGCGGACTGGGCGACCTGTCCCGCTGGGTGAAAAAGGACGACGTGTTCGCCCTGGCGCCTCCGAGCGGCGGCTCGACCCTGGCTCTGAAATGGTCGCTGTTGCAGGTCGAGGAGCCGCCCGCCGAGGATTCCCGCGACGGCGTGTGTGTGTGCCGCTTCTTCCACCGCTACCGCGTGACGAGCATCGCCGGCTATCGCTGCATCAAACTCGGCACCGTGCAGACGGCGTTGCGGATGCGCTGGATGCAGGAGACAAAGGACCGGCGCTTGAAACTGCTCGAACCCACGTTGACGATGCAAATTCGCCGGCACGGCTTTCAGGGCGAGGACGCCACGCTGCTGCAAAAAAGTACCGGCCAAGGCGGTGTCGTGACGACGACCGAATCCGGCGAAAAGGGCGTGTTCGCGAACGTCGCCTTCGTCAGCGTCATCGGCGGCATGCGCGAGCCTTTGCCGCAAGTGCCGATCGCCCTGGTCGATGACCAGCCCATCCTCATTGAGGTGGATGCGACCCAGGACGCCAACATCCTGTTCACCGGCAACAAGGCGGCCTGGCAGAGCGACGTCGCCGAAAGCCGGCTCGTGCAGATCAACCTGTTCAAGCGCCTGGCCGCCCTGGGCGCCGACGTGGAAAAGCGCGCGGAAGTCATCCAGGAAGCCGAGCGCGCTCTGAAACGCTCCAAGAAGGACCGCGCCAGCCTGATGGAGCAACGAACCCGGCTGCTCGATGACGCCAAGAAGAGCAAAATCAAGCTCGACACCGCGCGCGAGGACAAACGTCTGGCGGAGATCGAGGAAGGCGAGCGCGAGCTGGCGAATTTCATCACGGAACAGAAAAAGATCGAGGCGACGGAGAACGATCCGCAGCGGAAGAAATGGCTTTCGGAGATCGGCCAGGCGAAGCTGTTGGAAAAGGATCTAGAGTATGGCAAGGCCCTCGCCATCTACGAGAAAATTCAGAAGGACGGCTTCCAGGACGCCGAGTTGGACAAGCATCTGAAGGAGGTGCGGCAACTGTGGAAGCCGCCGGCCGACGCCGAGCACAAGGAGGCCCGCAACTTCATTTACGGCGTCTGGCCGAAGCTCGACACGGCCGGCCTGGAAGAGAACCTCCCCACTGCGCGCAAGGCGTTCGAGAGATGCCAAAAGGCCGGCGATGTCATCTCCGTCCGCAAACTGCTCAAGGGCATTGAGGGGCACGCCGACCGGCTGACCAAGGAATTCAGCGAGCTGCGTCCCGAAATCAACATCGACGACGAGCAGCCGGCCAAGCGCATCAAAAAGGTGAGCGAAGCGCTCGGGAACCTGTTGAAGGAGGTTCAGGCGTATTTGCGGAAGTCGCAGCCAGCTGGACCGTGATCGCCGTGGACGGCCGGGCGCTTCAAATGCGCGGCGGCGGCGTGGCCTTGGAGCTGCGCGGCGCCGGTGGAGCGCCTCCGCCGACGCGGATGGGCGTCTTGCACAGCAGGCACGGCACGACCTTGTTGCGGTCGTGCTCCTCGACGAGCATGAACTTGCGGCACTTCGGATTGGGACACTGAACGGCGAACACGCCGGGTACGTTCGCGGGCATGGCAAATTCCTTTCCCTCGGCCGGTCGGATGCCGAAAGGTACATTGTGCAGGCGGCGGCCGCCGCCTTGCGGCAAGTTTGAGGAACCTATCTCGACAAACGGGGCCGAGGTGTTTTTTCGCCATTCTTGCGAATTATTAATGGGAGCGCGGTTGAGCGAGGGGGGGAAGGGATGGTATTTTTTATCTATCACGCTGATTGGGCGACAGCGTGGTTCAAGGCCGGCCCCCGTATGGGGCCGGCCGCTTTTTTGCGCCCATTTCCACGCTTCCCTCGACACAGGAAGGACTGGACGAGTCGTCATCGTTTGCCCTTGTCCGGCACGACCTGGCTGACTTTTTCCAACCCTGCTATCTTGGCGGCGTCGATCACCGTCACCACGGCGCGCTGCGGCACGTCATCGTCGTGTTCGAGCAGCACCTGCGTCTTCTTGGTGGCGTTGCCGTAGCGGCGCAACTCGGACGGCAACTGGTCCGCATCGACCGTGTGGTCCTCAACCCGGATCACGGGCTTGCCGCCCTCCATCGTGACGGCGACGCGGATCATCTGCTGCTCCACCTTCTCTTTCGTGACGACGGCGGGGCCGAGTTTGTCGGCGGTCACACCGGGCGCTTCCAGGCGCTTTTGCAGCACGGCGTAGCTGGTCGTCAGGATGAAGAAAATGAGCAGAACGAGACAGACGTCGATCAGCGCGTTCATGTCCAGGCGCGTTTCGTCGTCGTAGACGCGCGGCGGCGGCGGTTCCAACTCGGCGGCGATGTCGGCCAACTGCGGATGACTTTCGATGGGAACCCAACTCGAATCGTTCGGTCCCATGACTTCATCGGTCGGCTCCCAGCGGCCGTCGGCCAATCCCTCGGCCACTTGCGCCAGCGTCAGATCGCTCAGCGCCGTCGGCGATCCTTGATGTCGCACTTTCCACATTCCTACTTCTCCGAGACGCCGTAGAATTTCCGCTCCACCCGGCCGCGAAATGTCTTGTCCTCCTCCAGCCTCACCATCAACTCGCGCACCAGGCCGGACTTCACGTCGGGATGGGCGTTGATGGTTACTTCGATGGTCGGCGGAGTTTTGTCGTCCTCCAGGTAGACGCGCAGACGGTCGAGAAGCTCGTTCAGCGTCCGCAGATCGGCGTCCTTGTCGCTGAGGTACTTGTTTCCCACCGACAGGGAGTAGACCGGCGTATCGTCTTGGAGGTTGATGTTGAGCTGGACTTCCCTGGGGTTGGGGGAGATAGAGCCGAACTCGGCGGGCGGCGTGGGAATGAAGGCGGCGGCGCCGACGCCGCTGGCCGTCAGCATGAAGAAGATCAGCAGCACCAGACTCACGTCGATGAGCGGGATCATGTCCACGTCGTCGTCTTCGTCGTCGTGCCGTTTCTTCCAGCGGAAATCCAACTCGACGGGTTCGAGCGCCTCGGCCTGGTCCTCGACGCGATCCGCTTCGGGTCGCGGCAGATAGGGCGCGAATTCGGGCGAGCCGCCGACCTTGAACCATTCGGCCGTGCCCGACGGCCGCAGCATGTCGTCTTCCAGCAGCCGGCCCTGCTGCACCCAGTCGGCGACGACCGGAAAGGGAACCTCGCGATAGACCGTGTTCGATTCGATGATCCAGACATCGAGGAAACGGCGCTTCTGGGTCATACTCCCCCTCCTTCAAAAAATCCGAAATCCGAAATCCGAAATCCGAAAGAAAATCAAATGCAGAAATCAGAAATCCAAAACCGGAGAGCGAGAGGTTTCAAATTTGGATATTTCGATTTGGTATTTCTTTCGGATTTCGGATTTCGGATTTCGGATTTTATCTTCGCACCGACGACGGATCGATGGCCGGCTTGATGGGCGTCGCCGCCGGCAGAGCGCCCTTGGCCTGCGGCTTGGCCTGCAACAGCAGCAACAACTTCTGGGCGGCGCTCTTCATGCGCGTCTCGAACTGGGCCACCCACGCCTTGAACAAGACATGCGTGAACACCAGCGGAATGGCCGTCACCAGGCCCATCGCCGTGCCGAACAGGGCCAGACCGATACCGCCGGCCTGCGAGCCGACGTCGCCACCCTTGGCCTTTTGGATCTCGTTGAAGGTGCCGATCATGCTGATGACCGTGGCGAGCAGGCCGACCATGGTGGCGATCTTGGCGATGGCCAGGATGCTCGGCAGCAGGAAATTCAGGTCCGGCAGGATCTCCAGCTCGATGATGTTGGCCATCGCGCGCCGCACCGCGGCGAGGCCCTGCTTGGACGTTTCCAGGCCGGCGACGAAGAGGCGGCGCGGGATGATGTCGGTGCGGCTGCGGCAGTAGCGCAGGGCGCCCTCGACGCCGTCGCGGTCCAGTTTCTGCTGAAACTCCGGCAGAAACTCGCTCATGTTGGTGCCGCCGTTCATGTTCAGCAGCAGCCGCCAGATGACCAGGGTCAGCCCGGTCAGCGACATGAAGAACAGAGGCACGAAGAAATACCAGTCGTGGGTGATGAAGGTCCAGAAAGCCTGCATGCCCGTTCCCCCGGAACGAAAGGCCGATTGTCGTCACAAGATGGGAGCCGCGCCCGCCGCGCGGCGATTCCCTCTCACTGTACAGGGCCGCGCAAGCGACTTCCAGAGAAAACAAGCCCCGCTTCACCGCCCCGGCGGGTTGCGGGAGGTCTCGCGATCGCCTAAACTGTCGTTCTGCCTCTCGTCCTCGGCGGCGCGCGGCCTTTCCTCAAGGGACTGCCTTCATGTCTACAAAACGCTGGGTGATTCTCGGCGTCGTCGGCGCGCTCGGCTTGGTGGGAACGGCCGTCGCGATCGCCTTGAACCTGCGCGGGTCGCGGGAGCCGAAACACTTTGATGCGAACGACTTCCCCAAAACGGCCGACTGGCTTATCGGCGAGGGGATGGCGCTGGCGGATCTGCGGAAAAACCAGAAGGCCGCCGACGACCGTGAGGCGCGGCTCAACAAGACCCTCCGCGGATTGACCGGCCAGCGCGTTTCCTGGCGGATCGAAGTGCGAAAGGTTCAACAGACGGAAACGAGCGATTCCAAACAGGTCCGCCTCTATCCCCGGCCCATCAGCCGTCCATGCAGTCCGGACGAACTGCACGAAGCGGTCCAGAAGGGAGATCGGTCGGGCCTTTATCCCAGCCAATGCTTTCCCTACGTCGAGGTTCAGCTCGGCGACCGGAGCGGTCGTGGAGCGCGGGATTACTTTCAAACCTCCGATCTCTCTTGGATCGGCCGTGTCGAACCGGGAGCCAGTGTTCGGATCGAGGGCGTCATCAGCGGCATCCACTTCGAGCGCCGGCCGCTGCCCGTCGTCGTTTGCGAGGTCCACATCGGCTTGAAGGACGTGCGGATCGACGCGCCTTGAATCAGCGGATCGACCGCGGCGCTTTCTGTCCCTTCGGGATCTTCGTCGTGTACTCGCGTCCCTTCATGCGCTCTTGAAAGTCCGCCTTGGCGTCCTTGAGCGCCTGCGGATCTTGCAGCAGATCGACGGCGCTGAGCGCCAGCACCTTGGCCGCGACCAGCAGCCCCTTGTGCCCGATGGGCGAGCCGATGGCCGCCACGTTCTGCCAACTATGGCCGGGACTGCCGGCCGCGAAACACGCCGTATCCAGCCCCGACGTCGGTACGTGCCAACTGACATCACCCACGTCGGTCGAGCCGCCGTCGGCCGGATACGACTTCTCCGGCAGCGGCTCAATCGTGTCATTGAGCGACTTGCGCTCCTTCAAGGCGAACTCGGCGCGCAGCGGTTCCTGCAAGCGGCGCGCGAGGTCGCGGTCGGTGTCGTCGAACTTCGGCGGCCCGACGCGCTCCAGGTTGCGCAGCACCAAGCGCGACAGCGGCAGGTTCGGCACGATCTCATGGCAATCCGTGTCGATGTGAACGACCGTCTTGGTCCGGCTCATCTTGGCCGCACCCTCGGCGATGTCGCGCAGCCAGTCGAAATTGCGCTCCACGTCCTCGTGCGTGTTGGCGCGCACGAAGTACCACACCTGCGCCGTGGCCGGCACCACGTTCGGCTGCGCCCCGCCGTTGGTGACGACGTAATGGATGCGGCTCGTCTCTTTCACGTGCTCGCGCATGTAGTTGGCCCCGACGTTCATCAGTTCGACGCCGTCGAGGGCGCTGCGGCCCTTTTCGGGGCTGCCGGAGGCGTGCGCCGGCAGACCGCTGAACGTGAACTTGGCCGAGATCAGCGCCTTGGAGGTCATGTACGAGACGCGGTTTTTCGTGCCGGGGTGCCAGTGCAGGCAGGCGTCGAGATCCTTGAACTGACCGTCGAGCGTCATGTACACCTTGCCGATGACGGTCTCCTCGGCCGGCGTGCCGTAGAGGCGGACGGTGCCCTTGAGATGGTGCTTGTCGATGGCCTGCTTGACGGCCAGCGCCGCGCCGACGGCCGCCGTGCCCAGCGCGCAGTGTCCGCAGCCGTGTCCCGCGCTCTGTCCGGGGATGGCCTTGCGCGTGGCGTCGCCGGCCTGCTGCGACAGTTCCGGCAGAGCGTCGTACTCGGCGAGAATGCCGATGATCGGCGTGCCGGAACCGTACTCGGCGACGAACGCCGTCGGCATGTCGCTGACGCCTTCCTTGACGCGGAATCCCGCTTTTTTCAGCACGCCCGCCAGCCGCGCCGCCGAGCGATGCTCCTGCAACCCCAACTCGGCGAACGTCCAGATGTCCTGATTGACCGCGATCAGATCCGGACGGAGTCCGTCGAGATGGCGCACGATGTCTTGTTGAAGCGGCGTCAGCTTCGCCTCCTCGACCGACGCGATCGGAGCCACGGCGACGAGGCAGATTACAGCCAGGATGAAGCGCGAGAAAGAACGCATGATGATGTTCCTCAGTGTTCCTAAGTGGCGTGTTCGGGGCGTGGCAGAAGTGTACCAGCGTCGCAGCGGCGACGCCAGAAGTTGCTCCTCCTCGGAGCCCGCAGCGTCAGCGAGGGCAGCCGTTTCCCTCGCTGACGCTGCGGGCTCCGAGACGCGAAATGTTGCTACGGTGATTGATCCATCAAGCGCAGGCGGTATCATCGGTGTGTTTGGTATTCGAGGGCGAACTCATGACATCCACACTTCTCCTTATGGCCGCCGTCCTTCACACGGACGCCCCGGTCTATCCCGGCGCCGCCTGGGAGACGCGCCGCCCCGAGGAAGTGGAACTGTCGCGCGCGAAACTCGATGCGCTCGCCGCACGGGTCGGCGGTCGCGGCTGCGTCGTGCGCCACGGCTACCTGGTTTACACCTGGGGCGATGCGTCCAAAAGCGGCGACATTGCCTCGGCTGTCAAGCCGGTCCTCACCACGCTGCTCTTTCTGGCCGTGCAGGAAGGCAAGTTGAAGAGCGTGGACGACAAGGTCGCCGACTTCGAGCCGCGCTTGCGGACGCTTAACCGCGGCAAGGACGCAACCATCACCTGGCGCCATTTCGCCTCGCAAATGTCCGGCTACGGACTCACCGAGCCGCCGGGAGACGCCTACTCGTACAACGACTTCGCCCTCGCCCTTTACTACGACGCGCTAACGTCCAAGGTCTATCGGCAAGACGGTACCCGCATCCTGCGCGAACGGCTGGCCGATGTGCTGCACTTCCAGGACCGCTACACGTTCACGGCGTTCGGCCCGGACGACCGACCCGGCCGGCTCGCCGTCTCGGTGCGCGACCTGGCGCGGTTCGGTCTGCTGTATCTGCGCAGCGGCAAATAGGAGCGTCGGCAACTCATTCGTCCGGAGTTCGTCGAGCAAGCGATCTCCAGTCCTCTGCCCGCCCTTACGCCGCTGACCGCCGGCCGCGACGCCGACATGCTGCCGAAGCAGCGCAGTCTCGGCGGCGGCAAGAACATCACGCGCGTCGGTCCCGGCTACTACAGCTTCAACTGGTGGCTCAACGGCACGGACAAAGACGGCCGCTGCCTGTTCGTGGACGCGCCGCCGGACGCCTTCGTCGCCAGCGGCCACGGCGGCGAGCGCATGCTGTGGATCTTTCCCAGCCTCGATCTCGTCGTCGCCTGGAACGACGGCAGGATCGACGACCACGACGCCAGCCCCGGCAACGCCAAGACCAAATGCAACCAGGCCGCCCGGCTGATCGGCGAGGCGGCGTCCGCGCCGCATCTCCGCGTGGCTCTCACCGAGGGGCGCTGGCACTTCAATGGCCGGCCCACCAACCGAGGGAGCAGGGCCGAGGGTTTGCTGATGAACGTGCGCATGGTGAACGCCGTCTTTGAGGACCGCAAACGTCCCGATTTCGATCCGGAAGCGAACACCGACAAGTTTTTGGATCGGATAGCGGACTACGCGGCTCACGGCGTCCGCGCGTTCACGCTCTGCCTGCAAGGCGGTTTCCCCGGCTACGAGGGCGCGGAGAACTCGGCGTTTCGTTCGGACGGCTCGCTGCGCGGCCCGTATCTGCGGCGGGTGCGCCGCGTCATCGAAGCGTGCGACCGGCACGGCATGGCCGTCATCCTGGGCTGTTATTATCAGCGCCAGGATCAAATCCTGCGCGATGAGGCGGCGGTGCGAGCGGGCGTGGTCAACGTCGCGCAGTGGATCAAGGCCAGCGGTTTCACGAACGTCGTCCTGGAGATTGCCAACGAGTATCCGCACTCCGGTTTCGATCATCGCATCCTGAAAACGGCCGCGGGGCAGGTTGAGTTGATACGGCTGGCCCGGAAGACGGCTCCGGGACTGCTCGTCTCCACCAGCGGCCTCGGCGACGGCAAGGTGTCGGACGAGGTGGCGAAGGCCAGCGATTTTCTGCTGATCCACTTCAACGGCGTCCCTGTCGCGGAGATCGCCGGACGCATCAAGGCGCTGAAGCGATACGGCAAACCGATCGTGTGCAACGAAGACGACAAGATCGGCGAGTCGGCCGCCCGCGCCGCCGCGATGTGCGTCGCTCAGGGCGCGTCGTGGGGATTCATGCTCGAAAAAGTGAACCAGCATTCGCCGTTCACCTTCCGCGGCGCGGCGGATGACAAGGCCGTCTACCGCGAACTGAAACGCTTGACCGCCGAACGGCCGTAAAGGGCAGACGCATGACGCTGACTCAGGTACAAGTCCTGGACCGCATCTCCATCGAGGTCACCAACCGCTGCGCCAAGGCGTGCTGGTTCTGTTACAACCACAGTCTTCCCGAGGGCGACACGCGCTGGACCGCCGACGAGCTGGTGTCCTTTGTGACCGACTGCGCCGCGCACGGTGTCAAGGCGGTATCCTTCGGCGGCGGCGAACCGCTGCAATACGGCGATCTGTTCCCCGTTCTGGAGCGTCTGCGCGGCACGCTGTTTCGCTCGCTCACGTCGAACGGCCTGCTGCTGCACGGCGAACTCCTGGAGCGCCTGATTGCGGCCACGCCGGACAAGATACATCTGTCGATCCACTTCCCCGAGCGCGACAGCGAAGTGCGTCGCGTCGTCCGGCAAGTCCACGAGCTGGCCGAGCGCGGCATCCGCAGCGGCATCAATCTGCTGGTGGCGCGCTCCAACCTTCCGGCGGCGCGGCGAACTGCCGAGATGGTGCGTCAGAGCGGCATCGGCAACGAGCGCATTGTCTACTTACCGATGCGCGGCCAGGACACGCCGACGCCCGCCGAGGTCGCCGCCGTCGCCGGCGACCGGCCGTTCCAGTCGATGACGTGCCTGACGGCGTGCGGTCGCAGTCCGCGCTTTTGCTCGATCGGCTGGGATAGGACCGTGGCGTGGTGCTCGTACACGCGGACGCGGCGGACGTTGCCGGCCTTGACGTATGAGGGGTTGACTGCGGCCCTCGACGGGCTAGGACTGGAATTCTGCGGAGGGACCGATGGACGGTGATTTCCCGGCGGCGCACAGCATGGACACACGCTGGTATGCGATCGATGAGGCGGGGCACCTTGGCGTTTTTTCGTCCGGTGAGAATGGCCATGTGCCGGAGTTGGCCGTGATCGACGACCTCGCTCTGGAACTGTGGCGCGTCCGGCATCCAGACCGAGCCGATTCCGAGGGCAGCTTATGGGGTCTGGAGGGCGAGGAAATTGCGGACGAGTTGGGTGCCTTTATTTTTTACTATGGTCTTGAATTCGATCCCATCGGGACGTATGGCGTGACGGGGACGCCGAAGACGCCGCTGCATGTCGATCAACTCCCACCGGAGCTGAGGCAACGCTGGAAGGAGATACGTTTTCGCACGGTCGATTTCTCACAAATCATGGCGTTGCAGCCGTTGGAGTATGGCCCCTGCGTTTACTGGTACGAGGAAGACCGGGTGGCCTATTTGTGCAGCGATGACAAGACGGTGCGGCCCATTCCCGGCATGGAGCATCGCTTCGCCGAGTTCTGCAAACAATTCCGTGAGGAGAATCCAGAAGAAGCGAAGCAATTCATCTTTGAAGAACCGCAAGAGAAACTGAAGAAACCGCGCCGCCGGCGCCGCAAGGAGAACGAGGATGGAAAATGACTACCCGTCTGCACACAGCATGGACACCTGCTTTTTCGCCATCGACCGCGATGGTCACGTCGCCGTTTTCGACACCGGCGAAGCGGGAGCGGTTCCCACGCACGCCCTGTCCGGCGAATCGGCCCGTTCGGTGCGCCAACAACTGGCGGCGCTGGCGCGCGTCCCGGTGATCCACGACCGTCAGGGGGGCGTGACGCCCAACCGGCCGAGCGAGTTCAACGAGCATCGCGGCAGCCTGGGACTGCCTTATCCGACGCTCATGTTCCTGGCATCGCTCGATCCGGTCAAGGACGAGATCGCCGCCGGCCGCGCTGTCGAGGTGCGGGCCAGCGAGGGCGTCGCGGTGATGTTTCAGCAAATGTCCGAAGCACTCGCCAAGCGCCTGCACGACAGCGGCGCCTGCCTGGGCTGTTCGTGGTACTTCCACGGCGAGGAGTACGAGGAACACTCCCCCGATCTGACTGCACGGGGACTGTTCAGTTACTCGCATCTGACCGATAACTGGATCTCCGGACCCTATGGCCGCGTTCGGCGACCAGCCCAGCCGATCCACGTCGATCAGCTGCCGCCGAGGATTCGCGAGGCCGTCAAGGCGATGCGCTTCGACGCGCTCAGCTTCGCCGAGACGCCGCACGTCCAGCCGATCGAGCACGTGGAGTGCGAGTCCTGGGAGTCGGCGTACATGGACGTGACCGGCAAGCACATCCGACCCATCCCCGGCAAGGAAAAGGAATACGCCGCGCATTACGACGAGATGGCCGACATCGGCCGCGACGTGACGGTCGAACCGCCCCCCGGGCATCAGCCCGATGGCGATGAGGGATGAAAGGAGGTGGCCGTGCTGATCCTGCGCGGACACGAGGACGCCGTTCGCTGCCTGAGTTATTCGCCCGACGGCCGGCACCTGGCTTCGGGCAGCGAGGACAGCACGGTACGCCTGTGGGACTTGGCCGCCGGTGGGTCGCTTCTGGCGACGTTCCAGTATGACGCGAGCATCGAGGCGCTGGTGTTTCGTCCGGACGGCGAAAACCTCGTTCTCGGAACCGCGAAAGGGGCGCTGCTTCCGTGGAACAGCCGGCGGAACCGCTCGGGGTTGCCCGCGCAGGCGCACGCCGGAGGTGTTCGCTGCATGGCTCGCTCCCCCGAGGGCGAAACGCTTGTCACGGCGGGCTGGGACCAGATGGTCAAGACGTGGGACGCCGCCACACTGAAGCCAAGATCCCTCCTCCTGAAAAGCTGTGGGTGTATAGCCTTGGCTTTCGCTCCCGATGGAAAAAAGGTAGCAGTCGGTAACGAGATAGGCACGCTCGCTTTGTGGGACGACGGTGACGGGAAACTTACCGCTCTCGCGGAAGGGCAACAGCCGCCGTTCGCCCTAGCCTGGTCGCCGGACGGTCGCTTGCTGGCCGGCGGCCACCCCGACGGGACGATACTGCTGCGCGAGGGAACCAAAACGCACACCACACTGCACGGCCACACCTGGACAGTCTACTCGCTCGCCTTCACACCGGACGGCCGCACGCTGATCTCCGGCAGTGCCGACGGCACCGTGCGTTTGTGGGACGTGGCGACCGGACGGGAGAAACGCTGCTTCCGCTGGCACACGCGCTGGGTGACGTGCGCCGCCGTCGCGCCCGACGGCATGACCGCCGCGGCCGGCAGCGCCGATCACACCATCGTTGTCTGGGACATGGACGAGGACTGAGGCGAGAAAAAAGGTGCCGCGCCGGCCTTCCGTCGCTATTGTCTCACCATACGAACGCGCACCCCGAAGCGACATCCAAGGGAGACGATGGCATGGGCATCAACGCACCACTCAACCGCAAACTGCGCATGGGCCTGGTCGGCGGCGGACAGGGCGCCTTTATCGGCAAGGTCCACAGCATCGCCGGCACCCTCGACAATCGCGCCGCCCTCGTCGCCGGCGCCCTCTCCTCCGATCCCGCCAAGGCCAAGGCGTCCGCCCCCGACTACGACATCCCCTCCGAACGTGCCTACGGCTCCTATCAGGAGATGGTCGCCGCCGAGTCGAAGCTGCCCGCCGATCGGCGCATCGACTTCGCCTCCGTCGCCACGCCCAACCATACGCACTTCGAGATCGCCAAGGCGTTCGCCGAGGCCGGCTTCAACGTCATCTGTGACAAGCCGTTGACCTTCGATCTCGGCCAGGCCGAGGAGTTGGCGAAGGTGGTGCAGAAGACCGGCGTCGTGTTCGCCGTGACGCACAACTACACCGGCTATCCGCTGGTACGTCAGACCCGCGAAATGATCCAGGCCGGCGAACTCGGCGAAATTAACGCCGTGCGTGCCTTTTACATCCAGGGCTGGCTGCGGACGCGGTTGGAGACGTCGGGACAGAAGCAGGCCGGTTGGCGCACCGATCCGAAGAAGTCCGGGGCGGCCGGCTGCTTCGGCGACATTGGCACCCACGCCTACAACCTCGGCCGCTTCATCACCGGCCTTATTCCCGAACAGATTTCCTGTCAGCTAAAGGTCTTCGAGCCGGGCCGGGCGCTGGACGACTACGGCACCGCCGTCCTTCGCTACCACAACGGCGCGCTGGGCACCGTGACCGCCTCGCAGATCTCGCACGGCCGCGAAAACGATCTATGGATCGAGATCGACGGCACCAAGGGAGCGCTGGAGTGGCATCAGGAGGAGCCGAACAAAATGCTGCTGCGCGTCAACGGCAAGCCGCACCAGCTTTACACCCGCGCCGGCGGGCCATATCTCGGTGAACTGGCCGGACGCTCGACGCGCATCCCCAGCGGCCATCCCGAAGCGTTTCTGGAAGCGTTTGCCAATATCTACACGGCGGCCTATGAAGACATGGTTGCGCGAGCGAGCGGGCAGAAGTTCGATTACGCCAACAGTCTGTATCCCAACGTGGCCGACGGCGTGGACGGCATGAACTTCATCGCCCAGTGCGTCGCCAGCTCCGCGGAGAACGGAGCGTGGAAGCCGCTGAAACATCCTCTGTGCCGAGCGTGAGAGAAGGGAGCGATCGTGAAAATTCAAGTGATTTTTTACAGCATGTACGGCCACGTCTATCGTCTGGCGGAGGCGGTCGTCGAGGGCGCTCGGCAGGTCGCGGGCGCCGAGGTTTCGCTGTACCAGGTGGCGGAACTGGTGCCCGACGCGGCTCTCGAAAAGAGCGGGGCCAAGGCCGCTCGGCAGGCGTTCGCGCATGTGCCGTTCGCCAAGCCGGAGCAGATGACCGACGCCGACGCGCTGATCTTCGGTACGCCGACGCGCTTCGGCAACATGGCGGCGCAGATGCGCAACTTCTTCGATCAGACCGGTGGCCTGTGGGTGAAGGGATCGCTGATCGGCAAGGTCGGCAGCGTCTTCGCCAGCACCGCCTCGCAGCACGGCGGCCAGGAGACGACCATCACGAGCTTTCACACGACGCTTTTGCATCACGGCATGATTATCGTCGGCGTGCCGTACTCCGAGCCGGGCCTGACCAACATGAACGAGATCACCGGCGGCACGCCCTACGGCGCGACGACGCTGGCCGGCACGGACGGTAAGCGGCAACCGAGCGAGAACGAGTTAAGCATCGCCCGATTTCAGGGCCGCCACGTCGCCGAGATCACGGCGCGGCTGGTGCGCGGCGCGAAGGCGTAGCGCTTCGCGCCGCCGGCCATGAGTACGAAGGAAAGGCGTTCCGTCTATCCTTCGCGCTTGCGACCGCGTCCATTCCTTCTGTTCGGGGTTTGACGGGCTGGCCCTTCCGTGCCCTCGCCGCCGTCCGGCGCGAGCGGTTCCTGGAAGATGAATTGCCAGTTTGCTTCGATCCGCGGCCGCTGCTGTGGATCATCGAGAAACGCCCGCCCGTCGCCGAGCAGGCGCTCCTTGGCGGTTTCCTTATCGAGCTTCAGGGCCAGCACGCGCAAATCGTCTTTGTGTTTTTCCTTCTTGCTGGAAAGCTTGCTAACGAAGATGTCGTAGGGGTCCGCCAGATAGACGCGCAGTCCTCCGAAGTCTCCCAGGAATTGCCGCCGCTTCTCCCAGTTGGCCGGGAGGTAATGAAACTGAACGTGCCCCAGGCTGAGTCCGTAGTCGGTTTGGATCTTTCGCAGGACGGCTCGTTGCATGCGAATCTCGGCCGGAACTTCGTCCACGATGTCGATGGCCGCGGTCGGCCGGGCCGTCAGTCCCTTAATCAGCGTGGGGATCGAGCCGGCCACGTAGACCTCGACGCGCCGGTGGATGTGTTGTCCGAGCAAGGCGAATATCTGCTTGACCTGTGCCGCCCCGATGCTGTCCACCAGTCTTCTCTGAATGTGCGGGAAACCCGTCTCGTTGGATCTTTCCTGGAGGATTGCGGCAATCCGCTGACCCGATGGGCTTGCCTCCAACCAGCGCGTGAATTTTTTCGTTCCCCAGAAGGATCGGAGAGCTTTGGCCGCGTCGCGGATGAGCAGTCGGGTTCTGTAGTCGGGGCGCGGATGCCGTTGCAAATCGCCTTCAATGGCGGCGGCGAGAGCGTCGCTGTCGATGTAGGGTTGCCCCCAGACCAATTGCCACGGATCCCCGCGTTGAGTCATCGCGGGCGGTGCTGGACCAGTCTGAGGATTGGCTGTCATTACTCTCGCTCAACGGATTGGCTTGCTGCCAACTTCTGAAGTATCGTCCGCATCGCCGCCGCTCCTCGCTGCACCATCTCCGGCGACGGAACCGGCAATTGCAGCACCGGCCGTCCCTGTGCATCCGTCGCCAGCAACGACGCCAGCAGTGACACCCCGTTGCCATTCGCTTCCGGCGGTGGTGGCGCGCCACTGCCGCCGATCAGCGTCGCCAGCGCCTCCAGCAATTGCACGCCCGCCTGCACCACGGCTTGACGCGGATCGTTCGGCGGTTCGCTCGCCGCCGGCGTCGGGGCGGGCGCCTCCGCCGGTTTCCCCTCGCTGAGCAGTTCGCGCACCGTCTCCAGAAACGCCTGCTGGCCGAGCGTGGCGAAGATCACCTCGTCGCTGGTGCCGGTGAACACTTCGGCGAACAGCGAACGCTTGACGGCCAGCGTCCGTAACACGCGCTCCTCGATGCTGTCGCGCATCACCAGGTTGAACACCTGCACCGGACGATGCTGGCCCATGCGGTGAACGCGCGCGATGCGCTGCTCCAGCACGGCCGGGTTCCACGGCACTTCCAGATTGATGACCGTGTCCGCCGCCTGCAAGTTCAGGCCCGTGCCGCCGGCGTCGGTGCTGAGGAAGACGCGACAATCCGGCTCGTCGCGGAAGCGCTCCAACAGGCCGCGGCGCTCCTTGCCGGGAACGGCGCCGTGCAGCACCGCGAAGCCGAATCCCAGCTTTTCGACCACCTGCACCGCCTGCCGCAGCATCAACTCCCACTGACTGAAAATCACGACCTTGTGCGGCCCCGCGCCGAGCAGTTCGCGCAGCAGTTCCTCCAGTTCCTCCAGCTTCGGCGACACCCGCGTCTGCTTGTCCAGCAGGAACGTGCTGTCGCACAGCATCCGCAGGTTCGTGATGCTCGCCAGAATGCGGCGGCGATCAACCTCAGTGAGATATTTCTTTTGCAAGAGCCGCGCCAGCGTGTGACTGTGTTCGCCGTAGGGGGCGCGCTGCGGGTCGGCCATCTCGACGTAGACGGTGGTATCGGTGCGGGCCGGCAGCTGCGACAGCACTTCCGCCCGCGTCCGCCGCAACAGGATCGGCGCCAGCTTCTCGCGGATCTTGTCGAGGTTGCGATAGCCCAGCAGCTTGCCGTCGTCGTCGAGCATCCGATGATCGTGCAGGAACTGAAAGGCGGGACCGAGGCGGCGATCATCGACGAACTGCACGATGCTGTACAGCTCTTCGAGCTTGTTTTCCAGCGGTGTGCCGGTCAGCACGACGGCGTAACGGCTGCGCAGCCGCTTGACCGCGCGCGTCGTCTTCGCCTCCCAGTTCTTGATGCGCTGCGCCTCGTCCAGCACGATCAGATCCGGCTGCCAGGCGTTCAACTCGTCGAGATCGCGCACGGCGATCTCGTAATTGATGAGGCGATAAAACGTCGGCTGACGATAGTGAGCGCGGCGCTCCGGAGCGGCGCCGTCGATGACCTGCACGCCGCGGCCGGTGTACTTGCGGATCTCCGTCTCCCACTGATATTTCACCGATGCCGGCGCCACCACCAGCACGCGCTCGATGCCGCGCTCGCGCACCAGCAGTTCGACTGCCGCCAGCGTTTGCACCGTCTTGCCCAGGCCCATGTCGTCACCGAGGATGCTGCGTCCGCGACACGCCAGGAACAGCGCTCCGCGCAGCTGATACGGATACAACGGCACGCGCAGCAGATCGCGCAGTGCCTCCGGCGACTCGCCGCGCTCGAGTTGTTCGAGCAAATCGCGTTCGCGCTCGGCCATCTCGCGGCGTTCGATCTCGCGCTCCATGAAGTCCATGGCGTCGGAGAAGATCGTCACCTGCTCCGGTACCTGCTCGGCCAGTTCGATGAGTTTCTGGTAGCCGTCGCCGCCCTTCCACAGTCCGCGTGGATCGAAGAAGGCTTCCGCCAGAGCGCGCAACTGGTCTGAGTGGCGCGGCGGCAGATGCAGGCCGAGGCGCAGCTGCTCACCGTAATTGAGATAAATCTCCGGGTGGGTGACGGCGGCCTTGCGGCGGCGCAGCTGCGGTGGCGTCTCCTCGCGCAGCGACGCCAGCACCGCCTCAATGTGTTTGCAGGTGCCCAGCGTGTTGGTGCGAAAATCCGGACATTCGCAGGTGTTATCTCCGACATCAAAACCGCGAATGCTGACGCGATACTGGCCGCCGGTCGTCGGGTTGCTGATTTGGTAGTCGCTGAAGACGCGATTGCGGCCGAGGTTCTGAATGCGGAACTGCTCCGCGGCGGCGCGGCGGCGGCGAATGTCGATCTGTTCCTCGCGGAGCATGCGGCCCCTCTCGATCACTTACAAACCCGGAGTGTCAACGACGGACCTGCCGGACTCATCGCGGACGCTCCAGGTTTTTCGTCCGGTCGGTTTATGTCTCTGAGTCGAATAGCTCTTTCTGGCGCTGCCCCGCAGTTTCGAGTTCCGGCCAATGGGATACGAGTGCCGCTGCGGAAATGCGTGCCAATTCGCTCGGCTCAATCTTGCTCAATCCACCGCCGTAGACGCGGCCTTCGCCGCGGAGTTCGTGACCGCTGACCTGCCGGAGTAGGGCGAACACATCGGCGGCGCGGTCGGCATGATCGCGCAGCATCCGCGCGAGACCGTTCTTTGGATACAGCATGAGGTAGAGGTTAGTTCCAATGGCCTGCGAACGGTTCCAAATAAACCGGAAGGGTCGTTTCTGCTCCGAGCCGCGCCCCATGTATGTGCAAAGAAATGGGGCTGGGTCACGCTGTTCCTGCCTGTACCACAGACTCCGTTTACGCACGAGATAACCATCCTTGATGCCTAGCGCCGCGGCAGTCTGAAGGTACTTCCACAGGGCTGGGTGGCGATCCGACAACTCCGTTTCGGGAAGGTCGCAGTCGATGAGACAGAGTTGGCGTTCGAGAAGCGGGTAGCCGCCCGCATCGGCGTCGATAACGGTCGTCTTCAGCAAACGCGGACTGGGCAGGATGGGTCGCAGGTAGCGCTTCGGGAAGCCGCGTCGCTGGGCTTCGCCGCGCTCAAGTACGAAGAACTTGTTGCTTCCCGTGGCAATGCCGCGCTGAATACGGAAGAAGTCTCCCAGTGTCGAGCCGCCGTTGCTCGACATGCGCCGATCGTTCCGCGAGTGGTTGGGATACACGGTCCACTTGTGGGATGCACGCAGCTGGTCGAGGGGAATCGAATCCGTAGCCTGCGGCTCGCGGATCGTGCCTCCGAAGGTGAACTCAACGGCATGTCCCGGCCGGGGCGGCATTTTTCGGAACACGAGGACGACCGAAGAAACGAAAGCATCCCCGAACTGAACTTCGGCCGGATCGAAACGGTGCGTGCGGATCAACGTCACCTGCTCGGTGAGGTAGCGCTTGAGCGCCGCGCCATAGTTGACGTCCATGAATTCGGAGGGGATCAGCCACGCCGCATAGCCGCCCGCTTCCATCCATGCCGTCGCAAGAAAGACAAAATAAACGTACAGCCCCGCAAGACCATTGACCTTGACGCCGGTCATCTGATACGCGATCGCTTGTAAGCGCTGCTTGTCCTCCCGCCGCAGATGATGATGCCGGACGTAAGGAGGGTTGGCGAGAATTAGGTTCGGCGCAACGGGGAGATTGCTTCTGGCGACAATGCGTGTAAAGTCGCCGCCGACCACCTCAAGCCCCGCCTCGGCCCATAAGGCGCGAGCAGCATCGCGGAAGTCGGAATCGAGTTCCATTCCAACGGCGCTCTTGATGTTTTCCGATCCGAAGACGGCGAGCGCGGCGGAATACAAACTGCCCGTACCAAGGGCGGGGTCGGCGAACCGGATCGCGGGAAGCCGCCCGTCCGCGACCCGCTGAACGTAGCTGGCAATCTCGACGGCTAGGGCGTTGGGAGTTGCGAATTGGCCGAGCCGGTTCCTCTCGGCGGCCGATTTTCCGGCATCGAGCGCCGCCTGAATAGTCTGGCGACGAACTTCAATCGGGTTCCGCTGTCGTGCAATCATACGCGCTAAAGCCCCAATTTCGCCAGGTCGTCGATCCGATGCTCCCAAACCCAGTCGATCCCCTCCGCAGCTTCGTAGCCCAAGTAATCGCTGCCAAAGTATCCGCAGAGGAACAGGACAAACGTCACCGTCGAGCCGTAGGTCGCTTGCAATTGGTGGATCTTGGTCGCTTCCTCCTTGCGACGCTTGTTCGTGTTCGTGAAATCCCCCGCTGACTTGGCTTCGATCAGGATGGGCAGCCGGTCCTTCCGAAGTCTCTTGGGCTGGATCACCACATCGATAGGGATCTTAACTTGGAGGGTCTTTCCGACGGCCAAGTTCAGACGGAAAGTGTACGTGCCCGGTTCCATGTCCGTGAGCGGCTTGCCCGGTGGTGGGGCTTGCTTCCGATAGCCCCGCTTTTTGAGATAGTCGCCGATTAAGGTTAGCTGTCGTTGCTCCTGAGCGTTGCGAACGATCGGATTGGCCACCGCGCTACAGAGCCGATCGGCGACGATCGTTGAGGCCCGGTCGCGCGTTTGATCGGTCGGGGGCTGCTGGTTGTCCAGCCAGGGAAAGATGTCTTGGTCCAGAAGGCGGGAGATAATTCCACAGAGTTTCGCCAATTTCGCGTCAAGGTCGGCACCCTTGAGTTTGGTCGGTAGCTGGCCTTTCTCCATCCGGCTAACGAGGTTCTTATTCGCGCTGGCCAAACCGATCAGGCGGTCGACCGCAAGCGGCGGCGCGGTACACATGCGGAGCGTTGGTAGTGCTCCGGGGTTGGCCTTCAACGTGGCTGCGTTTATCGCGCGCAGGTCGTTGGTTGCCAATAGCGCCGTCTTGACGTGTTCGGTCGTCTTTATCCGTGTGGATCGGAACGCTTCGGGCGCAAACCGCATGAACCACCGATTGAATTGGTCAACAGAGGCGGCAACATCGGCCTTCCAAAGGTGCGGCTTGTCGGCGTTGATCCGTGTAGCCTTCATAATATCCGTTCGTTCGCAACCATAAGGTTTCCGGCTATTCCCGCTACCTTTCGCGCTCTGATCCGAGATTCCTTGAGAGAGGCCAAGTAGCAGATTTATTACGAACGTTGCCAACGGTCATGTCCCCTCGCCACACTGGGCGCGCCAGCGGAGCCAGTGATCGACCAGTACCAGCGCCATCATCGCCTCGCCCATCGGCACGAAGCGTGGCAATAAACACGGATCGTGCCGGCCGCGCGTGGCGATCTCGGTCGGTTCGCCCTGGCGCGTCACGGTCGGCTGCGGACGCGAGAGGCTGCTGGTCGGCTTGACCGGCACGCGGCAAACGATCGGCTCGCCGCTGCTGATACCGCCGAGCATGCCGCCGTGACGATTGGTCAAGGTGCCGATGTGATCCTCTTTGCGAACGAAGATGTCGTTGTTGGCGCTGCCGCGCGCCGTCGCCACGGCGAAGCCGGCTCCGTACTCGAATCCCATCACCGCCGGCAACGACAACATCGCCTTGGCGAGATCGGCCTTGAGCTTGTCGAAGACAGGTTCCCCCAACCCGGCCGGCACGCCGACGGCCACAAGCTCGCTCACGCCGCCGATCGAATCCTGGTCCTTGCGCACTTCCTCGATCAGCGCGATCATCCGGGCGGCGGCGGCGGGATCGGGGCAGCGCACCGGCGTCGCCTCGACCTGTTCGAGCGTCACCGCCGACGGGTCTGGGATGGTGGCGATCACGTCGCCGATTTGCTTGACGTAGCCGACGATGCGGACGCCGTGGCGGGCGAGCAGTTTCTTGGCGATGGCGCCGGCGGCGACGCGGCAGATGGTTTCGCGGGCGCTGGAGCGGCCGCCGCCGCGATAGTCGCGCAGGCCGTACTTGGCATCGAAGGTGAAATCGGCGTGGCCGGGACGATACTTGTCCTTGATGTCGCTGTAATCGTGGCTGCGCTGATCGGTGTTACGGAACAGGATCGTGATGGACGTGCCGTCGGTCACGCCCTCGAAGACGCCGGACCAGATTTCCGGTTCATCCTCCTCCTTGCGCTGCGTGACGATCTTCGACTGTCCCGGCCGGCGGCGGCGCAGGTCCGGCAGCAGATCGTCCTCGCTCAGCGGCAGTCCCGGCGGACAGCCGTCGATGATGACGGCATAGCCGGGACCGTGACTGACGCCGCCGGTCGTCACGCGAAACAAATGTCCGAAGGTATTGCCTGCCATGTCCTCATTCTATCGTCCGCGTCCAATTCCTCACAAGCCGTTGCGATGTCGATCGTCTCATGCTACAAGCAGGAGGAACGATTTTTTGAGGAGACATGGAGAAGATCACCTATGAGCATGTATCAAGGCTTGGGAATCCTGCTGCTCATGGCCGCCGGCGCGACGCGCTACGGCATCGCCCCGGACCCGAAGATGTATCCGCAGGGCACGGCCAAGGAGACGCTGGCCTCGGTCCTCAAGGCGGTCGAGGCGAAGCGCGTCGATTACGTCGTCGCCCAGCTCGCCGATCCCTCGTTCGTGGATGATCGCGTCAAGCGTCTCTACGCCGGACGTTTCGAAGAGCAGGTCGAGGACACCCGCGCCCGTCTCGATCCACTGACGATCAAGCAACTCCAACGCTTCCTCAAGAACGGCGATTGGCAGGAGGACGGAGACCGCGTCATGGTGCGTCTGAAAGACAACGAGCGCCGGCTGTATTTCAAGAAGGACGATGGCCGCTGGTTCATGGAGCACGGCAGCAAGCCAAAGGGTTAGCCGCAACGCGAACGAGGGTGATCATGACCTCATGGATAAGCCTGGGTCTGGCGGCAGCCTTCTCTCTCCTGCAAGGTGCGGAAACACTGGCGAACGCGCCGAGCTTCACGCAGCAATCGGCCAACCCCCGCCTGTGCTTTGTCAACCTCGCCGACTATCCCGACTACGACTTTTACCTGCAATATCACGCTGTCGAGAGTGGAAATCCTCTCGACGGGCCGTTGCTCGTCATGCGGTTGTCCTCGGGCGCACCGATCGCTCTCGATGGGAAAGGGCGGCGCTTCTCCAGGCTGCTCCTAGTTGCCGTCCCCGCTGGCCAACCAGCTCCACCCAATGACTTGAGAAACATCGATGCGGCAGAATGGGGCAAGACGCCCAATCCCTGGCCGTCTTTTGTGCCGGCTTGGTTCGACGGCACGACGCTTCAATCCGATTCAGCCGATCTTCCCGCCATTACCTACCGTGTCACGATCCAGGAAGACGACCCTCAACGCGTTCTGTACATGGAGGAGTTGCGCAGAAAGACCGATCGTCGCACTCCCACCTTGCTCGCGGGTGCAGCACTGAGCCTCGCCCTCGCCGGCGCCGGCGTTTGGTTCATCCGCCGTCGCCGAACACGCATGGTTCGGATGAATAGAACGTCGGCAGTATCTCCGCCGTGATTCGCAAAGTGATCTTGTTAACCTCAGCAGGATGGAACAATCTCATGCCGGAACCCCCGATTGATCTGCGCAGCGATACCGTGACCCGTCCGACGCCTGGGATGCGCGCGGCCATGCACGCCGCCGAGGTCGGCGACGACGTTTTCCGCGACGATCCCACCGTCCGCCGTCTGGAAGAGCACGTCGCCGATCTGCTCGGCAAGGAAGCGGCGCTGTTCGTGCCGTCGGGCACCATGTCCAACCAGATTTGCGTCAAGGCCCACACGCAGCCGGGCGACGAACTGCTCTGCGACGTCAACTGCCACATTTACAACTACGAGGCCGGCGGACCCGCTCGGCTCAGCGGCGTCACCTGCCACACGCTCGACGGCGATTACGGCATCCTCGACGTGACGCAACTGGAAGGCCGCATCCGCCCCGACGACGAGCATCAAGTGCGCACGCGCCTGGTGTGCCTGGAGAACACGCACAACCGCGGCGGCGGACGCATCTATCCCTTCGAGAAAATCCAGGCCATCCACGACTGGACGCGCAAGCACGGTTTGATTCTTCACCTCGACGGAGCGCGGCTGTGGAACGCCGTCGTCGCCGCCAGCATCCCCGCGCGACGGTGGAGTTCGCTGTTCGACAGCGTGTCGGTGTGTTTCAGCAAAGGATTGGGCGCGCCGGTCGGTTCGGCGCTGGCGGGGCCGCGCGCGTTCGTGGCGGAAGGGCGGCGCATCCGCAAATTGTTCGGCGGCGGGATGCGGCAAGCCGGCGTCCTCGCCGCGGCGGCGCTGTACGCGCTCGATCACCACGTCGAACGCTTGGCCGAGGACCATCGCAATGCCCGCACCATCGCGCGGGCCATCGCCGACACGCCGGGCTTGACGCTGACGCCGACGGAAGTGGAGACGAACTTGATCTGGTTCCAGGTCGATCGCGAAATGGGCACGGCCCCGCAGGTGGCCGAGGCGCTGAAGGAGCGCGGCGTCCTCATTCATTCGTCAGGATCGCGGCGTCTGCGGGCCTGCACGCACCTGGACGTATCGGCAGCGCAGGCCGAGCGCGCCGCCGAGTTGATCCGCCGCACCGTGTCGCAACGGTTTGGGTAGACGGAAGTCAATTCACGTACGGATTGGTCGGCGGAGGGATGATCCGCACTTGTTTGTCGAGCGGATCGTCCTTCGACGGATACAGAATCAACGCCGTGACGTACTCGTTGCCGCCCGGTTTGGCGAAGAAGTGGATTTGCCCCCTCACCTCGACCCACTTGTTGCGGTACTTGTCGGGATCGATCGATTGCGTCGCCGCGGGATCGACCATGATGACGGCGTTCAGCTTCACCGCGTCGGCGGCGCAGCAGGCGATCTTGTAGCGCTCCAGGGTGAAGAGCTTCGGATCGTTGCCGGCGTAGCGGCCGGTCAGCGCGATGGTCTTGCCCTCGTAGTAATCGCGGCTCTCCGGCGTCAGCGACGCTTGCTGCAATTCCGCGAAGCCGACCGATGCCTTGCCCTTCGAGGCCATCGCCGCGGGCGCACGCAGATCCAACCCTTTCAGGGGATCGCTGGCATCGGTCGAGAACACCTCATTGGGCAGGTTCAGGAAATACAACACCACCGGCAACAGCAGCACGACGTAACGCCACGGCGCCCAGCCGTGGTCGTGGCCGTGATCGTGTCCGTGGTCGTGACTGTGATCGTGGCTGTGATCGTGGTCGTGTCCGTGGTCGTGGTGGTGGTGAGGGACCGGCGCGGACAGGGCTGGAGGAGTAGCGGCCGCGCTGAAGCCGGTCGTTTGCGCCGCCGACTGAATGCCGTGCTCGTGGTCGTGGCCGCAATCGCCGTGGTCGTGCCCGCAATGCTCGTGATCGTGGTCGTGCGTGTGCGGCGCCGCATCGACGGAGCGCCAAACGGCGATGGCGCGGATGACCACCAGCGTCAGCAGCGTTAGGCCGCCGAGCAGGACCCAGATGAAAAACTTCTCGTGCAGCATCAGCGAGAGCATGCCGTAGGGCCGGTGCGTGCTGAACCACAACATGACCGCCACGCCGCCCAGCGCGCCGCACACGGCAATCGTGAACAGCTGATTGAGGTAATAGGCATTACGATCGTCGTGCGAATGATGGTGAGCCATCCGACGAACCTCCTTACCTAGCCGAAGGGCCAGTGGGGACGCCACAGATATATTTCCGGACCATACCGCTCCCAAAACAGGTGCGTGAGGTACGACAACACGAACACCTGGACAGTCACCGACAGAAAGATGGTGTAAATCAGCCGCGGCCGAAAAACGCGCGTGTACATCAGATACAGTTTCAGGTCGAGCATCGGGCCGAGCACGAGGAAGGCGAGCTTGGCCGACGGCCGAAGCGTGACGAAGCTGGCGGCCACGAAGGCGTCGGCCTCGCTGCACAGGCACAGCAGCACCGCCATCAGCATCATCAGGCCGATCGCCAGCACCGCTTGATTGCGCGACAGCTCCGCGACCATCTGCTGCGAAACCAGCAGCCGCATGAAAGCGGACAGCAGGGCGCCGAGGATCAGAAAGACCGTGATGTCGATGAAGTCGTGCAGCGCCGTGTCGGAGATGTTGAACAGCCGCTGCTCCCAGGAGCGCTTTTCCTCCGGGGCGTCGTCGTCGGTCATTTGCAGCTTGCTGGGAATGGCCAGCGGCATCAGCAGTTTGTTGCCGTGTTTGCGATATTGCCACTCGACAATGTGCGCCGTGCCGACCGAGACGAGAAAGCCCAGGCCGACGCGGAAGCCCATCATCCACCAGCCGCCCATCTGGTACGACACGGCCCCGTTCGGCTCGACGGCGTTCTCCATGCCGGAAAAGGCGACGAAGGTGCTGAGCATGACGACGATGTTGATGATCGGCCCGGCCAACAAGTAGGCGACGCAGCAGCTCAGCGGCAGTCCCTTGCGGAGAAGGCGGCGCATCACGGGAATGATGCCGCACTCGCACATGGGAAATATCAGGCCGAGCAGTGCGCCGATGAGGATGGCCAGGGTCCGGCTGCGCGGCAGAAAGCGCGTGATGAGCTTCTGCGGCAGCATTTCCTCCAGAACGCCCGCGATGACCGCGCCGAGAATGATGAACGGCAGCGCCTCGTAGAGGATGCTGGTGAACTGGAGGATGAAGTTCTGGACTTTCAGGATGTACGGATTGTCCACGGCACTCGCACGGTTGGAGGTTGCTCGTCGGGGCGCTTGGCCACGAACCGCACGCTGCTGATACGCGGGCGGGCCGTTGGTTGTTCGCGCACGCATAGCACGACGGGGCGAGCCGGCGAATGGTATTGTCGGAGAGATTCGCTATCGTTGCAAGGGCAGGCAAATTAAGCCCCTCTCCCCCGCTTCGGGGGAGAGGGGTTGGGGTGAGGGGGCGGTGGACCCCTTGATTGCAACTTTCCCCCTCACTCCCAACCCCTCTCCCCCGAAGCGGGGGAGAGGGGAGATAGGCGCGGCAAGCGGTTACGACTTCCAGTAATCCGGCAGATCCTTCTTCGTCTGACGCAGGATTTCGAGAATGGCGCGGCGGTCCTCCGCCGACAGATGCGCGAAGTCCTTGCTCGTGTCCTTGCCGTCCAGCACCTCCCACAGACGACGCAGCACGTAATCCCGCACCGGCGGCGGCAGCGCGTCGAACGCCTCGGAATAGATGAGGTAACTGCACGGATAGGCGAACAACCGGCGCTTCAGATCCAGCTCGCGCAGCGAACGGCCGCGGCCGTCGCGCGGGCCACGCTTCACGAATTCTTCCGCGAACCCCGACGTGCCCTTCACCGGCTCGGTCAGCGCCGCTTCCTCGCACATCAGCAGATACTTGACCACCGGCTCCCCGGCGTTCTTGATGCGGCTGAGCGTGCTTTCGGAGCGATAATCGGCCGGCCGGCCCAGCGCCTTGTTGAACTCGGCCTCATCGCGCAGGGCGATGCGCGTCAGGAAATTGGCCCGCGCGATGCGATTGTGCATCTCCGTCTGATGCTCCAGCACCATCAGCGCGACAATGTCGCTGTGCGGCGTCAGGTACGGCGACGTTTTGAAATAGCGATCGAGGTTCGTGACGTTGACGTTCGGCGTATTGTCGATCTCTTCCGGGCGCGGATTGCCGCGCACGATCATGTTGCCCAGGTGCGTCTGCTTGCCGCTGGTGCCCGTCACGTACCAGCCGCCCCAGCGCTGCCGCAGGGGACTGGTGTGGTCGATGCGATACGTTCCCGAAGCCAGGATCGGCAGGCCCAGCCCGTCGGCGAACACCGAACGCACCAGATGGCCCGGATAGCCCTGGTTCATCGACGACGAATGACAGATCAAGCAGTTGTCCGTTTGCCGCTTGAAGCGCGGTTTCTCGCTCTTGTTCTGATTCAGCGAATAGAAGACGGAGCCGAGCTGCGGATCGACGGCCGTCACTTCCAGCAGGTCGCCCTTCTGGCAGTAGCCGACGTAGGCGTCGTCGCCGAAGTAGACCGCGCGCGGCGTGCGCGGGTTGATGCGATGCCGCTGCAAGCTCGTCTTGGAGAACACCAGCATTTGCGACGACAGCGGCGCCTTCAGCTCGTGCAGCAGCGAACGCAGATAGCCGGTGCCGTCCTCGAAGGTCAGTTTCGCCTGGCCGGCGTCGAGGCGCTCCTGCAAGCGTTCGACCGCGTTGTGCGGATCGGCGCTGCCGTAGTTGATCGGCTCGCGGTCGAGGTCCACGGCCCGGGCCGGTAACGCCCAGAGCAGCAGGGCGACGCCTGAAATCCAGCGGAAGAAGGGGAGAGGGGCAGTCGGGATCATCGTTCGACTCCTTCGCCGGCATCCGCCCAGGTGGGATTGTGAGGCGGAACGGGGGATATATGGATAAGTTTATCCAGAATGTGTACGGCGTCAAGCATTTTTTTCCGCGCATTCCTCTCTTCCGGCCGAAATGGGTCTGTTCCCCGCGGGAATAATCGCCGCCTTTCGCGGATCACTCTAAAGGGTGGGGCCTCGTCTCGTTCCGAACATTTCCAGGGAGGACTCTCCGTGTTCGCTCGCTTTCGCCGCTTCGCGTTGCCGTTGCTCGCCTCGGTTCTCCTGGCCGGCTGCTCGCCGGGAGTTCGCGAGGACCGCACGATCACCTTCGATCAAGGCGGTAAGAACGTCGGTTTCCAGCACGGACGCGAGGGCATCTTCGTCGCCGAAACGGAAGGGGCCGCGCCGACGAAGATCTTCCAGCCCGACGACGATGTTCTCGCCGTCAGCGCGCCCATGTGGAGTCCGACGGATAAACGCTTGATCTTCACGACGGCCCGCCGAGCCGATAGGAAATCGGGGCGCGACGGCAGCTTGCCCGCCGAGCAGGATCCGGCCGGCGACATACATGGAAAGCAGCCCACGGAGTACACTTGTTGGCTGCGCGAGGAGCCGAAGGCCGGACAGCCGCTCAACGTGCCGGTCTTCACGGCGCGTTGCGGTCATCCTGGCTACGTCGCCGCCAACCTCGCCGTCCGTTGGCGTCCCGACGGGCGCGGCTTGCTGTTCATCGAGGAAGACGCGCAAGGACAGCACGGCCTGTTCGAGTACGACTTGCAGGCCAAGTCGCGCCGTCAGGTTTTCCCCCACACCGGCACGAACCTTCTCTTCGATATTGCCCCGGACGGCCGCCAGGTCGTCTGCGTCGTGGGCGACAAATCCGAGGCGTCGAAGACCGCCGGCATTTGGGTCGGCACCCTGGATGCGGACGCCTGGTGGCGCGTGCCGGGTTCCGCCGATCTGGGCGGCCATGAAATCGAAGACCTGCGGGCCGCTCGCCCCGTCTGGACGCGCGACGCCCAGCGCTTCGCCTTCGTCACCGCGACCCAGAAGAAGGATGAAAAGCCGGCCGTCCGCACCTTGCACCTGGCTACGCCGGCGCCGCGCACCGCCGCGGAACTGACTCGCGCCGACAAGCCGATCCGCGATCTGCACTGGCGGCCGGACGGCGCTCGCCTCGGTTATCTGTGCGGCGAGGATACCGGCGTCTTCCACCTGGCCGAGCCGGCGGCGAACCGCGAGAAGACCATCGGCGAGGATTTGTATTGCAACTTCCTCGGCTGGGACGCGGACGGCGAACGGCTTGCCTTTGTCGCCCGCCAACCGCTGCCGCGCGATCCGGCGCAATCGTGGGCGTTCCTGCTCCTGCCCGACGTGCGCGCGCGCAATCGCCTTCTGATCGCGCCCGACGCCGATCCCGTTCAGACGAAAATCGTCTTCTCCGGGATGCAGCTCACCTTTCCGCAGTGGTCGCCGAAGGAGGCGAAGTTGTCGCTGTGGGCGACGTATCGGCCGCCGTATCGCTCCTGGCTGTCGTACTTGCTCGCTCTCGGCGGCGATGCGAACGATCCGCTGCGCGGCCTGACGCTGCGGCCCAGCGATCCCGCCCTCGTCTTCGATGCCGTCACGGGCGAGCGGCAATGGAAAGCGATCAACGGCCGCGAGAAGACGCAGATCGGCCATTATCACCTGATGCGCCGCGAGTACGCCGAGGCGTGGAGTTGGTACGAGCAGGCCGAGGCGGCGGACGCGGACGATCGCTCGCCGACCCAGTTCGTCCATCGCTTCATCCGTGGCCGCGACGCCCTGTTTTTCCAGGCGCTCTGTCTCGACAAGCTCGGCCGCGCCGACGAGGCCGGCGCGAAACGCCGTCAGTTTGAGGAGACGTTCCTGCCGGACATCCCAGCAGCCCCGAAGGCGCCCGCGCCCAACCAGCCCGCGCCGTTCGGCGCGGCGAACTTGCAGCCCACCAAGGAGCAGTTGCTTCACTGGCGCGATCTGTACGTCGCCGAGGTCTTCCTCAGCCTGGACGCGATCGAGGACGGCGAGCGCTATTTCCGCGACGGTCTGAAAAACGCGGCCACCGACGCCGATCGTCTGAGCAAAGCGCTGGTGCTGACGCAGTTCCTCCTGTTGCGCGACCGCCGCGAGGAGTTCGCGGAGTTGGCCACGGACACCGTGTTGCCTCTGCTGCTCCGCGCCTGGAAGCCGCGCACGCAATGGGGAGGCCACAACCAGGAAGCCAACCTCATCCTCGCGTACTCGGACGGTCTGAGTTTGCTGCCGCTGTTCGCCGCCGATTTCCTGGCTCGCCTGCCCGAAGCGCAAGTGCGTGCGCTCGTTCCTCGCTGGCGCAAACAGCAAGCGAGCGCCGATGACGACGTGAAGCGCCTGGGCATCGACTTGTTCCTGCAAGCCGCCGCCGAGCGTCTGGGTCAGAAAGACGAGCAGCAGGCGGCCGCCCGCCGCATCGCCGCCAACCCGGCACGCACTGACATCCTCGGCGACAAGGGCTTGCCCGGACTGATCGAGTTCGTGCGGCAAGCGCCGGAGATGTTCGAGAGCGTTCGGTTGATGCTCCGTTGACCGGCGGAAACGCCCTGCATTACCTTGAGAGTTTGGCAATTAAATCTAGTGGTTCATTGCAGCTGGAATGTAGCTGAACTCGTGAGAGTTCAGCCGTCTGAACTCTCACGAGTTCAGCTACGAAACACTTCAGTTGCAATGAACCACGAGGGCACTTGTGAAGTTGCTGTAGCGGAAGTCTCACGACTTCCGCAGGGAGTTGGGAGGAACTCTTCCGAGTGCGCGTTCACGGGTCGATGGAGACAAGCGTACAGCGAGACATCGAGCCCCGAACGGGCTGATAGCAGAGAGGCTGTCCATGCAGGAAAGCGCTACATAATGCTACATTACAAGCCCACGCCCCAAAGGCCGACACGGCTAAATTGCTTTAGCTGCCAAATGTCGAAGGGTACAGCCTGCATGGCGTTGTTGATGTTGGCAGGGGGAGCGCTGGCAGCCAACCACTCTTCGAGGCTGTCAAGGGACGGCAAAACATCATCCCACATATCAGTCGGCGTTGGTGGTTGATTGCCAGAAGGCCAAAGGCCCAAATCGTCTCCAAACTCGTTCCAGTAGAAAGCAATATCAGCATGTGTAATCATGCTGTGACGGACTAACTGCTCGCATGCAGCTGAGGCGACTCTCAGCAGTAGCACAGCTCGCGCCAGGACAGCAAGAGGGCGGAAGGACGAACGGTTGCCACCTTGGCCCCGCTGGCGCGCATAACGAAAAAGCGGGTGGTTGGTGGTGGCCCCGAGGCGTCGGAGAAACCGCATGGCGGATGAGTTCCAAGGAACGCCCACATTTGCCGATAAGCCTTGCAAGAAGGCGGTATACGGGGCGCCCCTTGGAGGGTTTCCTGTCCTTGCTCGATAGGTTTGCTCCAGCGCCAGGCGAAGAAGATACAGATCGAGGGGCTGAAAACGCTCTGCTCCGGTCGGCTCGCACGCTCGCCAGTAGCTCACCAAAGCTCTAATTACTTCTTCCAATTCCCTTCTTTGTCGCTTTGAGTTGATCCCTTGTGGTCTATAGCTGGATTCATTACGCAGCAAATGATCCTGCGATAAGATTGCCAAGTCCAGGCTCCATGCCGTCAACCAGTCCCTAGCAGTACAGCGCGGGTTCCCTGATGGCCGATAACTCTGTTATTCGGGAGGGAATCCGATGACAGAACAAGAAATTGCCGGCGTGGGGCCGGCCTTCGCGGCTTATCTGGGACGCTACCGTGCTTGCTTCCTCCAAAA
>DATBGU010000256.1:0-8616 GCA_036557825.1 Gemmataceae bacterium
CAGCACGGCCAGCATGCCTCCGCCGACTTCCTGGAGGAATTCGCGGCGATGCGACGGCGACACGGGACACCTCCCTATGGAACTGATGACGGGAATCGTGAGCCTATTCTAGTAATAACGCGGGCGCGTTACATGGCTTCGCCCGCGTCACCGCTCCGCCCAGACACCTCGCCGGTCAGCCGGAACAGGTGCGGCAGAGCGGAGCCGAGTCGGTAGTCCTCACCGCAATGGTCGCCCAATTTCAGGTTGAGCGCCATAAAGCGTTCCATGCCGCGCGTCGAAGGCTGAAGGGTGTTTTATGGAACTCTACGGCCAGTTGGTCTCGAACGCTCCTTTTCCCGCGCAGTAGACCACCTCGCCGAAGCGCTCCCACTGACCGCGCTTCTTTTTGCTCATGGGCGGCAACTCAAGCACGTCCAAGTTTTGTTCCAGCTCGGCGAGCGAGTGCGGCGCCGTCAGCACCACCTGCACCGCTGGTTGAGCGAGGCAATAGCGGTAGCAATCCGAGGCGGTCGGCGGCGGACCGGGCCAGTCCGCATACGGCTCCAGCAGCGTGCCCCAGCGTGTCGCCGTGAACGCGACGATCGGCGTCTGCGCGTTCGCCGCGGTGGGGAACACTTCGTGCGCCGCCTTACGATGGGCCATGTTGAACCGGTGCATCAGCACATCGACGCGCGGATCGGCCGCCAGACGCTTGGCCAGCGACCGATCGTGTGCGGTCGCCCCAACGAACCGTACCCAGCCGCTTTCCTTCCATTGCCGCAATTCGTCGAGCACGCCGTTCTTGCCAAATATCACCTCCGCGTTGTCGCCCGGATGAACGTATTCGAGGAAGAAAACGTCAATCAATCCGATACCCAAGAGGGCGGTCAGCTTTCGCCGCGCCGCCCGCAACCCTGCGACTCGCCGGCTGCCGCTCCCAGTAGCCACGATGATTTGCTCGCGCTTCCTCGGGACCAGCGCGGCCAGCTCTTCGATGAACGACGTGTTACCTGGCCCGTAGAAGAAGAAGTAATTGATCCCACCTGCGAACGCCCGACGAACGCACTGCGGATCCTGCTTCGGCCCCGCGGCGAGTCCCAGACAACTTGCCGGGGTGCCGTCGAGAGTTGCAAGACGACGGTTGGCGGAGGGGTTGAGAGACTGCATGGAACCGATGTTGCCTTCGTCGTGCATAGTATCGGCAGGGATTGCCTCTACTCGTTTCAGCTATTCACTCTACTTTGGTGCTGCGGATTCCGGCTGGCTACCCGGCATCTCCACCCATTTCGCTTGCACGATTTCTCCGGGCCGCGGAACCTCCGTCCAACCAACGATGACGCGCTCCCCCGGTTTTAAGCCTTCGCGGACCTCCCTGAGACCGTCGTGCTCCTGACCCCACTTCACGCGGCGGCGGACCACCTTGTTCTGGTCATCGACCACGTAAAGGAAATCCTGCGAAGGCGCTCCGGACGCTGCCTCGGAGCCTGGTACCTTGACCAACAGGGCCGGGTGAGGCGGGCCGACAAGTAGGCGTATACGCACAAACAAGCCCGGCGTCAGGAGCCGATTTCCCCCCGGAAGCCGCGGGTTGGGCAGCTTTGCCCGCGCCGCCAGCGAGCCATTGTCCACGCGGTTATTCACGAAGTCTATAACCGCCTTGTGGCGGTAATCCTTCTCATTGGCCAGGCGAATGAACACCTCCGCCGTGGGCTGGAGCAACGGTCGCAGCCGCAAGGCGGTCGCCTCCGGCACATCGAAGTACACGGACATGGGATCCTCAGAGACGATACTGGTCAGCATGGTCTCGTCAGCCGTCACCTGATTGCCTGCCTTCAGGTACAAGCGACCGACTCGCCCACTGATGGGAGCCGTGACCTTTGTAAACGACAACTCGAACGTTCGCTGCTTGATTTCCGCTTCGACGGCTTTGAGGTCGGCCAACGTGGCCTCTACGGACTTCGCCGTTTTCTCCTTCAGCTGAGCTTCATAGCTTTTCGCCCTCGCCCTAGCCTTCTCGAGCAAGATCTGGATCGGCTTGGGATCAATCTCGAAGAGGACCTGCCCTCGTTGGACGAGGTTCCCCTCGCGGAAAGTGACTTTTTGCAGGTAGCCGCTGACCCGCGGTTTGACGTGGACGGCTTCGGTGGCGTCGGTCCGGCCGGAGAACTCCTCGTAATCGGTGACCTGGCGCTCGACCGGCCGGCTGACGAGGACCTGGGGAGTCAGCAGCAAACGAGCGCTCAAGAGACGCTTGCCGCCGCGCGCCAGCGTCAGCTCCGTCGTCTTCAAGCAATCGCCGCCCGGCAAACGGGCGTCGATCGTGAGTTCGCCGGCGCGCAACTCGATGACTTCCTTGCTCCCCTTGGCGACGCGTGCAAGGACCGACTGGTCCGCGCCGTCGCGTCGGATGCTGATCTCAAGATCCTCATCCTCGGCTTCGATGATCAGGACGCCTTTGTTGGTCGCGACACGAATGACTGTTTGGGCGAAGTCCTGAATCGGCGGGACGAAGAGACAGCCCAGAACACCGAGGACGACTGCAATGGAAGCGGCGAAGCCGAGCCGCCCTCGTCGGCGCCGCCGCGGCCCGGCGAGCGTTGGCGGCAGGCCCGCGGGTGAAGGCGGACGGTCAACGTGCTGCGAATCCCGGTTCGGTGATCGGCCTTCGCCGATCTCTGTGTCCTCTACCCAGGGCCTCAGGGCGTCGGCAACCTCGGCGGGCACCTGATAGCGCTGGGCCGGTTCTTTCGCAAGCATCTTGTCCACAACCTGCGCCAGCTCGCGCGGCGCGTCGGGACGCAACTCAAGCAGCGAACGCGGCTCCTCCCGGAGATGACCGATCACCTTCCGCCGGACAGTTCCTTCCGGGAACGGGGGACGGCCGGTCAGGAGGTCGTACAACGTGCAGCCCAGGCTATAGATGTCTGCCCGGATGTCGGCCGAGTGAGGGTCGCGAGCCTGCTCGGGCGCGATATAGGCCGGTGTGCCCATGAGGGTGCCAACCTGGGTCAAGGTCTCAACCGCAACCTCTCCCTGCGCCGGGGCAATCGCGGCGCCCGTGGAAGCCAGCAAGGCCCCGGGCGGCGCACTCTCCAGCACGAAACGTGCCAGGCCGAAATCGAGGATCTTGACCTGACCCCGCGAAGTCACCATGAGATTCTGCGGCTTGATGTCCCGGTGAACCATGCCGCGTTCATGGGCATGTTGCAGCCCTAACGCGGCTTGCCGGATATAGGAGCAGGCCTCCGTCACCGGCAACGGGCCGCGCTGGGCCAGCAGCTTCGCCAGGCTCAACCCCTCGACGTACTCCATCGCCAGAAAATGCGTGTCGCCGATCCGCTCGGCATCATAGGCATGCACGATGTTGGGGTGGGTCAGCTTGCCCGCCGCCTCCATCTCGCGACCGAAGCGTTCGGCCACGGCCGGGTCGGTGAACAGCGCCCGATTGATCACCTTGACTGCGACGGTGCGTTTCATGAGGAGGTGCTCGGCCTTGAACACCGCCCCCATGCCCCCCGCTCCCAGCAGCTCCAGCAGCCGATAGCGCGAGTGCCCGGCGAGGTCAGCGGGGATGTCCGTGGCGACTCCGCGAGGCGGTAACGTCTCGGTTCGGAGACCGTCGCCGCCGGCGGATCGTTGCGAGTCCTCCCGCGTCGATGCGAAGGCGCTCTTGATTTTCGCCACGAAAGCGTCGGTCGGAGCGGAATCGACGGCGCTTCGGCAGCTCTCGCACGCGGCCAAGTGCGCTTCCACTTCCAGGCCCAAGCCTTCATCCAGCTGGCCCAGTCCGAACGCGACCAACTCGGCCGCGCCGGGATGTTCGACTTTGAGCTGATTCATGCAGACCTCATCCACGAGCGTTGGGAGCATGGACACGGCGTCTAATTGAGGAGTGCGCCGGCAAGGCGGTCCTGTCAAGAAATCAGAGCCTCGTCCACAAAGCCCGCGGCTTCCTGTCGCAAGCGTCTGAGAATTCGGGACTTAGCCAGCAAGACCACGTTGACGGAGACATCAAGCTCCTTGGCGACCTGGCTCGCCCGCGCTCCTTCGACAACGTGCCGTCGAAAGGCGTGCCACCACGTGAGCGGGAACTCCGGCTCGATGAGATTCATCAACCGGCCCAGGACGTGGCGGTCGTGCTCTTGGTCCCAGAGTTGGCTCAGGCTGCTGTGAGGATCCTCTAACTCTTCGAGCTGGCGCGCCACCTCGCTGTTGCCAGCGGCCTGGGGAGAATGCTGCCGGCCGCGCCAATAGCCCCTGAGGCGGTTGACAGTGATGGCTCGCAGCCAGGCACGGAAGGCTCCGAGCCGTTGATTGTGCTGGAAATCCACCAACTCGCGCACCACCACGCCAAGCACATCCTGCGTGAGGTCGTCGGCGTCGGCGGCGGGCACATCGTGCCGGAACAGCCAGCGCCGGATGAGAGGTGTGTACAACTCCACCAACCGGTTCCAGTCGGCGCTCTCGGAGTGAAGGCGAAGGCGTTCGAGCAGGCTGATGGAAGTTTGCGACACGTCTGGGCGCCTATATCCTTTTTTGTCGATTCCCGCCGTGATCGTGGGACAAGCCGAAGCCATCGGTCATCCTCTGGTCAGTCTGATCGCCGGTCAACGAAAAAAAGGTTGCGGGCGCCTCTTGCCCCTCCCGAACTTTCTCGTCAGCCGGGTCTGGTGCCGGACTTTAACCTAGCCCTCGACCATCTCCAACAGGACAGGTCGGCTCTGACGTGTGTCCGATCGCTCCCACGCCAATTGGTACGCCGCCCGACGGGGCCGGTTCGAGAAGTATTCAATGGACCGGAAGCGGACGCCGAGGCCAAAGAGTTTTTGGACTGACCCTCCCGCGCGAGACTCGAACCGACAACAGGCCAGTTAACAGATCAGTCGGAGGAGAACGCTGAACCGATCAAAGAGAAAGGGACATGGCCCGACAACAAAAAGCTCCCTGACAATGCGATCAAGGTATCGTGATGGTTCTCGGAGGCGGCCCTAGCATTGCTGGACGACGTGGTGCGGATCACGGCCGACCCGGCGGCGCGGGCGGAGGTCAATCCGCTCCTGAGACGGTTGGGACTCTGGATCGGCTTGATGTTCCAACCGGCCGTCAAGGGCGCGAAGCGGATAGTCCAGCGGCTGGTGAGCGGCCGGATGGTTTTCGGCGAGGGCCCGCTCCCACTGCCGCTGTTCGGCAAGGACAACGTGGACCATGGGCCGAATGTGTGCGGCTGCGCACCATCCGTTCCAGTGGCTCCTGCTAGGGAAAGCGAACACAACCAAGAAAAACCGTCGGGCGGCGAATGCGCTGGTCCGACGATTGCGCGGAGAAGAATTGTTGAGGATGGCCAGGAGGAAAAGCAGACCGTCGAGGAAGGGAGCCTTCCCCTCCTCGACAGCTACTGAGGGCGATCGTTCGCCGACCGGCTGAACAGAAGCCAACCAGAGGGCATTTCGGTCACAAACGTTAGTCGGGGCGACTGGATTCGAACCAGCGACCTCCTGAACCCCATTCAGGAGACACTGCAACCCAAGCCGTTGCCTGACAAGCCAGTTACGCCGAACCCGCAGCCCGCTTGCACTCCTGCTTGCACCAGCGAAGCGAAAAGCGAGCAAACCGACCTCGTGGCCTCGCTCGCCGCCGCACTACTCGGACTGTCGCCAGCGGACCGCGCCCGCTTGGCCGCGCTGCTGATCGACAAACCAACTCAACAACCGTGAGGAATAACGCTATGACCACGCCGACACAGATCGACGCTAACCGCAAAAACGCCAGTCGCAGCACCGGGCCGAAAACGCCAAGTGGCAAGGGGCGGTCCTCAAGGAACGCCGTCCGCCACGGCTTCCGCTCCGAGTTGGCCGTCCTACCCTACGAGCAGGCCGAAGCATGGGAACAGCATCGAGAGGGGGTTATCCATTCGCTGACTCCCGTGGGAACACTGGAGGAGGCGCTGGCTTTTCGAGTTGCCTTGTGTCTCTGGCGCCTCCAACGAATTGCCGTCTATGAGGCCACCACGGCGACGGCCGCCATCGAGAGTGTGGCCGATGAAATTGCACGACACCAGCCGGGCGATCCTATCGCCATCCTCGTGGCGGCATCGTCGAATGACCTCCGCCAACTGGCCAAGGCAGAGGAGGAACTCGACAAGGTTCGGGACCATCTCCAGGGGGCGGAAGAGGAACTGGCCATCCTTCAACTGCTCGCCGACAGGACCGACGACGCAACGCTCGTTGACGGCGGCACGGCCGGTAACGTCCTCGAAGAAGCCGACAACTCAGTCCCAAGAGAGGAGGACGACATGGAGGGGGGCCTTGACATCGCCGAAGCGGCCTTCCTGGTCCGCGTGGGGGTTCCCGAGGATGAGCTGGATGCACCTTGGGATTGGCAGGGCTGGACGGTCGGTATGGTCCGCCGTGGCATCGCCCTTGTAGCCGCTCATGCCGAGTACCCGGCGGATAAGCTACTGAGCCGAATGGTCGCAACGAACTGTGAGTACAGTGAGGAGAAACGGCACGAGGTCCGCAGCCTCTCAACCAAGGTCCAAGCGATCCGACGACGGGCGAAAGCCGCCGAAGACCGCGCTCGCCTGTATCGGCTCCTGCCCGATGCGCCCCTGTTGGAAAAGCTCTCCCGTTACGAGGCGCACCTTTCCCGGCAGTTGTCCCAGGCGCTGCATGAGCTGGAGCGTCTGAAGGCTGCCCGCGATGGGGCCGCCGTTCTCCCGCCGGCTGTCCTGGATGTGACCTTCAACGGGCCGACGCCGGCCCTTGAAGGGCCGAGCCAGCCTTAGAATTGGGTTCGTTTGGTAAAAATGCTCCTGTGATCTTGTGGTGAGGGCAAACAGCTCGACCCAATCAACAACGACGACACAACCTCTTGCCGGATAGAAACAAGCGGACGGAGGACGAGGATAGACTGCGGCGGCGCGTGGCAGCTAATGGCACCCAACACCTGTCGATTTAGGAAAAACTGAGCCGGGAGACGCATTACATGGGAGGCATGTCGTCGGGCCGCTGGGGCTTACACACGAAACGCCAGACCGTGGAGGAATCGCTGACGCTGGACCTGTTCGAGCTGGCGCGGAAGGGAGCCTTTGGTCCAGGGCTCTCCGGACGGGTGTGCTGGTTCCGCGGGGAAACGGAAATCGCGTCGCTCTCCTACACCGTCGGCCAGGAGGACGGCATCCCCGTGATTACCTTGGAGTACAACATCACGCGAACCGGGGAGATCGTGAAGATCCCGGTTCGCCTGGAAACCACGCGGCCGCGCTTCGGCGGGGTCCGCTGGTGGGGGCGCTGTCCTTGCGGCCGTCGGGTAGGGAAGTTGTACCTACCGGGCGGCGCGACCCGGTTCGCCTGCCGGCAATGCCATGGTCTCACCTACGCTAGCTGCCAGCAGCATGACAAGCGCGTGGACGCCCTGCGCCGGGACCCGGAAGCCCTTGCCGCGCTGGTGAACAATCCCCAAGGTTCCTCCGTCAGAAACCTCATCCTGGCGCTCAAGGCCCTCCGCTATCGGCAAGGCTAACGAGCTCACCGACGTACTGACGGATCGATGGCCCAGAATATGATCGACCGCCTGTCAGCAGGCGGTTCGGGCGGTTCTACGCTTCCTGTTCGCTGATCGACATGAACTTAACTGTCCCATTCATTTTCCTTCACCACGTAGCTTTCGCGAACCTACATCGCATGGTAAGCTAACATTCCTTCTTCACGGGAGGGCGGCATCGGGGCCGCCCGGGGAGAATTCGTCCAGTCCCTTTCTCGGCGATGTGCATGTCGCTCGCGAACTCAATTCAACCGGGGCGCATCGCCCGAAGTCCCACCTTGCCGGAGCCGGTGGACATCCTCGCCGTCGTTCCGTTGGGTGACTCACTCAAGATCATCGGTCGCGGCTTGAACACGGGCCTCACGCATGATCCCGTGCTCACACCGGAGCAGCTTGCTCAACTCATCGTCTCGGCCGAGCGAGAGCCGTTCGACGGCGACGCCCGGCTATTTCGTCTCGGCGTCGAAGCCCATCGGTTAGGGCTGGCCTTCGAGTACGACCCCTACTTCTCTCTTTCCATCGCCCGCGTCGATCCGTTGCCTCACCAGTTGGAGGAGTAATTCTTCGCGCAGCCTTCGGGGCGGTCGGTTCTTTGCAACGGCGAAAGGGGGCAATCATGGGCCACATTCGACTTGGCGCTCTGCCCCGCACGCGAAAATGGTCCCAGGTTGTGGGGCTTATCGAGGGTGGCGCTGGCACGGCCCAGATCGCAAACGCCACGATCAACGCTGCCGAGAAAGGACTGCGATCCGCAGCCAAGGAGGATGGCGTCGTCGAAACAATCTGGCTACTGACCAAACTTCCCCTCGCTGCCCGCTCTGAAGATTTCGCACAAGCTCTCCACGATTGTGGCCTATCGGTATCCGATGCACCCGGTCTTATGGACATCGTCGGGGCTGTCACGGACGCCATCGACGCGAGGATGCCAAACTGCAAAGGTCGAACTGACCTAGTTGTACTTTCCGTGACTTTCGAACACTCAGGCAGCCAGATCAAGCAGGCGGGTAGCGAGGTGTTGAAACTCCTGCCACTGAGGCTGCTCTCCCACAGCCGCTCGGATTTCTTCGCGGAGGATTTCCCGTTGCAATGCCC
>DATBGU010000257.1:0-8025 GCA_036557825.1 Gemmataceae bacterium
CGAAAGTTACCGCTTCCGCGAGTCGATGAAAGCTAAGAAGGATAAGGACCCCAAGAAGGGGAAATAGCCCTCACCTCACCCCCGCCGGCGTTTTCCTTTTGACGCCGATTACGTTTTCCTTCCCGATGCCGATCACCAGACCTCTACTACCAGCACCGCGTCGATCCAAACGTCCCCATTGAAGAGACTGTCAGCGCCATGGCGGAACTGGTACGGCAGGGGAAGGTGCGTTACCTCGGCCTGTGCGAGGCGGCGCCCGCGACCATCCGCCGGGCGCATGCCGTCCACCCGATCTCCGCCCTGCAGACTGAGTATTCGCTGTGGAGCCGCGACCCCGAGGACGAACTCCTCCCCACCGTCCGGGAATTGGGCATCGGCTTTGTCGCGTACAGCCCACTCGGCCGCGGCTTCCTCACGGGCCAGTTGCGACGCTTCGAGGATCTGGCACCGGACGACTGGCGTCGCCACAGGCCGCGGTTCCAGGGAGAGAACTTCCAGAAGAACCTGCAACTCGTGGAGCGAGTGAGGGAGATCGCCGCCACGAAGCAGGTGACGCCGGCCCAGTTGGCCCTGGCGTGGCTGCTGGCCCAGGAGGGCGTCGTTCCTATCCCTGGCACCAAGCGCCGCAAAAACCTGGAGGAGAACGTGGCCGCGCTCGGGATCTCCCTTACGCGCGAGGATCTGCAACGGATCGACGAGGCCGCACCGAAAGGCGCGGCCAGCGGGGCGCGCTACGAGGACATGAGCGTCGTGGATCGCTGAACCGACCGCTCGCCGTCCCCGATGGAGTAGTGCGACTTCATGCCGAACTTCTCGATTGGCGATTCGGTCTGAAGCTGGCCCTGAGTTTTTCTGTCGGCGACTCCCATTATTTCGACAGGCATCTGTCCGTGAACAGACTCTCCAGGCTGCGGAGGACTTCATGAGTACCATTGCTGCCCCTGGTCGGCCGCCTGCAACATCCTCACGTTCGGCTTCCGCGCTGAACCTGATCGGCGGAGCCTGGCTCGAGGGCCGTGGGAACACGACCCGCGACATCTGCAATCCGGCGGACACGGCCGAGGTGCTGGCGCCGGTGCGCGAGGCTGCCCCGGAGCAGGTGGACGAGGCATGCGCTGCCGCCGCCCGTGCCTTCCCTGGTTGGCGCGCCACACCGGCGCCGGATCGGGCTCACGTCCTTTTCAAGTTCCGGGGCTTGCTGGAAAAGAACGCCTCGGACGTGGCACACGGCATCGTCCGCGAAAACGGCAAACTGTTGAGCGAGGCTCGCGCCGCGCTGCGGCGCGGGCTTGACGTCGTCGAATTTGCCTGCGGCATTCCCTCCCAGCTGATGGGACAGACGCTGACCGACATTTCGCGGGATATCGACTGCCATGCGATCCGTGAACCTCTAGGTGTGGTGGTCGGCATTCCGCCGTTCAACTTCCCGGCCTTAATTCCGCTGTGGATGATGTCGATCGCCGTCGCCTGCGGGAACACGTTCCTCCTCAAGCCTGCCGAGAAGGCACCGCTCACCGGCACCCGACTCGTCGAACTGTTCGCTGAGGCTGGCTTGCCGCCGGGTGTCGTCGGTGTGGTGCAGGGCAGCAAGGAAGTAAGCCAACGGCTCATCGCCAACCCGCATGTCCAGGCAGTTTCCTTCGTCGGCACGTCGGCAGTGGCGGAGTCGGTCTACCACACCGCAGCGGCTCACGGCAAGCGCGTTCAGGCACACGGCGGAGCGAAGAACCATCTGATCGTCCTGCCTGATGCCGACTTGGAGCGCAGCCTGCCCGCTCTGATTGGATCGTGCTTCGGCTCCGCGGGACAGCGCTGTCTTGCCGGGAGCGTGCTAGTGGCGGTCGGCGATCGAGTGCGACAGGACGCCGTCGTCGATGCCTTCATCTGCTCGGCGGGCGAACTTAAACTGGGAGACGGCCTGGACGACAACGCGACGCTCTGTCCCGTGGTGAACCCAAAAGAGGAAAAGCGGATTCGGGCTGCAATCGAGCGCGGGGTGACGGAAGGAGCCCGCCTTCGTCTCGACGGCTGTTCCCAAACCGTCCCCCACAGGCCGCACGGCTGCTTCCTCGGGCCGACGGTCTTCGCCGATGTGACGCCGGAGATGTTCGTCGGCCGAGAGGAGATTTTTGGCCCGGTGGTGAGCGTGATGCGTACCCCGGACCTGGACATGGCGATCACATTGACGAACCGCAGCCGATACGGCAACACGGCCTCCCTCTTCACGCAATCCGGCGCAGCGGCCCGCACGTTCCGCGAGCGCATCCAGGCCGGGATGCTCGGCATCAATCTCGGCGTGCCGGCACCGATGGCGTTCTTTCCGTTCGGCGGCTGGAAGAGTTCCATTTACGGTGATCTCTATGCACAGGGTGCTGACGCCGTTGCTTTCTACACGCGAAAGAAAGTGATCTCGGAACGCTGGTTCGGTGCCGAGGGGCCGAAGGATGGATGGGCTTGATCGAACAGGTACCATCGAGCGTGTTGGGGCCTCGCGTCGTTTCGGGGGCGCGTCCCGACGGGGCGGCGCGGACGCGACGTGGGCCAACGTGGACGATCCGTGGGCCGTCCGTGGCCCGCTCGGTCGAGCGTCGTTGGCTCACGTGGGCAGGAGTTTGCGCCACAGGCGGCGTTGCTTGCGCCAGTCGAAAGAGGCGGCGATGGGCTGCAAGTCAGCCAGGATGATGGGATCGCGGCCACATAAGGTCAGCGGCAGAAAGAGTAGCGCTTCCTGAAGGTCTGGAGCCAAATGAACCAGATTCGTGATCTGGCTGACGCGCGCTCGCGTGACGTGACCCGGCGATGCCAACTCACGGTAGTTGGCGATCTGGCCTGTGCGGACCAGTTCCTCGAAGCGCAGGGCCAAGGCCATCAGCCGAGACACCCGCGGCACACGACCGGGCGGCAACGCCGGCGCCTCGACGCCGGAGTGCATCTCCTTGCGGCTGCCGTGGCCGGTGCGGTGGAAATGCACCGGCACCTAAATCGTCAATGTGGTAGTCATGCGCTGTGCTCCTCGCTGTTGCGGCCGAGCATTTCCCCGGCCAGCGTCTTCAGACCCAAGGGATGAAAGGTGATCGCCACCTTGCCCTGCGCCCCGTCGTAGTCCACCCGCGACACCAACAAGCCCACGACCCGCGCCCGTTCTTCGGGGTCATCGTCGGCCAGGCCGGGTCCAGCCCGGCCAACGCCCGGCCCGCCTCGTCCTCATCCCAGCGCTCCTGCTGCAGAGTCTCCAGCTGACCGCGCAGACGCGTGATCCGCTGCTCAAGGTGGCCAACACGCTCCTGCATCTGGGCCAGACGCGACACCAGGCGGCCATTGGATTCGCCGACGCTCACCTCGGCCAGCAGCTTCCGCAACTCGCCTTGGCCCCGGAGCAGATCGCGTTCCAGCGCGGTGCGTTCGGCGTCCAGTTCAGCTTGGCGCGCGTCGTCCTGCTGGCGGACGTGCGTCAGCACCTGGTGCAGCACCTGCGGATCGCGGCCCATCTGTTGGATCTGGCCGATCCACCCAGCGAAACCGTGGTCGGTCCCCGATTCGTCGCCAGAACTGGCGGCGAATTTCGAGACGGGGCGTCGCGGGATACTTCTTACGCAGCCAGCGTCGCAACCGGTCCCACACATAGTGATCCATGTGAGTAAACACGGTCTTGGCGTAGTAGCAGTGCCGGTAGAAGTATCCCCATCCTCTCAGGACTGGGTTGAGAGCATCGATCACGTCCTGGAAGGACTGCTGAAGATGCCCCCGTGTGGTCATCTGCTTGATGCGGTAGCGAAGGTTCTTGACCGCCTCCTTCGGGATTTCGATTCGAGGCCAGTAGCCCCATCGCTCGTCCCAGCGGAGCCGGATGCGATGACCGAGGAACTTGAAGCCCTCCGTCAACGCGGTGACGTGTGTCTTCTCGGCGGAAAGCGTCAGTTTGAGGCGATCTCGCAGGAAGTTCGCCAGAGCCTCCTTCTCGACGCGGGCTTGGTCTTCCGTGCCCGAGACGAGTACCACAAAGTCGTCCGCGTAACGAACCGGGAGGAATACGGCTCGGCCCGCCTTGCGTTCGCGATGGCGGAAGATGCGGACGGCGTCTCCGGGGCGGGCGGGCGCATCGCCGTTGCGTTTGCGACGTGGGGCGATGTACTTCTCGTACCGCTGCTCGATGGCCGACAAAACGATGTTGGCCAGCAGCGGGGAGAGGATGCCGCCTTGCGGGGTGCCGGACGGCGTGCGGAAGAACACGCATTCGCTCAGCACGCCCGCTTTCAAGAACGCTCGGACGAGTCGGCACACTTTCACGTCGCTGACGCGGTTTCGCAGCCGTGTCATGACGCTGTGGTGGTCGATGTTGTCGAAGCAACCCTTGATGTCCCCTTCAATCACCCCACTGATAAGGTGGTTCGAGCCGACGCGGTTGGTCCACCTTCTTGGGAGGTCGGATCGCGTTACGGATATGTTCAATCGCGTCCCGCCATGCCCGCTTGGGGCGGAAACCGTACGAAACCGGGTAGAATTCGGCCTCGAAGATCGGTTCGAGCAGATGCAGGATCGCGGCTTGAGCGACGCGATCTGCGACGGTTGGCACGCCCAGCGGCCGGAATTGCCCCGGCTTGCCCCGCTTGGGGATCAGCACTCGGCGAACTGGTGACGGGCTGTAGTTACCAGAAAGCAGGTTTTCCCGCAGTTCGTCCAAGAAGCGGCCGACCCCGGCGCGTTGCTGGAGTTGCTTGACCGTCCGACCATCCACCCCGGCTGATCGCGCCCCGCGATTGCTCGCGACACGCCACCAAGCCAGCCGGAGGTTACGCGGGCTGGTGAACCAGTTCCACATGTCCCTCCAGGCTTGTTCGGGATGGTTCCGACTCCACTTATAGAGCTTGCATTGAATGTTGAGGAGCCAAGCCTCATCCGCTTGATAGACAGTGTCCACTGACCATTCCTCCTTCGTACAAGCCCTTGCGAAACCTGCCTCCCTTCGCCATGTGGCCGGCTTTCCCGACCTCGGACTACTACGGAGGCTCCGTCCCCGCAAACAGCCATCACCCGACTCCAAAGAGCTTGCCGATCCGCTACCGACCGGCGGCTGTCTGTGGGTTCCTGCGTTCCGATGGACAACCCGTGAACTCGTTAGGCGGCTCGCTTTACCCCTGGGTGCTCGGACGGCGAGCCGTGATGAGGGCGTCGCCGCGATGCCGCATGACCGGCACCGCCAGCCCGGTTCCGCAGGCCGGGCCGGATCACGCACCATGCCCCTCCCTGGTCGGATAGGGGGCTGATACCACTGTTTGTCAGAGGCTTCCGACACGAGCTTCGTTACCTCGCCATGGAGTTCTGTGGTAGCCCGGCGCGTGAGGACCAGCTCACACCCGGACAGTTATGACCGCTCGGCTTTTGAACGTGGTCGGTGTTGGATCGCACCAACCCCGCAGCGGTCCCCTTACACATGTGCTCATCTCACATGGTGGCACCTCCTGAGGAGTGCCGGTCGTCCATCAGTTCTCCACGCGGGCGTTGAAGATGTGCATTGCGCCCGCGTGGGTTGCACAGCGCACTGCGGAAGAAGTGGTAGCCGTTGGTGTGCGTGCCGGTAATGGCCTTGGCGACGGCGCTGAGCGAGGGGTAGACACTCCCGGCATAGGCAAAGCCATTAGTGAGCACCTGCACGAGTTGTCCCTTGTAGGGCCGGGTGAGGATGGTGCCCGGCGGCGGCAGACGCGGATCGGCCGCTGACGGCGTCGCTGCAACGAGGGCTTGCGGCTGGGCTGGCGGGTAGTTTTTGGGGCGTGGCGGATTGAGGCGCAAGTCGGCGTCGCGGGCCAGTTCGGCGGCACGTCGGCGGGCGCGTTCGGAGAGGTCGCCTGCGGCCAGTGCTTGCAGGCGCCAGGCGATGCGTTTGACCAGCCAGGTGCGGTTGCTCGCCGCGGTGCCCTCGCCGAAGAGTTCCGCGAAGCGTTGTCGCAGTTGGGCGATGCTCAGGCGTTGCAGCAGGGTCACCTCGTTGAGAATGTTCATCTCCACAGGGTTCTCCTTGGTTGAGTTCAGCAAACGGTCAACCCGTGTGGAAACTGAGCCTCGTTTCACCGGAAAGCTCAAGGCCATCAGAGATAAAAAAGAGAGATTTTATTCTGATGGTTGGCTCGGCGGGATGGAGAGGAACCCTGGCGGTGTTGGCCCACAGAGATCGTCGCGGTGGTGGGACGAGGTGGCCCAGCGGGTTCATGCCTCGGGGTTGTGTCTGCGGCTGGAAGACCGAGACGAGGGCGATTACGGTGTGGTCCGCGAGTCCTGCTCGGTGTCACCGACGCTGCGATCTTCCGGCGCCCTCGGCTGGTGAACGCTTGCTGCGGAGATCGTCGCCTCTGGGCCGGTGTCGAGCGTTCCGTCGACACCGCTTTTCCTTCCCTGCCCGCCGAGTCGCTCTGTGTTGCTGCTTGTTCGGGACGGACGTCCGACTACAATGACGCCGACACGAGAGATTTCACGACATGCCCACACCACTTTGCCGCTGGGGAATTCTTGGCACCGCCCGCATCGCCCGCAAGAACTGGAAGGCCATTCACAATGCGGGCAACTCCACGCTGGCCGCAGTGGCCAGCCGCGATCCCCAACGCGCCCGCCGGTTCATCGAGCAATGCCAGGCTGACGTCCCTCTGACGCCCAAACCCGTGGCTTGCGGAAGCTATCAAGAGCTGTTTGACCGGGACGACATCGATGCCGTGTACCTCCCGCTGCCCACCGGGATTCGCAAGCAGTGGGTAGTGCAAGCGGCCCGAGCGGGCAAGCACACGCTGTGCGAGAAACCCTGCGCCCTCTCCAGCGCCGACCTTTGTGCCATGCTCGATGCCTGCCGGGACAATCGCGTCCAGTTCATGGACGGGGTCATGTTCATGCACAGCCAGCGACTACGCCTGCTGCGGCAGACCCTCGACGACGGGCGCTCGATCGGCAGCGTCCGTCGTATTACCAGTCAATTCAGCTTCCTGCCCTCCGACGACTTTCTGGCGACGAACATCCGTGCCAGCAATGTCCTGGAACCGCTGGGGTGTCTGGGCGACCTGGGCTGGTACAACATTCGCTTCTCCCTATGGGTGATGAACGAGCAACTACCTCAGCGCGTCATCGGCCGTCTGCTGGCGGGGCACAATCCCGGTGTCGGACCGCCGGTGCCGATGGAGTTTTCCGGCGAGATGTTCTTTGCCGGGGGCGAGAGCGCCTCGTTCTTCTGTTCCTACCGGACGGGGAATCAGCAGTGGGCGAACGTGAGTGGAACCCACGGCTCCTTGCAGGTACCGGACTTTGTGGTCCCGTTTTACGGAAATGAGGCGAGCTTCGAGCTGAACGCGCCGGTCCTTCGGGTCCGGAGTTGCTGCGACTTCGGCATGGAGAGTTTCCCCCGTCGCTTCGCCGTTCACGAGTATAGCAACGGCATGGCTAACGCACAGGAGACGAACATGATCCGGACCTTCGCCCAGATCGTGACCTCCGGTCAACTCCAGCCGCGGTGGGGGGAGCAGGCTCTGGCGACGCAACAGGTGCTCGATGCCCTGCTGTGCTCTGCACGGCAGGACAGCAGCAGCGTGGCGGTCGATCGGTGACGAGTGGTTTTCATCCTCGTCGCTTGCTTAATAACACGTTCGTCGCGCTGTTTCGCGACTTTCGTCCATGCGCTACATCGAGCTTTCTCCGGCCAGATTAAACGCCACGGACTTACTCCGTTCAATCAGACCCGATGCGCGCATCACTCCTGACACAGCGCATACTTTGCGGTCTGCATCAATTCGCCACTACGCCTTACTTCACGAAGGCGATGCCCGGCTGGGCCAGGTCCGGCGAGGAAAGTCAGAGGGGTACGGCCGTTCTGACCAGCGAGGTGTCCGGGCGGAGCCGTGACGCGGTCGAAGCCATGTAACGCGCCCGCGTTATTACTAGAATAGGCTCACGATTCCCGTCATCAGTTCCATAGGGAGGTGTCCCGTGTCGCCGTCGCATCGCCGCGAATTCCTCCAGGAAGTCGGCGGAGGCATGCTGGCCGTGCTG